>DDTL01000026.1:0-17604 GCA_002344345.1 Saprospiraceae bacterium UBA2365
TACTACTTGTTGCTCCAGCTTGTTGCCATATTTTTAAATGCTGAAACTTCGCTCATTAGCCTGATCTACAACAGAAAAGCCAAATATTTTACTATTAAACGAAAAAATTAATAGTGAAAAATCTCAAATATGGAAAGAAACAGGTATTTTTGAAAGCGTATCACGATGTAGCAGAATTTGGTTCAACTAAGGATTGCTGCAAGTCTGATTTGAATGGATTATTGTGCAAACAGTAGACACCAAAATCATTGATCACATATATTGCTGAAGGCAGCATAAGATGTATCAGAGCAAAACCCCAATAATTGAACTGAAATCTATGATGAACGAAATGAACGGCTGAATCACACTGACCGCACTAACCAATCCAATAATTGTGTTTGGCAATGTGCATGAGCACGTATATCTGTCAACCAAAAAACTATCAGCTATGAATTATAACAGCAAATCGAACAAAACTTCAGGTTGGCTCTTGCTTTTCAAACCTGTGTTATTGATAGCAATAGTCGTTTTAGCTGTTTTTTCGATTTGGCAGCTTTCTTCCGAGATCGAAAAAGATATGCGGAAAGATCTGTTAATTCAGGCTCAGTTGGTGGTCAGTACGATCAATGTTGAACGCATCAGGACACTGACAGGTACCGAAGCCGATCTCAATACACCGGATTATCTGAGACGCAAGGAAATGCTTGCATCGGTCAAGGTGGCCAATCCCAGGTGTCGGTTTGCATATCTGCTTGGCCAAAGGACTGACGGCCAGGTATTTTTTTTCGCTGACAGTGAACCAGCTGGAAGTGAGACAGAATCACCTCCGGGACAGATTTATGAAGAAATTCCTGATGAATTTTTAAAGGTTTTTGAAACCAAGACAGGATACGTAGAAGGTCCTTCACCTGATCGGTGGGGCACCTGGGTGACAACATTGGCTCCCCTGAAAGATCCAAAATCAGGAGAACTTATCGCCGTATTTTGCATGGATTTCAATGCGCGTTCCTGGCGTTGGGAAGTAGCCAAAAAAACATCCCTTCCCGCCAGCTTGCTTCTTATGGTGTTGGCTTTGATCTATGTGATGATGTTGTTGCGGGAACGCACCCATATCATAAAGCAAAACGAACAGAAATATCAATACCTTTTCGAAGGTGCTGCCGGTGGCATTGCGATTCTCCGCGGAGATAAAATAGAATTTGCCAATCCGGCGCTGGCCCGAATTGTCGGGCATCCGGCCAATACACTTTTCACTGAACCATTTATCACGCTCGTTCATCCCGATGACAAGAAAATGGTGGATGATCGTTACAATTTACGTTTGAAGGGACATGATGTTGAAACCGGTTATGATTTCAGGGTCATTGCCTTCGATGGTACAGTTAAATGGGTTAACATACATTCACAACTGATCCAATGGGAAGGAGAACCTGCCATACTTTCTTTCATCACGGACATTACCGATAGAAAACGAACCGAAGAAAAACTCGCAGTATTGTATGAAGAAACCAACCTGGTCAACAGGCTGATGCGTGACCGTGAAAATCGGATGTTGGAATTGAAAAAAGAGGTCAATAACCTGTCACAACAATTGAATAAAGGTATTATTTACAAAAGTGTGGAAGACTAATCAATGGATAATCAGCAAAATACGCATAACTTACAGGAAAGTATCCTGAGCTCTTGTCCGGTCACCGGATTACCCACGATTTCTTTAAGAAAATTTACTGATGTTCAAATTAAAGATGATTACTTTATCTCCCTTCAAAAAATCGGAGATTCAGTGGTATATATCGATGGACATGGAAATTTGAAAAATCACGATCTGGACAGGTTTAATGAAGTAATTGAAGGTTTTTGTAAAGAAGCTGGCGTAAAGTCGCCCTATGTCCAGATCAGGAATCTTGCTGCCATTTCAGGCCGGCTGACTTTCAGTGTAACCAAAAAGCAGATCAGTTATTTGTATGAAAATCAACATACCATGATAGGTTTGGTGATCATACAAGGTCCAGCATGGTTCAAACCTTTTATCAGCCAGGGAATGCGGTATTTCAAACCTGATTTCAGGGTAGCCACTGTGGACAACTATACTGATTCTATGGAAGCAGCACAGAAAATTCTGGCAGGGCAAATGGAAAATCCTTACGACACATCTGCAAAGGAAACTTCGAGATCCTGGCACCCGGACGAATTGATATTCAAACCTGAATGGGATTATCAAAGTTCAGATAATCCTTTTAAATTCAGGGTGGGGTGCATTCCTGGCAACATTCTTTTTACGTCCATTCACGGCACTACCCGCAATCCAGAGGACATTTTACTTGCCAGCGCTTTACTGGAAAAAGTTATGGACGAGAACCGGTTAACCAGTATTCCTTTCATGATCGCGGATTACTCTGAAACAGATAAAACATCCATTCAAATAAGACAATTATACGCCAAAGAAATCAAGCGGATCACAAGCAAAACTCAAAATGAAGATGTAACGCAGTTTATTATCAATGCAAGTATGGCAAACAAAGTCTCCATCAGACTTTTTTCCGCATTCGTGAGACGGAGTTTTATATTTGTAAAATCTGTGGCAGAAGCTTTTGAGAAAATCGACAGGATCACCGGTGGTGTCGGTTCGGCGGAAAGTGAAAAAGGTTTCTATGTTTCGGTCAAAGATCTTGAGGAATTAAGCAACGCTTTTTCAGTGTTGCAAATGGATGATACCGGAAATATTCCTGCAGTTGATGTATCAGCGGAAAACCCACTGGCTTACCTCGCAGAATCGCTTGAACTTATCAAAAGCGATTTGAACGAGCTTAGAGAGAACGAAAGACAAATGCAAAATGACAGGCTTCAGGATGCTGAAACTACCAGGAGACAAATGCTGAGCATGCTGGAAGATGCTGAAGCATCCAGAAGGGCGCTGGAAAAGGAAGAAGAATCAAAAAGAATTTTACTAGATAATATTCCGATCCAGATATGGTATCTGACAGATGAAAGTACTTACGGTGCAGTAAATAAAGCGCACGCCGATTTTCATGGGCTTACCACCGAAGACCTGGCATTTAAAAATCAGTTCAGTATTTTTTCAAAGGAATTGGCGGAATCTTACCATGAGGCAAATCGGGAAGTTTTCACTACCAAAACACCTGTTGTCGCTGAAGAATGGATGACACATGTGTCAGGGGAAAAACGGTTGTTTTCTGTGACGAAAACTCCAAGGTTGAAAAGGAATGGAACAGTTGAATATGTCGTTTGTTCGGCTACTGACATCACTGCCCAAAGGCAGGCAGAAGATGAGATCAGGGAAAGCGAAGTCATTCAGCGGTCTTTACTCGAAAATATTTCAGTGGGCATTATGCTGATCAATCCCAAAACACGGATCATAGAAAATGTGAATTCCTTCGCTGCTGATATGATCGGAACGATTCCGGAAAATATTATAGGCAAACGCTGTCATTCTTTTGTATGCGCGGCTATGGAAGATAATTGTCCCGTGTGCGATGAGCATCTTGAAGTAGATAACGCTGACCGGATTCTTTGTCGCTTTGATGGCACCAGACTTCCTGTACTGAAAACTGTAAAACTTATCAAGATCAAGGGACAGGATATTTTACTCGAAAGTTTTGTTGATATCTCTGAGCGGAAGTTTGCCGAAGAAGAATTGGCTAAACTTTCCAGTCTCCAGCAGATCATCATGAAAATGGCTTCAAAATTCATCAATCTCAAAATATCTGACATTGACGCAGGCATCAATTATTCGCTTACTGAATTGAGCCAATTTGTGAATGCTGACAGGGGTTATATTTTTCAATACGACTGGGGAAAAAATATTTGTATAAATACCTATGAATGGTGTAGAGAAGGTATTTCTCCTCAAATCGATCAGTTGCAGGAGGTTCCGCTTGAACAGATGCCCTGGTGGGTTGAAACACACAAGAAAGGTGAAGCTTTGTTCATACCCGATGTATTGGCCCTGGATGAAACAGATGGGGTAAGACAAATTCTGGAACCTCAGGATATTAAAAGCCTGATTACCGTACCAAAAATGGACGGTGACACCTGTTTAGGATTTATCGGTTTTGATTCCGTCCGGTCACACCATATTTATTCTGAAAAAGAAACCAACCTGTTGCTAGTGTTTGCTCAGTTGATCGTTAATGTCGGGAACCGGAAAAAATCTCATGAACTGATTGCACATCAGGTGAATATTCAAAAACTGATCACCTCCATTTCATCAGACTTTGTGAGTGCTGACATTGATAATATTGAAGACAAACTCGATCGGATGCTATGGCAGGCAGGGCAGTTTTTCGGTGTGGATCGCAGCTATATCCTGGTCATTTCCGAAGATAAACTGACTTTGACCAATGCTTATGAATGGTGTTCGCCGGACATCATTCCACAAAGGAACCGACTGAAAAGCATGTTGCTGGATTCACTTCCCTGGTGGAAAAAACAAATAGATGCCAGAACAACCATCCATATTCCGGACGTGGAAGCATTGCCGGAGGAAGCGGCTGCCGAACAAGACGAATTCCGGCAGCAAGGAATTAAATCTTTAGTGTGTGTACCCATTATCTCCAACAATCAGACAACGGGTTTTTTGGGCTTCAATGCAGTGAAAGAAAAAAAGTTATGGAACGATAACCAAATGGGTTTCCTCAAAGTTCTGGCCAATACCATCGCCGATGCATTTACCAAAATAACAACAGAAAAACAACTTATCAAAGCCAAGGATCAGGCCGAAGCCGCCAATCGCGCAAAATCTGAGTTCCTGGCCAGCATGAGCCACGAAATCAGGACTCCTATGAACTCAATTCTGGGATTCAGTGAGGTATTGCTTAACACAACTGACAATCCTAAACAAAAGAGTTTTCTCAAAACTATTCTGGATAGCGGAAAAACCTTGCTTTTACTGATCAATGATATTCTCGACCTGTCCAAAATAGAGGCCGGACGAATGGAAATCTCTCCGGAACCTGCAGACCTGAGGGTGATCATCCACGAAATGAAACAAATTTTTGATCAGAAAGCCAAAGAAAAAAACCTCGACTTCATCATTGAAATTGATGAGAGATTCCCGCAAACCGTACTGATCGATGAAATAAGGTTAAGACAAATTCTGCTGAATCTTACAGGAAATGCCATCAAATTCACGGATCAGGGTTTTGTTAAAATAAAGATTGAAGTGCTGAATGACAATAACGGACTAATAGATTTTGAAATATCGGTCATCGATACAGGGATAGGGGTTCCCAGGAAAGACCAGAAGCGTATTTTTGAATCTTTTACCCAACAATCAGGGCAAGATACGCGGAAATATGCAGGTACAGGATTAGGCTTAACCATTACAAAGCGTCTTTGCGAATTGATGGGCGGGAAAATAAATCTCGAAAGCCAGCAAGATGCAGGAAGCCGTTTTTATACAAGTTTTTATGATATAAAATACAGCGACAAGGTTATCGAGCAAAATGATATTTTCACCTGGGATGAAGATGAAATTGTTTTTAAAGGTTCTAAAATCCTGGTGGTGGACGACGTGCAGTTTAACCGCGGACTGGTAATGGCTTTCCTCGAGAATTATAATCTGAAGCTTTTTGAAGCAGAAAACGGCGAAATGGCAGTTGAGCTTTGCAGCGCTTATAAATTTGACCTGGTTTTGATGGATATCCGAATGCCCGGTATTAATGGATATGAAGCTACAGAACGTATTAAGAAGATTGAATCTCTTAAAAAATTGCCTGTTATTGCTTTTACTGCCTCGACCATGCAAAATGATATCATAAAAATGGAAGCATTATTTGACGGTTATCTGAGAAAACCGGTTCAAAAAAAATACCTGCTTAATGAAATAATTAAATTTTTACCATTCGAACATAGATCAAAACTATCTGAAAATGATCCGGAAACCACAATAATCCGGAATTCAGGCGATTCTTCTGACATTGGTGCAACCGTGAAACAATTGTTCAGAACCGAACTCTTTGATGAGATTGAAAAGCAATCCAAGTATATGATCATGGATAAACTGGAAGCGCTGGCAGAAAAACTGAGAGCGTTTGCAAAAGAACATCACATCGATCTTTTGATGGATAAAGCCAATGAACTTTCTGATGGCGTGGAATCCTTTGATTTCGATCGTATCCAATATTGTCTAAGTTCAGTATATGCCTTATTCGATGATGATACTGAATAAAAACAATTTAAATACTTTTGAAGTTATAATGCACATTGATTCAACTGACTGAATAAAACAAACAAAAAACACACATATGAAAACAGAACAATTACTTTATTCCACTATGAGTGGCTGGGAAATGATCACGAACAACAATCTTTCAGAAAAAGCCAATCTGATTTTCATTTTTGGTGACAGGGAATTATTGAAGCAAGCGGAACACATTGATTACTTAAAGAAGCATTATCCCAATGCTCAGATATTAGGATGTTCTACTTCAGGTGAGATCTGCCAGACAACACTTCACAATGAACACCTGGTTTGCACGGCTGTGTGGTTTGAAAAATCTCAAATTAAAACTGCTACTGCGACCATTAAGTCAATGGAAGATAGCTTCTCGACAGGTGCCGAAATTGGCCAGAAACTCGATGCTGACGATCTGATCCATGTCATGGTTTTTGCAGAAGGTTTAAATATCAATGGAAGTGAACTGGCCAAAGGTCTGAATAGTGTATTGAAGGACGAAATTCCTGTAACCGGCGGCCTCGCAGGAGATCAGGCAGATTTTAAAGAAACCGTAGTGGTGGGCAATCAGGTTGGCATCAAAAATTTTGTTTCAGCCATAGGATTTTATGGAAAGCATCTGAAGACAGGAAACGGAAGTATGGGAGGATGGAATTCTTTTGGCGCGGACAGATTGGTCACCAAATCAGATAAAAATGTATTGTATGAACTTGACGGTCAACCAGCGCTCGAATTGTATAAAAAATACCTCGGTGATCACGTTGCCGGCTTACCTGCTTCTGCACTTTTATTCCCTTTGAGCCTCCAACTGAAAGACAGGGATTCTTCTTTGATACGCACTGTTTTATCGATAGATGAAACAGATGGAAGTATGGTTTTTGCAGGAGATATTCCTCAGGGAGAATATGTTCGACTGATGACGGCCAACTCAGAAAAATTGATCGATGGTGCCAGTCTGGCAGCTGAAATGTCATTGACACAGCCCGGCCTTACTGAACCTGACCTGGCTGTATTGATCAGTTGTGTCGGCAGAAAACTTGTATTGAAACAAAGAGCAGAAGAAGAACTCGAAGCCGTCAAAGAAGTTCTGGGAGGAAAAACTACCATGACCGGATATTATTCATACGGAGAATTATGCCCCATAAATCTAATAGAATCAAAATGTGAATTGCACAATCAAACAATGACAATTACTTTGTTTAAAGAAATTTAAGATTCAACTTATGGTTGCATTAAAAAACAAATTGCTTTCGCGGCAAATCCAGCGTTTCTTTGGCAGCGGGCAAAGTGTTCCTGAAAAAATGATGGACTTTCTTCACATTGTGGAAGAAACCTATTGTGGCTATGATGGTGATATAGAATTATTGCAAAATTCAATTGAAATCAGTTCCTCGGAACTAAGATCTGCTTATCGGAAGCAACAGGAATATATCATCTCTCAACAGAATTTGCTGGAGAAAATTCAGGAAGCCATTTTTAAACTTCAGGATGAAAATGCTGCAGTAGACGATGAAATGAGAACTAAATCTTATGATTCAGATTATCTGATCAATATCCTTTTAAAACATATTGAAGAAAAAAAGGCTACAGAAATTAAACTCCGCAAATTATCACAGGCTGTTGAGCAAAGTTCTGCCAGTGTGGTGATCACTAATTTAGACGGAGAAATTGAGTATGTAAATCCCAAATTCACAGAATCTACAGGATATACGTTTGATGAAGTTGTGGGTAAAAATCCAAGAATTCTGAAATCAGGAAATCAGCCAAGAGAGTCCTATAAAAAACTTTGGGAAAATATATCTGAGGGTAAGGTTTGGCGTGGAGAATTTCACAACAGAAAGAAAAACGGGGAATTGTTCTGGGAGTCAGCATCTATTTCAGCAATAACTTCTCCCGATGGAGAAATCACGCATTATCTCGCAGTGAAGGATGACATCACCAAGCGAAAACAGGTGGAAGCTGATCTGAAACTGGCAAAAGAGCAGGCAGAAGCGGCCAATCGCGCAAAATCTGAGTTCCTGGCAAGCATGAGTCATGAAATCCGCACACCGATGAACTCCATTCTCGGATTCAGTGAAGTCATGCTCAATACGACCAACGATCCAAAACAAAAGAGCTTTCTGAAAACCATACTGGATAGCGGCAAAACACTTCTATTGCTGATCAACGATATACTTGACCTTTCAAAAATTGAAGCCGGACGTATGGAGATTTCTCCCGAACCGGCTGACCTTCGGGTGATCGTCAATGAAATGAAACAGATTTTCGATCAGAAAGCAAAGGAAAAGAACCTTGATTTTATCGTAGAAATCGATGCTGATTTCCCTCAGACGGTACTGATCGACGAGATAAGATTTCGTCAGATTTTGTTGAATCTCACCGGAAATGCCATCAAATTTACACACAAAGGTTATGTGAAAATTCAAATTACAGTTCTGAGGGATGAAAACGGATTCATCGATTTTGAAATATCTGTCATAGACACTGGTATTGGTGTTGCCGAAAAAGATAAACAAAGGATCTTTGAATCATTCACACAGCAATCAGGACAGGATACCAGAAAATATGCAGGTACAGGATTGGGATTGACGATCACCAAACGACTATGTGAGCTTATGAATGGGAAAATTGGTGTTGAAAGCGAAAAAGGAATTTACAGCCGCTTTTTTGCCAGGTTTTATGATATCAAATATAGTGATGAAGTCATTGAGCAGAATAATTTTTATACATGGGATGAAGATGAACTTATTTTTGTCGGTTCAAAAATTCTGGTAGTGGACGACGTCCCGTTCAATCGCAGCCTGGTACTTACTTATCTCGAAAATCACAACCTGCAGCTATTTGAAGCCGAAAATGGTGAAATGGCCATTGAGTTATGCAATGGGTATGATTTCGACCTGATCCTTATGGATATCAGAATGCCGGGCATGAATGGCTATGAAGCGACAGAACTTATTAAAAATACCAGGAAACTGGCTCACATACCTGTGATTGCACTGACTGCTTCAACGATGAAAAGCGACTTTGATAAAGTTCAATACCTGTTTGAAGGATATCTGCGTAAGCCTATCCAGAAAAAATCGCTGATAAATGAGCTCATCAAATTTTTACCCTTTGAACAACAAACTAAAAACGAGGCAGTAAGTCAGATTGAAACCTTCCCTGTAAACAAAATATCATATTCGGATATTTCTGCAGAAGTTAAAACCCTCTTCAATAAAGAATTATGTCCCGAAATTGAAAAGCAGGTCAATTGTATGATCATTGATGGACTCGAAGCATTGGTATTGAAGCTTATGGAATTTGCCGAATTGCACGCTGTGGGACAACTTTTGGATAAAACCAATGATTTGAAAGAATCCATCGAATCTTTTGATATTGAAAGAATTCAGGCCAGTTTATATGCAATTGTCTCAATATTTAACGATAAACCTGTCCTGGATGAACCAAACTGAAACACCAAAGGCAAAAGATATTATCCTGGTAGTGGATGATCAGTCCAATAACCTGAAAGTGATCGCCAGCGTTTTGGGTAGTGATTATTCTTTAAGCATTGCCAATAGTGGTGTCAATGCACTTAAAATACTGGAAAACAATATGCCGGACTTGATATTGCTCGATATCATGATGCCTGATATGGATGGCTTCGAGGTATGCAGAAGGATCAAATCGAATGAACGGATCAGACATATTCCTGTGATTTTTCTGACAGCAAAAACCGATATTGACGATATTATCAAGGGTTTTCGCTGCGGCGCTGTTGATTACATTACCAAACCTTTCAACGCAACTGAAGTGGATGCCCGTGTCCAGAACCACCTCAAATTGAAACATGCATTGAATGAACTGAAAGTAACCAATCACAAATTAAACGAACTCAACGCGACCAAAGACAAATTCTTTTCCATTATCGCACACGACCTCAGAAGCCCTTTTACCTCCATTTTGGGTTATAGTGAATTATTGATCCAACAGATTAAGGAGAATAACTTTGAAAGCATTTCACAATATGCCGGGATCATAGAACAATCCTCCAAAAAGGCGATGGATTTAATTACCAATCTGCTTGAATGGGCCCGCTCGCAAACAGGAAGAATAGCATTTACCCCCGAAAAGCTGGACATGGTTCAATTAGTTGATGAAACAGCCAGAATGTTTGAACAGATTGCTTTCCTCAAAAACATCTCCATCAAAAGATTACTGCCCGAACATTTAGAAGTTTTAGCTGATAAAAATATGATCAGTTCAGTGATCCGAAACCTTATTTCAAATGCTGTAAAATTTACAAGGCAAGGAGGAGAAATCTCTATAACTACCCGAACAGAACCGCATGAAATCATGGTATTTATAACCGATAATGGCGTAGGTATGGATAAGCAACGACTTGAAAAAGTTTTCCGTATTGACAATACCCACTCAACATACGGCACGGCCGATGAAAAAGGCACAGGATTAGGTTTGATCCTGTGTAAAGAGTTTGTTGAAAAACATGGTGGAAAAATCTGGGCTGAAAGCAAAGAAGGTGTAGGTTCAGTATTTTCATTTTCTATTCCACGTTGAGGCATTCCTGAACCATACACGATCTCTTTCATTTGAGTGAATGATAATTTTTGTTGCATAAGCCACTTAAAATAAGCTTTCCATTGATCAGATTTCTATTCAGCATATTTTTTTTTTGCTTTACATCTCAATTATGGAAAGAATCTGGTATTTTTGAAAGCAATTCCTGCCTATGCAGAATTTTGCTTAACACGTTATAGCAAACAAGTATTGTTTTGAAGTGAAATACTATAGTGTCAAACCGTATTTATATGAAAAGTTAAATCATTATAAAATGTTCTTTATGAGAAAAATACTACTGTTGTTCATGATGAGTCTGCTTTCGGGTTACATGATGTCACAAAAGCTCCTTGTAACAGGAAATGTGGTTTCTGCCAATGACAAAACTCCGTTGACTGGGGTTACTGTGATCGAGAAAAACACTCAAAACGGCACGATCACAGATCTGGAGGGTAACTTTTCCATCGAGGTTTCAGCGGACGGAATTTTAAACTTTTCTTTTATAGGGATGAAAACCGTTGAAGAAAAAGTTGGAGGCAGAAGGAAAATCATGGTAGAAATGGCTGACGATCACGTAAAACTGGATGAAGTATTGGTAGTTGGCTATAGCACATCAAGCAAAAAGCTGATTTCCGGATCTGTTACAGCCGTTAGTGAAAGTGAAATTAAAAATGTTCCCCTGAGAACCATTGACGGTGTTTTACAAGGTAAAGCAGCCGGAGTATCCATTACCCAAAATTCAGGAACTCCAGGCGGACAAAGTGCGATCAAACTTCGTGGAGGAAGCTCGATCAATGCGGGTAATCAGCCATTGATCATCATTGACGGAGTACCTGCGATCACCGGCAGTTTTGGCCAGATCGGTTATAGCGGACAGGAAATCGACGCACTTTCAGACCTCAACCCGGGCGATATTGAGTCCTTTACCATCCTTAAGGATGCGTCTGCAACAGCTATTTACGGTGCCAGAGGATCCAATGGTGTCATTCTGATCACCACCAAAAAGGGAAGTCAACAAAAAACTGAAGTGAACCTCAGTACTTCCTATGGTTTTCAATCCTTCCCTGAAGAGAGAAAATTGAAACTTATGAATGCCCGGCAATGGAATGAATATAAAGGAACTGATGTTCAAGGAATCGACACGGATTGGATGAAGGAAATCCTGCAGGTAGCTCCCACTTCCAATACTGAACTGTCACTGAGCAGCGGAAATGACAAAACCCGGATATTTCTATCCGGCAACTTCTACAATCAGGTCGGTACAGTCAAAGGAACTTCTTTTGACAGATATTCCGGGAGGCTGAATGTTGATCATAAGATTTTGAAAAATCTGAGCATTGGCGCCAGTGTCTCTATGGCGAGTTCCAAAAACAACAGGGTAGAGGGAGACCAGACCTTATTTGGGCCATTACCAAATGCTTTGTCCATACCTGCCATTTATCCGGTTTACAATGAAGATGGCTCTTATAATGAAGATGGTCCTTATGCCAATCCCGTTGCCATTTCCAATGAAACAGTCAATGTGGCACATACCAACCGAAACGTTGGAAATGCTTTTCTGGAGTACAAATTCCTCGATTACTTTACATTCAACACCAAATTCGGCATTGATAATTATAACCTGAGAGAACACGGTTATGATCCTGTGACTGTACGCCAGGGTGCTAAATATAATGGTTTGGGAATTGAGGGAACAACTTTTGTCAGTAATGTTGTGTCAAGCAATGTTTTACAATTCGTCCGCACTTTTAAGGACGACCACAATCTGGAAGCATTGGCTGGTTATAGTTTTGAAAAATATGCCCGTAGGAATACCTATATAGAAGGGATTAATTTCCCGAATGAAAACTTGCAGTATATCACCTCTGCCGGAACCATCAGGGCTGCTTCTGCCTTTGCAATCGACAGAGGAATGAATTCATGGTTTTCTCAGATAAAATACAATTTTAAATATAGATACATATTCACACTGACCGGAAGAGCTGACGGATCTTCAAAATTTGGCACAAACAACAGGTATGGATATTTTCCGGCAGTTTCTTTCGCCTGGAGAATGAATGAGGAAAACTTCCTAAAAAATATCCGACAGATCGATGATTTTAAATTAAGGATCAGCATCGGAAAAACTGGAAACGATGCCATCGGTGATTTCAATTCTCTGGGATTATATAAAGGCGGATATAATTACGGAGGCGGTGCAGGAATAGCCCCGACCCAATTGCCCAATCCTGACCTGAGATGGGAAACCACTCTTCAGACTGGTATCGGATTCGACCTCGCTTTGTATGACAACAGGATTGGCCTGATTGCAGATTTATATTATAACAAAACGACCGATCTGCTGCTCGACAGGCCATTGCCACCATCCACAGGATTTACCAGCATAACCACGAATATCGGAAGCCTTGAAAATAAAGGACTGGAATTGGTTTTGAACACCGAAAATCTCAGAGGTAAATTCAAGTGGAATACTTCAGTAAATTTCTCTGCCAACAGAAATAAAATCCTGGAATTGTATGAAGATCAACCCATTGACGATCAGGGAAGAGGTGGTAACAGGGTTGCCGTTGGAGAACCGATCGGGATTTTCTACGGATATCGTTGCCTTGGTGTGGATCCGACTACCGGAAATTTGGTTTATGATGACATTGATGGAAATGGAGAGATCACTGCAGACGACCGGACCAAAATTGGTGATCCCAATCCTGATTTTATCTTAGGTATCACCAATAATTTTTCTTTTAGAAATCTTGATCTGAGCATTTTCCTGCATTCCATTTATGGGAATGATGTTTTCAACGGTACATTGATTTACCTGGAATCCGGGGTGGGTGAAGATAACCAGACAGTCAATATGGTCAACCGCTGGCAAAAACCGGGTGATATCACCCAATATCCTAAAGCGGGTGATACCTTCAAATCCTCCCGATTCATAGAGAATGGTTCCTTTTTAAGGATTAAAAATGTGAGCTTAGGTTATAATCTTCCCAAAAATTTCATCAAAATACTGAAAATTAAATCTTTAAGGTTCTTTGTGACCGGACAAAATTTATACACATTCACACCTTATTCAGGGATGGATCCTGAAGTCAATTACTATAGTACTGATAATGTGGTAATGGGAACTGACTTTTTTACATACCCACAATCGCGTACATTCCTGTTCGGGCTGAACATAGGTTTGTAAATGGGTGTACAACAGAAAGTTATTATTATGAATCACAAACAGAAAATTATTAATATGAAATTTTATATATCACTGTTTATCTTCGTTATCGGACTGGCATCCTGCAACAACATCCTGGATGTTTATCCGGTAGATGCGATATCTGACCAGATCGCTATTAAAGATCGCTCTGGTTTGGACAAAGCGCTTACCGGCTCTTATAATGCTTTACACTCAGTAGGCTTGTATGGAAGATATCAGGTTATTGCCGGTGATCTGGCAGCGGATAACCTGATCTGGACAGGTACGACACAGGATTTTGGTCAAATGCTTATCAAGCCGATCCCTTCTGATAACTCTATAATTGATGCCATGTGGTCAGGCGCCTATGACGGGATCAACAGAGCTAACAACATCATATATGCTTTGCCGTCGATCTCTGATCTTACCGAGACAGAAGCAAACCAGTTTTTGGGAGAAGCATTATTTCTCAGATCTTTATTATATTTTAACCTTACCAGTTATTTTGGGGATATACCTTTCAGATTGTTACCAACTTTGGATCTGAGCAACATCGATCTGGAAAGTTCTCCAAGGGCTTTGATTCTGGAACAAATCACTGACGATCTTCATGATGCTGCAAAATTGATGTCAGGTCAGAAAGCTCCGGGTCATGCCAACGATCTGAGTGCTCAGGCTTTGCTCGCAAAAGTTTATCTGACACGGTATCATATGACCGGAAACAGAATTTTCGCTGACAGCTCCGCAATCATTTCCGGCAGAGTCATTGATGATGGAACCAACCCAATCTTTGAGGTGGTGTTTGATTTGCAAAATTTCAACAGACTGGCACAGTATTTTTATAGCAGGTCTTTTGCAGGAAGGTATGAAATAGCGCCTTCTACAGAATTGATCAATAGTTTTGAAACCGGAGATCTGAGATTAGGCTCGTCCATAGCCTATGATGATAAAAACAAACCTTATTGTATCAAATACAACGATGTGGCTGGTGGTGCAGATAATGTACAAGTGATCAGAATAGAGGAAATGTATCTGTTAAGGGCAGAAGCACGGGCATATACTGATGGGAATATTGCAGATATCCAGGCAGATATTAACTATATCAGGAACAAAGCCGGGTTGGCAAATACCAGCGCATCAAATCATACCGATCTCAAAATTGTCATTGAAAATGAAAGGAGGCATGAATTTGCTTTTGAGGGACACAGATGGCTGGATCTGGTACGGACAAACAGGGCAACTCAGGTCCTTGGGATAAGTTCAGATCATTTATTTTTCCCGATCCCGATTTTTGAATTACAAACTAATAAAAAACTATAAATATTTATTTCTGTGTGGATCACCGGTAATTACAACACTGATCTGGTTTTCATTAAGAATAAACCCGGTCACTTATACCGATTAATCCAAAACAGGATTTAGTTTATTAATATTACCAAATTAAACAGCGATGAATATGAAGAAACTAATGCTGATTTCAATGGTTATTTTCGTAACCGTAGGGTTTTACAGCTGCGAAAAATATGAATTGGGGATCCCTGCTTCCAGTACCGTGGCTGATTTTTCATACTCCGTCACAAACAACGGAAATGCACCCTGTCAGGTGACATTTATCAACAAATCTTTGAATGCTAAAGGATATTTTTGGGACTTTGGTAACGGGATCACGTCCACGGAAGAAAATCCGGTCATTCACTTTGATACCCCGGGTCTGTTTACCGTAAAACTAACTTGTACTCCTGAAAATGATGTACATTATAATCAATTGATAAAATCCGAAGCCATCAATATTAAAGATCCGAATGCCGGATTGACGCAGGTTCTATATTTCACTTCAAGGAATGCTTCAGGTGGCGGGGTCCATATGATCATGCTGAATGACCAAACACCGGTTGTTCAGAATTTTGAAGCGGTTACTTTATCAAGACCTTATGGAATCGCAGTTGATACAGCGCGACACAAAGTGTATGTATCTGATTACAGCCTTGGACTTATTTACCGCTTTGATGCAGATGGCAAGAATCCGGAAAAAATTCTGGACGCATCAATAGCAGGACAAGAGATAACAGGGTCACCCGAGGGACTTATGGTAGTGGAAGATAAATTGTACTGGGGTTCTCCCGGAGGAATTTTTCGGTCAGACCTGGACGGCAAAAATCCTGAACACTATATCAACACGGGTTCTTTAAGCCCTGAATATCCTTTGGATATGCAATATGATCCGGCCTCTGGAAAAATTTACCTTGTCAATGATAAAGTTGATTTCCCGGGAGGATACTTTTCACTCAATTTTGATGGAAGTGCCATCACTGAACATTTGACTGACATCGATGGAACAGCGATCGAAGTGGATCTGGCAACTAAAAAAGTATATATTACTGCATTCGGAGTTACAGGCACACCAATTACTGAAAATGGTCTGTATATGTGTAATTTAGATGGATCTTCCCTCGTTAAAATCGGGGATTTTGGCTCTAAGGCAACCTGGGGAATTGCCGCAGATCACAAAAGGAACAAACTTTTCTGGGGATTCAAGAATTCAAATTCAGCTCCTGACGGCAAAATTATGAGATCCAATTTGGATGGTTCTGATCAGGAAGACTGGGTCACAGGTGTCAGCCCGCATGCAATGCAAATCTCCTGGATAAAATTATAATCTATATGGGTGGATTGAAAGGAACTCTGATTTGATTTCAATTATGATTTGACCCATCAAACTGATAATAGATAAATTCTCAATAAAAAAAGGCAGCCACGGGCTGCCTTTTTATTTAAAACACTCAATACAAGCTATTTTGGAAAGTTTGTATTTTAGACCATTATAGTATATTTATCTTTTTGACCACCGATTGATCTTTGTTTTTTATCCGAAGGATGTATAATCCTTTATTGAGATGCTGTACATCTATGGCAGTTTGAGTATCTGACGGTTGTTCAGCATACACAAGTTTTCCTTCAGAAGTTAACAATTCAATACCTGATCCTTTTTTCATACCCTTTATGAGTAATCGGTCTTTAACCGGGTTAGGGTAGACTATCAATGCACGATCAGTCCCTGAAGATACAAGACCTGAACTCAACGTGTTCTCAACGACAATGGCATCAATCAGCAACCTGTATTGATCAGAACAATCATAATGGATCCAGGCAAGGTATACTTTCTGTCCGATATAAGGTGTCAGATCGATCATTCTTTCTGGCCAGCCTTCGTATGCATCGTATCCTGTTGTTTCTTCAAACAGGATGACATTAAAATCAGAAGTATCTGTTCCTGTAGTTGAGATGCATAATTTGTAGTGATCCTCAAAATAGGTATCATCTGCAGCACCCACAACATAACTTAAAGTTACATCTCCTGATAAACCAGTCAGGTCAATTTCAGGAGTTACCAAAAAATTATAAGGAAACAATATAACATCTTCTGACCATGATTCAGAATAAATATATTTATCTCCTGCCGAATTTTCTCTGAGTTTCCATTTGTATCCATCACCGTCACCATCTATATTCAACCAGTTTGCAGGAAGATTCTCTGAGTCATTGAAATGCTCTTCCAATAAGACCGTTTGCCCGAAAAGGCTGATGCCAGAGAATAAAAAAATCAAGAAAAGTAATTGTTTGATCATAATCAAAGGTTTTTATAAATTAAAGATTAACAAATATATCATTTATTTTTGAA
>DDTL01000026.1:17648-46442 GCA_002344345.1 Saprospiraceae bacterium UBA2365
CTTTTAATTTGTTGGTTTTCAATTGTTTCCCTATAGTTTTGTGCTGATCAATGTTTCAATAGGTTGGGGCGAAAAACGATTGAAAATCAACAAATTGGACTTTTCGGCGCTGACTCAACGCTTCATTCTCTATTATATAACCAGTTGAATTCCATTTAATAAAGTACAAACTTTTTTATCTTAGATATCATAAATGAAATAATTTTGGGAGCTTACCTTGTCTTTCAAAACACGCATAAAGGAATTTTTAATCACTCAATGGTATAAAAATGATACACCTATCATGCAAAAACTTATTTCACTGGAAAACTTCATCATAATAATTTCATTTCAAAACAATTATTTTTTAAAAGCTTACATTTTTGTATATTTACATCGCGGGAATATTTCCTGATTGAACTTCAAAATTAACCGTTTTATGGACAGAATAACTACACTCGATGAATTTATCATTGACAAACAAATGGATTTTAAACACGCAACAGGAGAATTATCCGGATTATTAAGAGATATTGGTGTTGCTGCAAAAATTGTTAACAGAGAAGTGAATCGTGCCGGTCTTGTAAATATCCTTGGATTAGACGGAGCAACCAATACAACAGGAGACGATGTGCAGAAACTGGATATGTTTGCCAATGATAAACTGGTTGAATACCTGAAAAACAGCGGTGAATGCTGCGCCATCGGATCTGAAGAACTGGAAGGATTCATTCCCCTGCCCACCAAATCCGGAAAACTGGCAAAATATGTAGTTGTTGTGGATCCCTTGGACGGTTCATCCAATATTGATGTGAATGTATCTGTCGGCACCATTTTTGGTATTTACAGGAGAGTATCCGATCCTGAAGGTGATGTTGAATTGGCAGATTTTTTGCAAAGCGGCACTGAATTGGTTGCCGCAGGTTATGTATTATATGGCACTTCCACTATTTTAATGTACACTACAGGAAACGGGGTTAATGGATTTACGCTGGATCCGTCGCTCGGAGAATTCTGCCTGTCACACCCTGACATTAAAATGCCCAAAAGCGGTGATTTTTATTCAGTCAATCAGGGTTACTATCTTCAGTTTGACCTTGATATGAGACGCTTTATTGACCATTGTTCTGATTCCAAACGTAAGTTGAGGTATATTGGCAGTATGGTATCTGATGTCCACCGAACCATGTTCACTGGAGGTATATTCATGTATCCCAATACGAGGAAAAACCCTCAGGGGAAACTCAGGATTGTGTACGAATGCAATCCAATGGCAATGGTGGTTGAACAAGCCGGAGGAAAAGCGATCAATACCAATCTGGACAGGATTCTTGAACAGGAAGTCAAGGAATTACATCAAAAAAGTCCTATCATACTGGGTAGTTGTGACAATGTGGAAGAACTGATTTCATTCGTCAAAAAATATAGATAATTCAAAAATAATTTGTTGTTATCAGGTGGTTAACATTAATGCCTGAACGTATATTGTAATTGATATAATTCTTTGAAAAAATGACAACAGGTTATTTATTAATATTGAGTCTGCTCCGAAAAGTCTTTGCCCCTAAATTCCCATTGACGTTTACAGTCAGCACAGGCACTGACGTTTACAGTCAGCTCAAGCCTAAAAGGGGACTTTTAATTTGTTGAAATTCAGTCTGTTACCTTTAGTCTTGTGCTGACTTTATTACGTCAGTAGCTTAAAAAAAAACGATCGAAAATCAACAAATGGGACTTTTCGCTGTAGGCTCAAACTTTCAATTTACTTATTTAAAAAACTTATTGATTCAATCCGAACATCCAGGTTTTACCACTTGTAAGAACATTTTTTTTATTTTTTTTTGTTTTACCTTCAACAATTTTTTACAATCATTGTTTTGACTACAGTTCAATAAAAAAATATTTAAAACTGTGTTGAATGAAATTTAAAATTTTCATTGGTTTGCTGCTGATCGGGCTGATTGCTGCCGGAACTGGTTATTATTTTTTTCAAAAAAAGGTGACTCCACTGAATGAAGTCAAAGCAGACTTCAAATTGACATCTGATGAATTATACAATGCATTCGAGACTGACGAAACAGTTGCAAATCAAAAATATATAGATAAAGTCATTGAGGTTACAGGCACAGTTGATCGTTTTACTCAACAAGAATCTGGGGTGAACATCGTATTAAGTGCTGAAAATGCCATCGCAGGTGGTGTTAATTGCTCATTCAGCATTCCTCCCACAGAAGTTGCGCCAGGCACAATCCTGACCATAAAAGGCAGATGCCAGGGGCTGTTGCTGGATGTCGTTTTGAATAACTGCAGCGTTGTTCCATCACCATAGAACTTATTACAGGCATCATGTTTTCAAACCAGATTATTTCTTTAACCAACATATCATAATGAAGTATTTTAGCATTTTTGCAGTATTTGCATTTTTTTTAACATCCTGTACGAATTATAAGGAAGATCTTTTGACCGATCCCAATTTGTGCAAAACAGAAAATATGAGCTTTGCAGCTGATATTGCACCCATTCTGAACAATTCATGCGGAACCAGTGATTGTCATTCTGCCGGAGGTTTTGCACCTGGCTACCTGACCAATTATGCGGATATCAAAACGATGGTAGATAATGGCAAATTACTCTTCAGAGCTGGTGAAACCAGGGATATGCCTCCATCCGGACCCTTGACCGACTGTGAAATTGAAAAGATCAGGTCTTGGGTGGACGCCGGAGCGCCAAATAATTAAATCATTTTTTTTAATCAATTATCAAAAGAATGAGAACAATCTTGATTTTTGTGCTGGCAATCATGATGACTTTGAATCTTTTTGCCCAAAAATACATTACCCAAACTGGAAACATCCGCTTTTTCTCAAAAACTCCTGTTGAACACATTGAAGCTTTTAACAATCAGGTTTCTGGAGTATTGAATACAGACAATGGGGAAATGGCATT
Source organism: Saprospiraceae bacterium UBA2365 (assembly GCA_002344345.1). Taxonomy (GTDB): domain Bacteria; phylum Bacteroidota; class Bacteroidia; order Chitinophagales; family Saprospiraceae; genus UBA2365. The sequence continues at coordinate 20,574 of DDTL01000026.1, forward strand.
TTCGCTATTGATGAAGGCATTTAACTTTGAAAAAGCCCTGATGCAGGAGCATTTCAATGAAAAATATGTGGAAAGCAGTAAATATCCCAAAGCTACCTTTAAAGGGAAAATCGTCAACTTCAATAAAAATTCCATAACTGATAAACCATTGACAGTCAATGTCAAAGGTGTCCTGACAATGCATGGGGTCAGTAAGGATATTGAGGTGAAAGGCTCTTTACAAAAAGCCAATAAAGGCAATATCTCAGGGAAGTCTGTTTTTACAGTAAATTTGAAAGATTTCAACATAAAAGTACCTTCGGCTGTGAGAAAAAATATTGATGATAATATCGAGATCAATGTAAATATGAACTATGAAAAAATGGATTAATATTATGGCTTCTTTTTTCCTGATCTTTATGAGCACGGGAATGTCTTTTGGACAGGAAAACGATTTACTTGATCTGCTGGAACAAAAAAGTGCTCCGGAACCGGACTTAACAATTGCCACATTTAAAGCTACCAGAATAGTGACCGGGCATTCTGTTGAATGTAATGCGAAAGGAGTCATGCAATTCCTCATCAGCCACAGATTCGGACAACTCAATTCAGGTTTCAGTGAATTCTACGGGTTGGATAATTCAACCATTCGATTGGGGCTGGAATACGGTCTAACGGATAATATCAACATTGGCATAGGAAGATCCTCTTTTATGAAAACGTATGATGCCTCGTTCAAATGGAGGTTTCTCAGACAAAAATCCGGCAAATCCAATTTTCCTTTCACAGCTGCCTGGGTGAGTTCAATATACATAAATTCTACAAAATATGAGGATAATGTCAGAAATGACTATTTTTATTCAAGACTGGATTATCATCACGCACTGTTGATCGCACGAAAATTCGGAGATTTTGTATCCATTCAATTGATGCCTACCCTGGTTCACAGGAACCTGGTTTCCACACAAGCTGATAAAAACACCATTTTTGCTTTGGGTGCAGGCGCCTCTGTAAGGCTGACACCGTCGATCCGCGCCAACGCTGAATACTATTACACTTTGCCTGATCAGATAGTCAGCCCTATTGGAACCTCAATACCAACCAACACTTTCTCATTGGGACTTGATTTCGAAACTGGCGGACACGTTTTTCAATTGCATTTGACCAATTCAAGGGCAATGACCGAAAAGTTTTTGATCGATTCTACCACAGGACAATGGGGCAATGGAGATATCCATTTCGGGTTCAATATCAGTCGGGTTTTCACGGTAGCCAAACCAAAAGGTTTTGACTAAATGATCCGGGCATTGAGTGTACAACCTTGAGTCTGCTCCGAAAAGTCCAATTTGTTGATTTTCAATCGTTTTTTGCCCCAACCTACTGACGCTGAAGGTCAGCACAAGACTAAAGGGAAACGCTTGAAAATCAACAAATTATAAGTCCTCTTTTAGGGGGATTTATGGGGCAATGACTTTTCGGAGTAGACTCAACCTTTATTGTTTTCGAAAATCCAGATAGGGTAGAAGCTTTTCGATCTCATTGGGGTTAATGGTATAAATTTTTTTCAGCGATTCGGCATTATCTATTCCCTGATGTTGTAGCCTGTATCTTTCAATCTTTTTTGCCATATTCAGGTCAATATACGGATGTCTGGCTAATTCGTTTACTGTGAGTGTATTGATGGGTAGAAATTCCAGTTTTGCTTCATTCACGAACAATTGACTTTTCAATAATTGGAATACTGAATCCTGTAAGCCATAAACTTCTCCTATTTGCGAAACTGCATAAAATCCTCCAAGCGACTCCCGGTATTTGATGATCCGTTTTGACAATGACTGGCCAATTCCGCGCAACTGCATAAAGTCTTCCTGGCTGGCCTCATTGATGTCCAGTCTGACCGATAGATTTTTAACGTGACCGGGATTATATGCCACTTGTTCCTTCCGGTTGTTGGTAATGTCAATTGATTTTGCTGATTCATTTCTTACAGTCGACCTTTGTTCTCCTATCCTGATATATGATTCTACATGATCAAACCAATCCCCGGAAATACCATAGATTTTTTTTAAATCATTCTTCGACTTAAATTTTCCCCCTTTTGCGAGATACTTGGTCCAGTTTTGGGCAGTCTTTTTTGACAATCCCAACAAAACAAGACTGTCAAAGGAAACATTGTTCGGATCAAAGAAAAACAATTTATCTTTTTTTTGCTCATTCAAATGATTGAATTTCCTTTCAACAAACCTCCTTTTTTGTTTCGTCCTTTGCGGAATCGCATCATCTGAACTGTCAAAAACTATGTCTCTTTTGATCACGGGAGCTTGTACTGCTCGACTGGTCTTGATTTCAATGATGAGGATGCCTCCCAGCAAAATTGCAAAAAATAATAATATGCCTGATTTTTCAATATGGCTAAACTGGATTCTTTTCATGTTGATCGGTATTTTATTTTCTAACTCAAATATTTTCTTAAAATCTGCGACACTAATGGTATTTTTTATTGGTTCCTCTGGAAATAGTTGTTTTATTAGAATATTCGAAAATTCAAATCATTTGTATCATCAATCAACGTCATCAGTCCCAAATGATGCGAAATGCTCCCTTGTCACGGATATCCCAAATGTTTTCATCTGGCAATATCTTTTTGACAGATTTCAATTCCCAAAAGGGTAAGTGAGCAGGAAAAATGATGATCCCGGGAAAATTACTTAAAAGCACTTCATCGCATTTCTGATTTTTGCATGTATAAATCAAAAACGACATCCTGTGGTTTGTTTCATTTTTTGGCAATCTGAGAATCCGTTCATTACCCTTTACTAAATCCTGGAATTTGTCGATATCCTGTTGTTTGTCATCCGGAATTTTCCGGACATCAGCCAAAGAATAAATGTATATTTGACAACCCTTAAAATATAATATGCCATTAGAATATTGTATGTACTGATCAGCATAGTTTTCTGTTATACGGAGGTTCGTAATACGTTTTATTCCGTGTTTCATCCGGTGATTTTTAGATGTGTAATCACCGGTTTTTTGACTTAAAGTATCACTTTGAATCGAGTAGCATATTTTGTTGACAAATAAGTCGATGGATAAATCATTCTTATCGGAATAAATACAGAGCTCTTCATGCTTTTCCAAAGATCTTTGATGCCAATAATGATATCCTGCCAGGATCATTGCTATGCCAAATCCAATATATAAATAGTTTTTTTTCTGATGTAAAAATGCCAGAGAGAATGACAATATGACCATGATGAACAAAAATAGAGCGGTTTCGGTGATCCAGATGTTTTGCAATGAACTATAAGGCAGACCATCAATCAAGGCCATTGAATCCAAAAACAAACCTGATATCAGGTCGAGCAGGTAAGCGAACAGGGTGGTTGTGCCTTTGAATATTAATTGCTCCACAAAAAACAGAAGCGTTAAAACAAAGATAGCCAACGCAGCAGGTGTCGCTATAAGTCCGGATACCATAAAATAAATAGGAGCTATATGGAAAAAATACAACGAAATGGGCATCATGAGTACTTGCGCAGCAATCGACATACTGGTCAATTGCCAAAAATAATTCAATACCTTATTCCCGGGTGTCCACAAACTAAAAATTGGTTTGTAATAGCATAAAATACTGAACAGCGCCAGATAGGTGAAAATAAAACTCAGCTGAAACAACATGAGCGGATTGAAAAATAACAGGACAAATGCTGAAAAGGAAAGCGTATTAAGACTATTTTGATTTCGATAAAATTCCCTGGCAAGGATATAGATCGAAAGCATAAATCCAGCCCTTAAAACTGCTGGTTGGGCCCCAATCAGAAAAACATAACTCCACAAGCCTGAGAAAAGTATTGTATTTCGTATCAACCTGAACAATAAACTGCTTCGTTTAAGTGGAGCGGTGATGAAAAGCAGGATCAGCATGATGATCCCGACATGCATTCCTGATACAGTTAATATATGCCTGGCACCGGTTTTGGAAAAAACGTCCAGTGTGGAGGCATCCAGACCACCTTTTTCACCCAAAGTCAACGCTGCGACCAAAGCTGATGATCTTTGATGTGGTAATTTCACTTCTATCCATTTCGTTAAATGATTCCTGATCGATGCGAAATAACGGAATGGAGATAATGATGATTCCATGCCAATATACTCAAGACCGGATGTATCAGGGTATGCCTGTAAATGGATATTCTGGGCATGCATAAATTTTTTGAAGTTAAATGCCGATGGATTGCCATTGTTTGGAACAGGTGAAATGTTGCAATGAGTACGGTAAGTCTCTCCGGGAAGATATCTCAGTTCTGATTTGGTGGTGTCACGTTTGAAGTTAAGCAGTATTTTTTTTCCTGTCAGCATTTCGTAACCAGGCTCAGTTCTGATGATCCTGGCAATCCTTCTTGAAAAAAATTTATCTCCTTGAGCTTCGAGTATATTGAATTCTAAGTAAATGTTTTCAAGATAGAATTTTCCTACAGCCAACTGATGCAAGGAATGGTCATGAAACTGATGATATCTGATTACGGAGAAAATCAAAAGCAATGGAATAATGATCAGGTAAAACCTTTTGTAATCATATAAAAATGACCACATGATCATCAACAACGAACCCGTCAACAGAAAGATCAAAATGACGAAAATTGCCTGTCCGCTGAGCAATGTGGATGTCAGGATTCCGGATACATAAATGATCAGTAACCAAACAAATGGAGCTTTAGTAAAGGTGAACAAATCAGTAATTTTAAGGTGTAATGAACTATTTCGGCATAAAATTAATGAAGATTTGGGAAATTCTTGGTTTTTTAATTTATTTTTTTTGATTCATTCACACAAAACTTATAAATTGAGGCATTATTTTTTCCTTAACCAACTTTTTATATGAGAATTTTATTACTCTTGATCTGGTTGATTCTAGGATTTGTTTATTGGTTCATTTGGGATAAGCAGCAAGCGATTTGTTGCGGGCATGATGACAGCTCAAAAGTCACCGATGTTATAGATAAAGAGCTTTCTAAGTCAGCAATTTACCCGATTCAGTTTAAATGGGCTGAAAAACAAACCGAAACAACTTCATTGTTTTCCCATTACAAGGATTCCCTGATCAATTTACTGAATAATGACGGTTTGCTTGAGATTACCGGCTATTATCAGGAAAGTGAACTGGAAGGAATGCCCGGTGGTACGGATTTGGGCCTTTTGCGTGCGCAGGAGATCAAAAACAAACTTTTCCCGGAATTGAAAAAAGGCGAGTACAAACTACTGAGTAAACTCAACGAAAAAAGCTTTGAAAAGACAAACGATGCATTTCTCAGCAGCAAGATTGATTACAAAAAAGCGGAACCGGTGTTTTCTATTGGTAACAAGATCCTGTATTTCCCTTTCAGATCTTCCGACATCACAGTGGATGCAGAAGGAAAAGGATACCTCGAAGGCCTGGTCAAATGGATGAATGAAACTGACGGAAAGGTTGAGGTCATAGGTCATACAGACAATGTTGGTTCAAAACAGATCAATTTCAACATTGGCCTGAAAAGAGCTGAGCAGATCAAGAATTACCTGGTCACAAAGGGAATCTCTGAAAATAACATTTCAGTAAAATCTGAAGGTATGATGAAACCGATTGCAACCAACGATACTGAAGAAGGAAGGGCAAAAAACAGAAGGGCTGAAATCAATACTATTCAACAATAAAATAATCAAATTATGTTTTTATCAATAAATTTTTGCGATATCGCAATGTGGCAGGTGCTTTTATCATGGTTGTTACCTTTTTTGATCGGCCTGGCGCTTGGCTGGTTGTTATGGGGCAAATTTAAAGCAAAACTGAAAAAGAAAAAAAATGAGTGCGATGACCTGAAACAGCAGATCAGAAAACTTGAAACCGACTTAACCAAATGCAAATCAGTTAATAATGACCACCTTGGCACCATAGCCATCCTCAAAGGACAACTGAAAGAGATGGAAGTAGGTACTGCAAAATTGAATACAGAGGATGAAAATGCTGTTCAGTTCGGAGCGGGGGTCAAAACCTCCATGTTTGGTTCATTCACTGATGACAACCTTGAAGTGATCGAAGGTATCGGTCCTAAAATGAAGGAGTTTTTACATAAAAACGGTATTTCCAATTGGGCTTCCCTGTCCGCTAAAAGTCCTGATTATCTCAAAACTCTATTGGAAAAAGAAGGAGCAAAGTATCGCATCATCGATCCATCTACCTGGCCGAAACAAGCTGCGCTGGCAGAGACTGGAGAATGGGAAACATTGATCGATTTACAAAAAACACTGGATACAGGGAAGAAAAAAGATAAACATGTATCCAATGATTCCAAAATTGAAAGATTACTCATCAAGATGGGTATTCTGAAAAGATGGGATCAGGATGACCTCAAAGCCATCGAAGGCATCGGACCGAAAATCGAAAAACTTTTGCATCACGAAGGTATCAAAACCTGGAGAGCGCTGGCTGAAACTTCCCTGGACAGTCTAAACAGAATACTCGACGATGCCGGCAGTAATTTCCAACTGGCCGATCCTGGCACATGGCCAAGGCAGGCAAAATTAGCCGCAGAAGGCAATTGGGAAGAATTGGAGGCTTATCAGGAAGCTCTGAAAGGTGGAAGAGAAGTCAAATAGTTTAAAGTATTTTAGTTTTAAAATGTTGATATGATTGAACCGCGTAAGTTATTTATGCGGTTCATTCGTTTTGAGTGTTTCCTTCATTAATTTTACTATATTTTTAAACAAATTCAATCAGCAACAGTTTTTCATACGTAATTTGACTGCATGAAATCAACTCATTATATCGACCTGGGTAAAATGCCCTACAAAGAAGCATGGGATTATCAGCAAAAATTGTTTGATCAACTCGTTGATCGAAAAAAAAATGGTCTGCCAAATGTAAATTATCTTTTGTTTGTAGAGCATTTTCCTGTCTACACACTGGGGAAAAGCGGAAGTATGGAAAATTTACTCCTGAATGAAGCGGAATTAAAACAAAATGAAATTGATTTTTTCAAAATAAACCGTGGCGGAGACATCACCTATCACGGGCCCGGACAGATTGTCGTATATCCGGTGTTTGATCTGGATCATTTCAAACATGATATCCGCTGGCTGGTTCATTCACTGGAAGAATCGGTTATAAAACTGTTGCTTAGCTACGGTATCTCAACCAAGCGGATCAGTGAGTATACCGGAGTCTGGATCGGTGACGATAAGAAAAATATGGACAGAAAGATTTGTGCTGTAGGAATCCACATCAGTAAATGGGTCACAATGCACGGCATAGCTTTTAATGTCAATACAGATCTGTCATATTTTGAAAACATAGTTCCCTGTGGGATTTCTCCTTTGGAAAAATCTGTTACTTCCATGCAGAAGGAACTAGGTAAAACAATGGATTTTGATCTTGTTAAAACTCAATTAAAAAACGTACTCAGGGAAGTTTTTGAATTGGAGTATATAGCGTAGAATACCCAAAATACTGAACTTTTAAAAAAAAAATCTGACGTAGAAACTAGGGTTTGTTTCATGAATTATTTCAGTATATAGTTTCATTTTTATATCTTTGGCCTGTTAATTTAAAATTTTATTTTGCTTTTATGAGCGTAATCAGGTTTGGTGTTTCTCTTGAAAAAGATTATTTGGACAGTCTGGATGATTTTGTCCGGCAAAATCAGTTGTCCAACAGATCACAGGCCATTCGCCATTTGATCAACCGAAACCTGGTAAAGAACAAATGGGCTTCCAATGATATGGTTGCCGGATCTATTACCTTGGTATACGATCACCACAAACACAACTTATCTTCTAAATTAACTGAAATTCAGCACCATTATCATCAACTGATCCTTTCCTTACAGCATTTTCATCTGGATAAAGACCTTTGTATGGAGATCATAGCCGTCAAAGGCAACGCATTGATCATCACTGAATTGGCAGATAAACTCATCGCAGTTAAAGGCATTGGCCATGGTCAGATCACGATGACCCTGGCTGAGTGATTTTTTTTATTAAAGAGTAACACGAAAATGAAATTCGTAATACCGTTAAAGTATCTAAGACTTAGTTTGATCAGCACTTTTGTTTGGATGATATTAATTTTAATGTTACTGTATAATGTTCAGCTTTCAGGGCAGGGTAGTGAACTGGTCTGTCGTGTGACCGATGACCAGATTCTTCCAATTCAGGGAGCCAGCATTTACCTTGATGATCAGTTAATGACAACAAGGGTTGTTTTATTTTTCCCCCGATCTTGAGAAGGACTCAAAATTACATGTAACAAAGGACGGATTCAGAGATTTCGTCATTCCTGTGGTGGATTTGCTACGGGATAATGAAAATTATTGTACTATCCGCCTGGAAATGATCACTGACACCTTGCCGCAAATCATGTTAACCGGAACCAGGGAAATGTATAACCGACAACAGGAAAGTCAGCAGGTATTGAATTACAACCAAGATTTTTTGATCAGCCATTATTCAGGCAATTTAATGCAGACGCTCAGGAACATTCCCGGAGTGCAATCTATGGACATCGGTTCAGGGATGTCAAAACCAGTCATCCGCGGAATGAGCTTTTACCGGATTGCTGTGGCAGAAAGCGATGTAAAACAGGAAGGTCAGCAATGGAGTAGCCATCATGGAATTACCATCGATCCTTCACGAGTGAAAAACATTGAGATCATAAAAGGACCAGCTACATTAAAATATGGTTCTGATGCAATGGGAGGATTGATCCATATTTTGCCTCCTGAAATTCCCTCAGTAGATGGCTCACAGTTCAATATTCAGTTTATTTCACGTTCCAACACAAAATGGAGTGGCTTGTCAGGTGATCTTTCCACCAAAAAGGGCAATATATTTTCATACTTTCAGGCTTCGTATGATAGTTTTGGGGATTTCAGTGTACCAGCCACTGATTCTTTTTTGTTGCCGGCACCTGTAAGTTCAGAACAAGCATCCCATAAAGTTAAGTTGGGCAAAAAAGTATTGAATACTGCAGGAGAAGACTTTGGCTTATCCTTATTTACTGCTTTCAAAACGAAAAAACAGCTCAGCAGTCTTGAATTGAGTCTTTTTAAACAAAATACCGGATTTTTTGACTGGGAAGGACTGAAACTTGAAGAAAACCGCACCATCCACAGTGCAAATTCTTTTGATGTACTGAATCCCAAGCAAAACAATATGGATTTTAACCTGATCCACCATACCAGTTATTTGATCAATGATGATAAAATAGATGTTACCGCTGGCTACCAAAGAAATACAACTCAGGAGTTCAGTGACTTATTTGACCGGACAGGCAACAGAGCAGCGGACTTGAAAAAATATATTGACATGGGAGGATTGGACCTTCAACTCGTTCTGTCGGTTGCCAGTTTACGGATACAATATGCATGCAACAGGATTCCTGGATTGAGTATTAAAACCGGTATGAGCACTCAGTTTCAGGTGCATCAAAAGGATGGATTTAATCATATTTTACCTGTATACAATAAGAGTTCATCTGGTATTTTTGCAATTGGTAGGTTTCAGTTTTCCAAAATATGGACTGCCAATTTCGGTGCCAGAATCGATCATAATTATGTATTTATTGAAAAAACTTTGAACGCCGACCCTGAATTTGGCGATGCAATATTGAATGGTGAAATTAAAAAGCACTTTGTAAATGCCAGCTTTTCCGGTGGAATCGTATATATACCTCACGGTGACATCATTTTTAAGGTGAATGCAGGAAAAACATTCAGGGTGCCTTCTGTCTATGAATTGGCAGCGTATGGACTTCACAGACATGAAGGTCGTTTTGAAAAAGGAAATCAGGATATTTCCCCTGAACAAGGCTATCAGCTGGACCTGGTAGGCGATTTTAAATGGAAAACCGGTTTCCTGGCTATCAGCCCGTTTTTTTCCTGGTATTCCAATTATCTGTATCTCAATCCGACACCTGTTTTACGACCTGAAGGTCAGGTTTATGAATATAAATAAAATCAGGCAATACTCACTGGTTTCGAGATCAGCTTCCTTCAAAAAGCAGGTGAAATGCTTGAACTGAACATGGGTGTAGAGTATGTTTATGCTGTCAATACAGACCTCCGTAGACCATTACCTTCTGTTCCTCCTTTGAATTTAATAACCGAATTTGCATCAAATCTGCCTGATTGGAAATTTTTTAAAAACAACCGTTTTAGTCTGGATATGACAGTTGCATCCGGACAGATCTTTACGGTTCCCAATGAGTTAACCACTCCGGGATATTTAATTTTCGGAGCGAATGCAAAAACGTCATTTGAAATTAAAGCTCAACAAATTGATATGATTTTTAAAATAAACAATATTTCAAATACCCGATATTTCAACCATATCAGTTTTTACAGAAGATTGCGAATACCCGAACCGGGAAGAGATATTCAGTTGATTATCAGCATACCATTGGATTTAAAACATTATTTATAAAATTATTTAAAATGAAGAAACTTAGTATTTACATGTTAATGGCAGTGATGGCTGCAACGATTTCGTCTTGTACCAAAGATGACAAACCCAAAATCGAGGACATTGAAGTGACCAATCACGATGACGGAACCTCTATAGTAAAAAAAGGAGGAACCATCTCTGTTGAATTTGAAGCGATCGCCAACGATGATACGAGACTGGATTATTACCATATTGAAATCCACGATCATCCTGCATCAGGTAAAATCGAAGATGAATACAGGATCATCAACAATTCATTCAAAAATGTGGCTACATTTAAAGGCCTGAAAAATGCGCATGTGCATCAACATGTGGTGGTACCTGCAAATGCTAACAAAGGATCTTACCATGTTGTGATCACCGTTGTCGATGAAGCAGGCAATTCGACTGACACGGAAGATGGAGATACACATATTGAGGTTATTGATTAATCGCTATTGTTGATCGAAAATATAGATCAGACAGATTATTTTTAATTTGTCTGATCTGTTTTAAATTTAGACTATTGGTGAGATCATAGATCGGAATAGAACAAAGACTAAAGATAAAGGCTTTTATTAAAGTGTTACTTTAATTCAATTTACCTTAATTATTGAATTTCATATAGATATAAAATTATTATAATGAATAAATTAATAAGTATACTCATACTGACCTCCTTAATTTTGTTTTCCTGTGTAGACCCTAAAAATACTGTGGAAGAACAACCTAAAGCTGAAATCCTTTCTCCATTACCTTGTGATACCATGTATTTCGGAGAAAGTTTCAGTTTTAAAATCTCACTGAATGATAACACGGGTTTGGGAAATATCAGTTTCGATGTACATAATAATTTTGGACACCATAATCATGGCGCCCATGAGACCTGTACATTTGACCCGGTGAAACAATCCATCAATCCATACTCGAATAGTTGGATATTCAGTCTGCCAACCGAAAAAAATGAATACCTTTTTGAAGAAACCATCACCTTACCATTCGAAAAGACCGGAACCGGTAAATATGATACTGGGGACTATCATTTTCATATTTATATCACTGACAATGAAGGATATCAGGTATTCACAACAAGAGACGTAAAAATTCTTTATCGTTCGTAATATGCAATGATCATTTCAAAACAAATATGTATGTAGTGTTGCGTCAGCACAATGAATTGCGGCTGCTTCGGCTGCCGGATTATTTGAGATATTGCATGGGGTTTTGCCAAAAACAGCTTATCATTTGGTTAAAGCCTGGTTTAATAATTCTACAGCATCCAACATAAATGGGGCGGCAATTGCAGTTATGCGTCAAAATGAACAAAACAGTAGTTTAATTCATATGAATTTCCGAATGAAGGACGGGATAAAAACGCCACACCTGTCAATGAGGTCTTCAAAAAAAATAGGATTCTTAACTTCCTGATCTGTTCATAACCCTACAGATCAAAATCTATGGTATCCCCGATTTTGAATGATGTATCAGTATCTTTTTTAGATTTATCCTTATTTTTTCTGACAGTCTCCTCAGTTCCGGCATCAGCTTGCTCATCAGAACCATTTATTTCTTCAGGTTGTTCGAAGTTCTGCTCAACATTTTCATCGATCAGGTCGATCGCTTCATCGTAAATAGTGTCATCCGTTTCTCCTTTTATCTCCTGAACATCTGATGAAACAATTTCCGGAGTAAGATCTATAACTTTCGTTAATTTAAATTCGCCCAGCTTGTTACCAAAAGCTTTCCAACCTTTAACATCAATGAATTCAGCAAGACCAACTTCCATTTCCATCGTTTTGTTATCTTTCCTATAGTGAATCTTCACTTTAGGTTCCTGAGATATGGATGCAAAATACAATTTGGTCTGAGGATGTTCGCTGAGGAAATTAAACCGTTCATCTGTTGTAGTCGTTTCAATTTTAAAACGCTTGATCATTGACCATTCTCTTTCTCCTTCATAGTAAATGCAGGAAACGATTGATTCAGAGGTCCATTTGCTCAATGAGACTAACTGGTCTACCTCAAATTTCATATTATCTTCGAAAGATTTCTGTTCGTAAGTACCGTTTTTGTAAACTGCGAGCATCAGATCTCCTGTATCGAATTCCCCTAGATATACACCTCGTTCCTGAGTGTTCACCCGGCCACTGACTTCGTCCATCCATGCTTTTATGCTTCCGAGTGAAGACTTTCCTTTTTCAATAAATGTGATCTTTCGTACTGGAAATTTGGTAATGATATTTCCACCGGCGCTTCTACCTTTAATGGCCAATTCACCAAAGTCAAAATCAAATACTTTTTTCCGGGCGCTACATCCAGGCGTGAGTTGAACTGAAACCACTTCTGATTCACCGTTAGGATTGACGGAAAAATACAATAATTTCGAATTTGGATTACCCATGGTAAGGTCATAATCTTTTTCCCTGGTAATACCGGTAACCTGAAAACGCTTGGCGTAGGTCCTTTTGGATTCCCCGTCCACATAGATCAGGTTGTAGGTTGTGCGTTCATCATTCTTCTTCCAGACAGCCGCATAAATGATGTTCTTACCAACAAAAACCTTGTCTCCGATCCTGACCACCTGGAAGGTTGCATCCTGTTTGAACGCAATGACATCATCAATATCCGAGCAATCCATCACAAACTCACCTTCCTTGATGCCCATGCCAATAAAACCTTCCTGTTTATCTACATATAATTTGGCATTGTTGATGATGACCTGGGTAGCTTTGATCTCTTCGATAGTGGTAATTTCCGTCCTTCGTTCTCTTCCTTTACCATATTTTTCAAGCAGATCATTGAAATAATGGATCGTATATTCAGTTAAATGTTCAAGGTCGAAGGCAACCTGCTTCAATTCATCTTCGGTATTCGAGATCAGTTCATCATTCTTGAATGAATTGTATTTGGAAATCCTTTTGATCTTGATCTCTGTAAGTCTGATGATATCTTCTTCGGTGATATCACGCATCAGGCGTAGCCGCTTATCATCAGGTGATACCTTGTCTTCAGGGGTGGATACATATTTTTTCAGGCCGATATCGATCGTTTCAAGCACACTTTCCCAGTTTTCGCATTCTTCAATGTCCCGATAGATCCTTTTCTCTATAAATATCTTTTCCAGGCTGGCCATATGCCATTTTTCTTCCAATTCGCCTTTTTTGATCTCCAACTCCCATTTTAACAGGTTTTTGGTTTTCATCGTGGATATTTTCAGCATTTCGCTGACGGGCAAAAACAACGGCTTTGAATCGACGATCACACAGGCGTTAGGGGAAATGGAAACTTCACAATCCGTAAAAGCATACAATGCGTCAATGGTAACTTCAGGGGAAATACCGGGTGCCAGAATGATTTCGATCTCCACATTCTGGGCAGTGTTATCTGTAATTTTTTTAATCTTGATCTGGCCCTTTTCCGTCGCCTTGATGATGCTTTCGACCATGGTTCCGGTTGTAACCCCAAAGGGCAATTCTGTGATCAAAAGAGTGGATTTATCAACTTTTACGATTTTTGCCCTTACTTTAACCTTTCCACCACGCATACCGTCCTGATAATCACTAACATCGATCGAACCTCCTGTCAGAAAATCCGGATATATTCTGAAAGGTTTTTCCTGCAGAATTTTGATCGACGCCTGTATCAGTTCAATAAAATTATGAGGCAGGATTTTGGTGGATAGACCAACTGCTATGCCTTCAACGCCTTGAGCAAGAACTAATGGGAATTTAACAGGAAGATGGACTGGTTCTTTGTTGCGCCCGTCATAACTGGATTGCCATTCCGTTGTTTGCGGGTTAAAAACAACTTCAAGTGCAAATTTGGATAATCTGGCTTCTATGTATCTTGGCGCTGCTGCAGAATCCCCTGTTCTTATATCACCCCAATTGCCCTGCATGTCAATAAGCAATTCTTTTTGGCCAAGGTTGACCAAAGCATCACCGATGGAAGCGTCACCGTGAGGGTGAAATTGCATGGTATGACCAATGATGTTGGCGACTTTCTGATACCTGCCGTCATCCATCCTTTTCATACTGTGTAAAATTCTTCTCTGAACTGGTTTTAAACCGTCTTCCAAAGCAGGCACAGCTCTTTCGAGGATCACATAGGAAGCATAGTCAATAAAATACTCCTGATACATCCCGGCTAGGGAAATTATTTTGTCTGACTCCATTTTCCGTACTTAATTAAAGCATTTTAGCATGTACATGAACCTGCAAAGGTAACTAATTAAACAATATATTAAAATAAATTATATGTTTAATTAGTTTGAATATACTCAGAATGATCGGATAAAACATTCATTTAAAATGTATTAGCAGGAATTTTTCCGACTTTTACACCAGATCATTGTGAAATGACTTCCTTATTTTGCCTTTTGCTGAAATAATAGTCCAAACTGATCACAAGGAAAAATCCAAATGCCAATGTTGTTATGGTAAGGGCGATCTTCGGATGATCAACAAAGTAATCCTGTGGAAACACAACCTCCTCACTGATGATCTTATAATCAGATTTTGAAAGTGTTTCCAAAACTGCTCTGTCAGACTCAATTTCGTTGGTTATTTTGTTAAGCCAGGTTGCCGGAATTCTCCATGGCCAGATTTTCCATAATGATCCGATCATAAATCCGGTCAAAGCCATTAAGGTTTGTTGATGGAATTTTTTTAAAGTCCAACTGATCACACGGGAAAAAGTAGCAGCACCTAAAATCAAACCAAACCCAAATACAATCAGGATAAAAAATTGATCAAAATTGAAATTCGTCATGACGCCTTTGAAAGCAGCTAGTATCGTCGTATACATCCCAAGGATCAAAAGCATAAAACTTCCGGAAATTCCGGGAAGCATCAACGCGCAAATAGCGATGAACCCGGAAATAAAAATATACCATATCTGAAGATTTCCTGATGTCGGACTGATCATCACTACCCACAAGGCGAAAAATGTCCCTCCAATCAGGAATAACATGTTCTTTAAACTCCATTTATGTACCTGGCGAATGATCATCTGAACTGAAGCAAGGATCAATCCAAAGAAAAAACCCAGCAACGGTTCGATATAGTGAACCAACAGATAACTGATGGCAAATGCCCCGATCACCATTCCTGTTAACATGCCAATTCCCAATTGAAAAATGAATTTACCGTCAATTGCCTTCCAGAATCCTTTAATGTCTCCCTTGAATAGTCTGGATATATTCTGAAAATTCCATGCCTGTATAGCATTCAATAAACGCTCATAAATTCCGGTTATAAAAGCTATAGTGCCTCCTGAAACACCGGGAATGATTTCTGCAATGCCTATTGCCAGACCTTTTAATGAAAGAAGAATGTTCATTTCGTGATGAATTACTATTAAAATCTGGCAACAAAGGTATACTAATCTTTAATTGTTTTATAATTTCCATATCGCCCATAATCAACAATTGATCAACAATTCATATTATCCTGTTGATTTCAAGTAAATTATGCATTTGATTAATAGTATGCAATTATATGGCTAATATGGTGAAGGTAACAAAACGGATCGGGATTATTAAATTAGATGCTGCAATAGACCGGGTTTATTATCATAAGGTTTTTTTAATCTAATGACTTTTCAATGGGAAATATTGATTAATTTTGTTTAAACATCTGACTTTTGTATGATATTGGCCATTGACATTGGAAATTCCACCGTTTCATTTGGCATATACACAGATATGCAATGGAAAAAAACATGGAAACTGGATACAGTACGTGAGGAAAGTATGTACTATTATCAAAAAAAAATAATCGAATGCTTCATCGAAGAAAGTGTCATTGCCAATTCTGTTGAACAGGTAGTGATCAGCTCAGTCGTCCCGGATATCACCAATAAATTTGTGGATTTTTTCTCTGGTATGAAACAATCGCAGATCGTTTTGCTCAACAGGAGCATATATCATTTACTGCCTGTATTTACTGAAAATCCTTATGAACTGGGAACTGACCTGATGGCTAATGCCCTGGCTGCATACGAAAAGTTCAGATCGGCAGCACTAATCGTTGATTTTGGCACCGCACTTTCTTTCACTTTTGTCGAACCTGATGGCCGGATTAGCGGAGTGAACATTGTGCCTGGAATGATAACGGCGATAAAAAGTTTGTCCCTCCATACGGCTCAACTCCAGGAAGTACCTCTTGCAAAACAGGCAGATGTCCTTGGAACCAACACGATAGAAGCTATCCAAAACGGCATCATCATCGGTTATGAAGGTCTGGTAAGATTTATGATAGAAAAAATCAGGGAAGCAAAGCCATTTCCGGTCAAGGTAATTGCCACGGGTGGCCTGGCTGAGGTTCTTCCCTCAGACTGCTTTGATGAAACAGATAAAAATCTGACACTTGAAGGTTTACGGCTGGCTGGATTTTATTCAAAATTTCCACAATAAGTGTCCGGTACAGCTAATAAAGGTACATACAACCGGAAAATTTTAGAAATTATTAAAAATAGCATCAGAATCAAATGTCTGTCATCCGGCTAAGTTTTGAAGTCCTTAAGTAACATTTGTAGTTTTTGAGTCGGGAAATGAACCTTCATCTCGGTTTGCAGAGATCTTATGTTGATATCAAATCAGGTTCGGTTCCATATTGCTATTTGCAAAAATAATAAATGGGTCACATTGTAAAATAAAAAAATTATCAGTCTGAGATCCTGAACAATATAAGTCAATTCAGGGTTAATAAATAAACTGTCAAATTAATTTTAATTTCATTTTGAATCACTATTTTTGTGGAAAATTATTGATTTTTAATAAAATAGGATTACAGTGGAAAAAGGAGAATTCAAAAGAATGGACCCTGTTTATTCAACCAAAGTGAGGGCAGGGAAAAGGAGAACTTATTTTTTTGATGTTAGGGAAACTAAAGGAGGTGATTATTTTATTACACTTACGGAGAGCACAAAAAGTATCAAAAACAATGGATTTGACAGACATAAAATCTTCCTGTACAAAGAGGATTTTAACAGGTTCTCTGAGGCTTTACTGGGAATTGTGGATCATGTTAAAAACAAGTTGATGCCCGGATATGATTATGATGAATTTGCCAGGAGACAGGAAGAATGGGAACGCGAAAATGCAATGGATGACGATTTGGATCATGGCAGAAATGGCGATAACATTCAATGGTAATATGAATATTTCAGGAAAATAAGTTTTAAGGGTAGTTCTTATTATGAACTTCCCTTTTTTTTACCTGACCTGAACGCGCAAATGCCTGAGTTGAAATTGCACTGAGAACCCCCATACGGGCAGGCCCATACGGGCAGGCAAACATCAATGGTCAAAGGTATATGATCTGGTATTTATTTAATTCTAAAATCCTTGATCAGAGGTGATTTATGTGGCTTTATTTCTGCAACATATTTCTTCATCATTCTGCTAAAAAACTAATTTGAATTTTAAGACACTAAAATAAATAAGCATGCATGTCGTAGCAGGCCATTATCACACCCGGGAGAAGGAAGACCATACCTTTCTGGAGATGATCTCACTGGAAATGAGGATGAACGCTCAGCAATCAGGAATGAGTCATTATAATATACTAAGAAGTATAAATGAACCTAACAAGTTTTGCATCATCGAATTTTGGTTGCAAAAATCTGACCGGGACAAATATGAGCAACTGGATTCTCACCTTTACTTCCTCTCTCTTCTGGAAGGAGTATTGGAAGGTGAA
Organism: Saprospiraceae bacterium UBA2365; assembly: GCA_002344345.1. Lineage (GTDB taxonomy): Bacteria > Bacteroidota > Bacteroidia > Chitinophagales > Saprospiraceae > UBA2365. The sequence continues at coordinate 38,714 of DDTL01000026.1, forward strand.
CCTGATTTTCAATTGTTTGCAATGATCAAATAGCTTGAAAATGTTGTTTGTGTCGGGTTTAGATTGGTAGATTAATACCAGTCGTAGTCGAAAGCTCAACCTATCGCGGTTTAAAAAATGATCAAAAGCTATATTTGAGCTGAATTTTGATCTCGGTTTTATGATTGACCTCTCCATATTCGGACAACACCTCGAAAGGATAGTAACTTCTGGCCATTCTGGCTTCCACCACCATATTTTTAAATGGTTTATACCGTATGTTCCCATAAATTCTGTAGCCCGACCTGTAATAAACGGGGATGCTGAAAGCATACAAAAGATCATTTTCATATGAATAAATCCTGCTATCCCAGTTTTCAATGTCAAAATAAGCCAGTCTTCCCGTAAAAGATACTGGAAATTGCAATGGCTTGAATATCACATCCTGGAATATCAGCAAACCATGACTTGTTTCACCTTTACTGCTGATCGTCCATTCTACACGATTCCGCAATTCAATGGTCGGACTTAATTTGTATGCAATGTGCGCCCGGTAACTGGTTTTGATGACATCCGCAATTTCCGGAACAGAGGATGCTGCATCTGAAAAATTGTTTTGTTTTAGTTCACTTTTGTACTGAAAATACAACTGCATTTTCTTTCTGAGGGTATATTCTGCTTTAAAAAAATATTCATAACCCTGGCTGGGTCGATCTACCAGATATTTCAACCAGTCATATCTCCACAGATCAATATAGGCTTCCAAACGTATATTCCGTGCCAATCTGAACACGCCTGAAGCATAAATACCATGTTCATTGGATGCACCGCCGGATTCCCCGAATCCTTCTCCGAAAATCGTCTGATAGCCCGATGGATAATTCCTGTACAACAATGCAAGGTCCAGGTCTTTGGCCAGACTTAATTGAACCATATGAACGTTGGCCATGGATGACAGGTTCATAAGGGCAGTTTCTCCCGAGAACAAAAGATTTTTCCACCTTACATGATAATCTATCCCGGAATGAAATACTGTCTGTTGGGTATAATCAAATTTCCGGTACAATTCTTCCGGCTTAGTCAAACCAAATTCATAGCGATTCCCTGTAAAATTGAACGAAATCCTGATCGCTTTCGCATGGATGCCGGCTTTACCCCCAAAACTTAAAAGATGTGTATTTTGCTTGTCTGCCAATTCTTCCTCAGTCCGGTGAAATCCTGTCAGGCTCTGCGACCCTATTGTTATGTCAGTTTCATACATTGTATCCAACCGGGAATCAAGAAACCTGAATGAACAAAATGCAGTGTAATGGATGATTTTCGCTTTTCCGGAAACCGCCATACCTCTCATAAATCCGTTTTCATTCACCGAACCATAAGATCTGATGGATTTTGCCAATTTACTTATCTGCATAACGGAGGCTGATTTTCCACCACCGTAACTTGCATTGCTGATCAATCCCTGGCCTAAATGTATATTGAAATCACCGATGATCAACTGATCTACATATTTGCATGGACCCAATATAGCCAGGTATCCGGAATTGAAGTCAGGCACGGGTACGATATGTCGTTTGATGAGTGTTTCACCAGGATCTTTTTCTCCCAGATAATTGAAAATGATCCTGTTGTCAAAATTATACTTATACCGAAAAAGGTACTGATGATTATTCCCCGAGAAATTTGGTTTTTTTCCTTCATTTGACACATAATCCTGTTCTTTTTCGATAAAAGTTTTTGCTCTGATCAACAGATCAGATTTCCCCAGGCTGATCAGATTTTTAAAATTTATCGGAGTCCAGCGGATCTTTGATTCTACAGTGACGACCTGACTTAATAAACTGATCGTTTGCAGATCCAGTCCTGAAACTGCCTGGAGTTCGTGGGTGTCAAGAAAATCACCGAGCACCTTTCTGTGTTTCAGAATTTGTTCGACCTGGAGTTGACTCAAAATTTCTAAATGCATCAGATCTTCGTAACTGCAATGATTCAGATCCAATGGATTTTTCGATAAATGCGTCAGATACTCGATAATGGGCAATAGGTCTGTTTCTTCAGCCTCAAAATAAGTCTCGAGTTGGGATTGAAATCCTTCAACTATGTCATCCTGAGTAAATGCAAACGATCGCATAAACACTATGCATGCAACTAAAAGTATGATCTTTTGGAACATGGTAAACTGATTTAGAATGCTAAGGTAATAAGAATTAGCCAATTGTCAAGTCAAAAAGCCACATTTTTTTCTGAAAAGATCACTTCTTGCGATGCCAAAAAATAAGATTGGCACTTAAGATTAACCAGATTTTCAATGATACCTGGCCGATTTCAGCATCTGACAGGGGAATGAATTTTAAGATTACAATCTGAGATCAGCGTTTTTGACATCCTGCATTTAATTTAAAAAACTGTAATTATTTAGGTGGTTAGCTAATGAGTCTGTTAGGCCTGTTAGTCTCTTTGAATTGAGCGTGTACTTTGAGCAAAAGACACCAAATTTGTCCTGGAATCATAGGTTTTCAACCTTGGTATAAATCATTAGCTAATAGACTTAAGGCTAAAAGACTATTGAGCTAAACAATTACAAAAAACTTAATGTTGAGTCTGCTCCGAAAAGTATTCATCACCTCGAAATCACGAATTGAAACTTATGCTTAAAATACTTTTAGTTTGCAATTTAGTGTGTTATAAATTTTAATAGTATAAATATGTTTTAAAAAACTGAAGATATGCTTTATAGGAGCAGACTTAATGTTTATTTGGCAGAAACCTACGAAAGGAGCTATTGTCAGAAGATTATTATCTATTTTTGCTCAATAAAGGTCAATAATTTGATTAATTTTGCCCAGCAATTTTTTTTTATATTTTAAAACAGTCTTTAAGAGATGAACACAAATGATTATTCATTGAGTCCGAATATCCTTGAAAGTTATTTTGGCAAAGCCAGCAAAGAGTTTACGAAGGCAGACCTGATCCGATATATTGAGGATAAAGGGGTTAAAATGGTCAATTTTCATTATATTCCTGAAGATGGCAGGTTAAAAACCCTCAATTTTGTCATTAACAGCAAAGAACATCTGGATGAAATACTCACGTATGGCGAAAGGGTAGACGGTTCATCCTTGTTCTCCTACATAAGGGTCGATGCCAGCGATTTATATGTGATACCCAAATTCAGCACAGCCTTCATGAATGTCTTTTCTGAGATCCCAACCATCAGTTTTCTATGTTCGTTTTTTGATCATAAAGGAAATTTTTACGAAGCTTCACCTCATTACATGATCACCAAGGCAAGAAAGCGACTTGAATTGGAAACAGGGTTCCGCCTTGAAGCGATGGGCGAACTGGAATATTATATCATCACACCCAAAATGGAGTTGTTCAAGCCTGAAGATCAACGTGCCTATCACGAATCAGAACCATTTAATAAAACTTCTGAGTTCAGACGGGAAGCCATGCGTATCATCGCCCAATGTGGAGGCAAGATCAAATATGCACACGCAGAAGTCGGAAGTTTTGATGTGGGTGATAAGCACTATGAACAAAATGAAATTGAGTTTTTACCCGTAGTTCTGGAAGATGCTGCTGATCAATTGGTAATTGCCAAGTGGATACTGCGGAATCTCGCATATCAAAAAGGCATTCATATCACATTTTCACCTAAAATCACCGTAGGCAAAGCAGGAAGTGGTCTTCACATTCACCTTAAACTGATGAAAGGAGAAAAAAACATCGTTTTAAATGATGGAACACTTAGCAAAGAGTCCAAAAAGGCAATTGCAGGCGTACTCGATATGGCGCCTTCACTGACTGCATTCGGGAATACGAATCCGAGTTCTTATTTCAGACTGGTACCCCATCAGGAAGCGCCTACAACGATCTGTTGGGGCTTCAGGAACAGGGCAGTGCTGGTAAGGGTTCCCTTATTATGGGATCATGCAGAAAACATGTTGAATAAAGTAAATGAACGTGAACCTGGATTATTGCCCGTCTCACCTGACAAGCAGACATTTGAGTTCCGTGTGCCGGATGGATCTGCCAATGTACACATGCTCATAGCTGCATTGACCCTTGCCGTATTGCATGGTTTAACGATGGATAAAGGTCTTGAGCAAGCTGAAGCTTTGTATTTTTCCCCGACAGAAGCTAACAGTAGTGAAAAATTAAAGAGTTTTGATGTCTTGCCGGCCTCCTGCGTTGCTTCAGCTGCCGAGCTACGCAAGCAAAGGGGTTTCTATGAACATGGAGAAGTTTTCCCCGGAGAAGTGATCGACCGCATCATATCAAAACTTGAATACTATGATGATGCCGGCCTGATCAAAAAACTGGAACGCAATGTCGATGGTATGCTTGAACTTGTCGACAGATATTTTCATTGTGGATAAGAAAGAGGATAGTGGTTTAATGATGAATGATAAATGATGAATGATGAATGATGAATGGCTTATGTAGGCTTACTGCTCATTTAGAAACAAACATTCGGTTATAGGGAATTGACTTCCTGCAACTTTTATATTCAGCTTCAGGTATTGGATAATAAATGCGCACGATCCTTCAGGAAAATAATTATTAAAAAAAATAAATAAACTTTGATCCAAAAAATCCTGCAATCCTGAAAATCCTGATCCAGACAAAAAAACAGGTTATCATTAAACCACCAATCATAACAAAATATTAAAAAAAAGATGAACGTATTATTGATCGGAGCTACCGGAGCCACAGGCAAGGACTTGCTGGAATTGCTCCTTAAGGATGAAGAAATTAAGCAGGTAGATGTTTTTGTGAGACGCGAACTGAACATAAAACACGAAAAATTGAATACACACATCATTGACTTTGATGAGGCAGAAAAATGGAAACCTTTGGTAAAAGGAGATACATTGTTTTCCTGTTTGGGAACCACGCTCAAAGCAGCCGGCAGCAAAAAAGCACAATGGAAAGTTGATTATGAATACCAATATCAATTTGCAAAAGCTGCGAGGGAAAATAATGTACCTTGCTATGTACTGGTATCGGCGGAAAGCGCTTCAGCGAAATCCCCCATTTTCTATTCAAAAATGAAAGGCCAGCTGGAAGATGATGTCAAAGCACTTAAATTTCCCGCATTGATCATTTTCAATCCACCTTTACTGTTGAGGGAAAGATCTGACCGTCGTGGAGAAGTCATGGCTGCAAAATTGCTCCGTTTTTTCAACAGATTTGGGATATTGCGGTCTCAACAACCTCTACATACAAGACAACTGGCAGCTGCAATGTTAAAATCTGCAAAAACGCTGAAGAATGGTGTACATTCCATTTCCGGCCAGCATATTCGGAACTTAAATACCGATCAGTCAACCAGTTAAAAATTTACGAAAAATCAAGGTCAACAATAAAAAAAACAAAAATAACAAGCCCATACCTTTAACCCATGCGGTCAGGGTCTGCTTACGTATTTCAGCTTTTTCCTTTTTTATGATTTCATCGTGTTCAACACCTGTTTTTATGGTAAATACCTCTTTGTTGAATTTTTTATCAACAGTTTTAGGGTGAGGGTTGTATTTATCCAATTTATTTTTGAACCGATCTTTAAGATTTTTCTGGAGTTTTCGATTATTTTCCAGTTTTTTGATCATATCGATCACATGTCCAGCGTAACTCATAAGTGAAGATTTAATCCATAAAATTAACACCGTTAGATTCAGGAAAAGATTCACTTTTTTAACATAACAATGCGTTTAAAAGTTCCGGTAATTTAGTCCGGGATACATTTGAAATTTTAATTCATTCTTACCTTCACACTGTAGGAAATACAACCTCCACGATTCGATAAAGCATCAATTAATAGTATATATAACAAGCACAATATAAAACTTTTGTAACAATTCTCCAAATATATAATAGAATTATTCAAATAACATTTTTATGGAATGTGCATATGGTTCAACTGGTTATACGTTTTCTTACAGACGCTATATACTAAAGGTGATGGATGTCAATGACTGTGTACTTTGGAATCTGTAGAATTATGTATACTGGATCTTACAGCTGGAAAAAATGCTGCTGAATTCCAAAAAGACTTTGTGATTTTCCCAAACCATCCACAAATATTATAACAGTTCAAGCTAAAAGCAGCGATGTCCAGAATCTTAATATCACTGTTTTAAAGGTCTTTACGATGGATGGAAGATTTGTCAGAGAATTCCTTAATCCGAAGGCAGTTAACTTTAATGTTGAAGGGCTGGAAGCCGCAATTTATTTTGTATTGACACTTAGCGCAGATGTCTCAGCATATATACAATTACTGGAAATCAGGTAAGCTTTGATTTTGATTTCACCAGTCACACACGAAATTTTTATTTGCGCAGCAGATCAATTAGGGTATCATTCTGGACAGCATCAAGGATCAATCTCTCACGCATCTCACTGAAAAAGAATGATACTTTTCACAGGAATAAGGTGAGAACTCTGCGGAGATATAATGCGAATCTCTTCGCCATACATTGGAACCATTTGTAGTGGAGGTCCAGTAAATGCCGGCTTGACGGATGAGATAGAAGTAGTTGTAACCTGCTGGCCGGTAAGTTCCTCCACCAACACCGGAAAACCGGCTTGAATTTGTAGCACCAGAATTTGGTTCTATCCAGTACCTGAATCCTTCGTGTTTCATTTTTCCTCCTGCAACGTCCTGGCCTCCAAGGTAATTGGTTAAAACATTCCATTCAGCGGAAGATGGTATATGAAACCCTTCCGGGCAAATTCCCCTGCTGCTTTCAATTGTGGAGTATTGCATCATTTCATTCCATTGGTACAATCCACCATAGACGTCACAACTGTCTTCCACGTTATTATAACAATGTTTTTCTATGGTACCATTATTGCTTTGAGCATTTATACCGTCTATTCTGGTACCTACATTCATATTCTGCTTCATCCAGCATTGAGTTCCGATCTGCACAGTGGAATATTGTTTGCCTCCATATTCGAATACATTTCCGCAACCTTGTATGGATTTTAAAGGATCTGACATGGATCGCCATGCCGTACCGTCAAAATAATAAAAGACCAGAGAATCCAAATTCATCACGATCAAACCTACTGCAGGACCTTTGATGCTGAGTTGTTGAACTGTTGTCATCCGGGGCAAAAGCACGCCCTTTTCCAATGAGTAAATATCCATGATAGCTGAAGAATCAGGCGCGTTGCCTGTCGTGTTGATGCTGATCTGCGCACCAACTGTACTGGTAAATATTGCAGTCAGGGTGAAAATTGAAATGATCCGGATCAAAGTGTTCATATATTTAAGGTTAATTTTTTTACCTGTATCCAGAAATGTTCACGTCTAATCACACTTATCAATTTCGTAAACACGACAGACAGAATTCATACAAAGTTATATACATTATTGATCAAATACCAGTCAAAATTTCGGATAAATCCGGAGTAGGGAAGCAAGTTAAGTGCTTCAGGCTGGATGACTGTGTAAAAGCATGATCCCGATGGATGTGAATTTACCACGTACATATATTCGGGGAATATTTTTTTCTATTTAGAAGATATTGTTTTTGATAAAAAAATTAAGTGATATTTCATTTAAAAACAGGTGTTCATTTTGGAAATATTTCTTCTATGAACCCATATTCCTGTTCAAGAAAAGTGGGTTAGGGCCAAAGTGTTAAACTCTTAAAATATTGAGATTTGGTATTATTCAAAAAAAATCGTATATTTATCCGAAATAAATAAAATAGAAGCATATTTAAGTTATTCCCTATTC
>DDTL01000107.1 GCA_002344345.1 Saprospiraceae bacterium UBA2365
TCTAAAATTGTTTTGTTCTGTGTTTTTTAATGACTTGATTAACCAAAAAATGGTAATGTAGTTTTGAAATGAAGAAAATTAAAAAATTTAAAAGACAGGTAGATGATTTTGAAGATTTCGGAAAGTTTAAACCTATCAGAAAGAAAAGCAAAAAATCATCTCTGAAGCCGATCGAATCGCAAGATAGGAAACCAATGAAATATTACTTTGAAGAAGAATAATATGGAAAGACCAAAAAACTATTTTAGTGATGAAGAGCTCATGGAATTCAAAGAGCTGCTTCTGCAAAAAAGAGAAAAAACAGTCTCCCAGATCCTGGAGTTTGATAAGCAGCTCAGGGAACTGACTGAGAATGGAAAAGATGAGAACAGCCTCGACAATGCAAGTTATGAATCCCAGATGGATTATCTCGTTTCGTACCGTGAACGGAATGAAAAACATCTTTCGGATATTGATAAGGCGCTGATTCGCATACAAAATAAAACGTATGGGATCTGTATGATCACGGGCGCATTGATCGACAAGAATCGCTTGCTGGCGGTTCCGACTACGACTAAAAGTATTGAAGCCAAAAAATAACAGATAAAAAACAGACCATGAGCAAACCAAGAGTTATAAAGGATTTCGAAAAACTGGATGTTGAATTGCAGGAGCAGATAAAGCTTCAGTATCCCAATGGTTTCGAAAGACATCTGATCACGTTTAAAAATGCGAAAGGCGAATTTGTGAGCGCGTTGCTTTTTGAAACACCGGATGTCTATTACCTGGTGAGAATGACCAGGAAAAGAGCCCAGGAAATCATTCGTGATGATGACGATTACAATGAAGATGGCATCCTGAGAGATGAAGTCAGACTCGACTATTCAGAAAAATATGATACGGACGAATTCGAAGGTGTTGATGATCTGGATGACAATATCGAGGAAGATGATTATGCCGATGATGAAAGCGATGAGGATGTAGATCCTGATGAAGAGGATTGATCTGACTATTCTTCCGGCATTTTTTATATATGAAAAGTTCGGATTGATCCCATAACTGAAATTGATCCATCAAAAAAAAGACGCAAACAATGCTTATGTTATTGTTTACGTCTTTTTTATGCTGATCATTTTGTTATAACCTATGTACAATCAACTTAATTGTACATGTAAATTTTTTTCTAAACAGATGAATACAATGACCTTCAAGAGTAGGTTTTGATCTTAGAAGATCAGATAATTGATCGATTTTATTTCATCAACTCATCCAGAATTTTCTCCATTTCATATTCGTCTCCAGGGGCAAATCCGCTGTGATCAAAAACCACTTTGCCTTCCTTATCCAAAATATAGGTCTGTGGTATAAATGTGAAATTGAGTTGCTTCATCAAATCCTGGTTGACATCGCTCAATATGGTGAACTCCCAGCCCTGCTGAGCTACAAGCGGCTTGATCTTAGGCAATTGCCTTGAATTATCAATGGTGATGGCTACGATCTCCAAACCATACTTTTCAACCCAATCTTCATATATTTCATGATAGATCTCAAGTTCTCTTTTGCATGGCGTACACCATGTTGCCCAAAAACTCACCACCGTAATTTTACCGTTCTGGATGAAAGAGTTAGTATTTACTATTTGACCGTCCAGGTTTTTAAGGTCAACCGATGGAATGCTCTTTTGGGCAGAAACCATGGTCAGAGCCATAAAAGACAACAAAAACACGGACAGTATTTGAATCAGTTTTTTCATTAAAAAAAAATTTAAAAGATATTAATTATTTGAATTTCAATAAATAAAATGTACGACCAACTGCAATCAGGCACCTGACAGGAAAAGTTTTTCTAACTGAATTCGATTTCATTTTCATACCCCGCTGTATTTGAAAGACATCGTTCTTTTTTCTTCGAACCAGCCATATATTTACCGGTATTAAAATAAAGTCTTTTTATGCAAGATCAATCTGTTGTTTGCATTATTTTTGCATGATCTCAGCATAAAGCTTATTTTCAAAGGGTAAAATTAAGCTTTTAGTTACAGGCGTTATGAAAATAAACACATAATTAACCCAATTTTGATGCATCCATCAATGTCGTCAAAAAGGAAAGTGCAATGTTATAAAAATACTTGCGATCTTCATTATTAAGGGTATGAAATTCTTTAAAACAAATATATGTTTACAAACAATTACAAATTTTTTTTACTGCTCATAGCAAGTTGGATGATCGTTCGCCAGGGGATTTCGCAGGATCAGGGAGTATTTTCGGGTGGCCTGGAGTCAAATGCTAATTTTTTCATGAGGGATTCCCTGATCGGAGCGAGTGGTATTCCCCAATATGACAACCTGCTTTTTGGGGGTGAAGCATGGGTAAAAATGGGCTATCAGATCGGCACATGGACCTTGGGACTTCGTTTTGATGCTTTCCACAACTCCAATTTGAGAGAACCCAACAGTGCCTATTCCGATCAGGGCATCAGGCATTGGTTTATCCGCAAGCAGATAAAAGATCTTGAGATCCAGGCCGGACACATTTATGACCAGATCGGTAGCGGTATCATATACAGAGCATACGAAGAAAGACCTTTATTCATAGATAATGCATTATACGGTGTCAGTCTGAAATACAGTTTCAATGATCAATGGTCAGTGAAAGGATTTTCCGGAAGGCAGAAATACTTGTTTTCCAGTTATCCTTCCATCATCAAAGGTGCCAGTTTGGATGGATTTTATAGTTTTGGTGATGAAAAACCCTTTACGATCGCACCCGGATTCGGAATTGTTAACCGGACATATTCTGAAGAAACCATGCAAAATATGGTAAATACCCTGCGGGCATATATAGGCAATGACCGGATTGAAACCTTGAAATATAATACCTATGCCGGTTCAGCTTATGCTACTTTAAGTTATGGCTCATGGGGCATGTATCTTGAAGGAGCGTATAAAACTCCTGAGGTTTTCTTTGATCCCAACGCTCTGAAAACGAGCATTTCAGGGACACAGACTCCCGGAAAATATGTACAGGAGCCAGGCTCAGTATTATATGCCAGCCTGAGCTACGGTAATAAAGGGCTTGGAGTCATCGCTGAAGTAAAAAGAACGGAAAACTTTGATTTCAGGACTAGCCCGGAACTGTCGCTTACTCAGGGACTGATGAATTTTATACCACCCATGTCCCGTGTCAATGCTTACAGACTTACTGCCCGTTATGCACCTGCAACCCAATTGCTCAGCGAGATCGCTTATCAGTTGGATGGCAAATACTCCTTCAATAAACATGCAAGCCTCAACATCAACTATTCTCAGATCAACAGGTTGGATGACTTGCTTTTATATCGTGAATTGTACACAGAATTTCTGTATAAACAGGGCAGAGACTGGAGACTTATCACAGGTTTGCAATGGCAGCAATACAATCAGGAGATTTACGAAGTCAAACCACAGGTACCTTTGCTCAATAGCATTACCCCGTTTTTTGATTTCCAGTACAGGATCAATAAACAAAATTCATTCAGGCTGGAAGGTCAATATATGCATACAGAGCAAGATTTTGGATCATGGATATTTGGTATGGCAGAATATAATGTTGCACCACATTGGGCATTTGAACTTTCCGGTATGTACAACATTGTGCCTACCGATAAAGCACCGGCTGATGAAAACGGAAATGCCATCAAATTGTTGTATCCTACAGTCGGCCTCACTTATGTAAGTGGTTCCAACAGGTATTCACTGAGGTATGTCAAACAGGTGGAAGGCATCGTTTGTGCCGGAGGTGTTTGCAGGCTTGAACCTGCATTTAGCGGTATTAAACTGGCAGTGAGTTCCAGTTTTTGATCAGGTTGTCAAACTTAGTTTTATGAATCACAAAAATACTAACCATGTTGAATAAATATTTTATAATAGTTTTTATAGCTGGATTATTTATTTCTTGTACGGAAAAGGACGTGATCGTTCCACCTTTTACCGCACCTGAATCCAATCGAGTTGTGCTGATCGAAGAACTAACTGGTGTCAGATGCCCCAATTGCCCTTCGGGTGCAGCCATGCTGGAAGACCTGGATGCTTTGTATGAAGGCAAACTCGTCATCATGGCGGTTCATGGAGATTTCGATACAGAGCCATTGGTACAAAGCAAATACGATTTTAGAACAGAAGAATCGCGGGCGCTGGAAAACTATCTGAGACCGTTTTGGGGAAAACCATCGATCGCAGTCAACAGGGTCGGTGATGAAGAAGAATTGGCTTATATCGGTATCAATCGCTGGGCCGGGATCATCGAAGCTGAACTGGCCAAACCTCACCAGATGAACATCGAACTGAATACTGAATTTGATTTGTCAACCAGAAAATTAACGATCCATGTAGGCTGTCTTCCTCTTCAGGATCTGCCAGGCAGTTTCAACCTGACGGTAGCCATCACGGAAAGCAATATTGTTGATGCTCAGGTGAACCAGACCGTAATTATTCCTGATTATACACACAAACATGTCATGAGAAAAATGTTGACCGACTATAAAGGTGATCAGATCAGTAACGGATTCAAGGCGAATCAGGTAGTCAATAAGCGTTTTGAATTTACTTTGCCTGTAAACGAAGGCCTTTGGGTACCGGAAAATTGTGAGGTTGTGGCTTTTGTCAATAAAATTGACGGAAATAAGAAAGAAGTTTTGCAGGCTGCCCATGCCAGCGTGGTGAAATAATAGAGTTTTTCAGAATAATAATGTAACTTCTTTATTCTCGAACGGTTTACCGGATAGGTATCGTTTTTTAATATTAAATAAATCTGAATGTGTATTAAGTTAATATACAATAAAAATATTAACAAAATACCATTTTGAAATATTTGATCAGGATACTCAATCAGGTCTTTCTAAAAAAAGTTAATGAAGCAGGATCCAAATAGTATAACCAAAAAACCTACCTGACGATCATCGTCAGGATAGGTCAGGTTAAATATCTTTGAGCGGAAACTTTTTGTTAAATGAGTTTTCTGCGTCGCATTTCAGTTTGTATCAGGTTGAATTCCCTGCTCATCTGTCCACCCACGGAAGTATTTTCCTGAGTTCTTCTGATGAGATAAGGCAGAACATGTTTGACCGGGCCATACGGAACATATTTTTCCACATTGTAACCAGCTTTTGCCATACCAAACGAAATATTGTCACTCATTCCGATCAGTTGGGCGGTCACGATCCGTGGATGGTTTTTTGGAATATCTTTTTCATCCATTAGTTTGGCGAGTAGCTGGCAGCTATCTTCATTGTGGGTTGCATTGGAAAGGTACATTTCATCGATGTGATCGAGGCAATACTCCAGGCCTGCATTATAAGATGCATGCGTGCCTTCTATGGTTTCGAAAATCGGACTTGGATAGCCTTTGGCAGCGGCACGTGCTCTTTCTTTTTCCATATAAGCACCTCGAACCAGTTTAACTGCACATAAATATTTGTGTTCTCTGGCATGTTCCAGAGATCTTTTCAGAAAGTCAATCCGATCTTTTCGGTACATCTGCAATGCATTGATGACAGTTGGTACGCCTTTATTGAATTCCGCACTGAGCTCAAGAGCAAGTTCATCAATCGCACCTTGCAACCAACTTTCTTCTGCGTCAATGTGAACGTATATATTGGCTCTGTTGGCTGCTTCGCATATATTCCAGATCCTTTTCTTTCCACGTTCGTATTCCTGTTGTTCGGCTTCTGTCAGGCTTGCTCCTGCAGTCATTTTTTCCAGTAATGCACTTCTGAATAAACCGGTCAGTTTACTGCTAATGATATGGATATTATCGTCCTGTATGGCATAATGCAGTGTTTTGATCAGATACTCCGCGGATTTATCGAACTCCTCTTCGTTGCTTTTGGCTTCCACTCCATAATCCAGAATGGTCTTAATATTGAATTCACCCAATTTTTTAATCAGCCTGTTGCATTCTTCGATGGTTTCGCCACCGCAAAATTGTCTGTATATGGTCCTTTTGACGATCCCTTTGATGGGTAAATGCCAATTGAGGGCAGTCATAGCCATATTGGTTCCTAATTTGACCAAAGAAGCATGATTCATCAATTTGAAAAGCCAGTAAGACTCTCGTAATTCACGGTTGGATTTGTAGGCGAAAGCGATTTCTGTATTGTTCAATTTTAAAGGATCCATAAGATGTATTTTTTATTCAACTTATTAAAAAATGGACTAATCAATAATTTTGCTCTGAGTGCATATTCAACTGAGATTGGCAATTCCCATTTTCAGTGATTTTCATCATTAAAACTCCTTCATCAATTACAGGTAAAACTTTTTATTCTTCCTATTAATTCATCGCGGAGGCTTGGGAAAGAAAGCTGTTATGCCATTCAAACAGTTATTTAATCAGTGCAATAAATTTCACCCCAAAATTAAGCACATTTTTACATAATATTATAATATTTATCAAAACACTTATCAAAAATTTTGATATCAGCCTAATTTCTTTTTAATCGAAGAATAATGTTCTGATTTCGAAATTATAATGATTCCAAATCAGGTTCCTCATATTCTGGATCAATGTGCCTGAAGCCAATTGTCACCGGTTCCTGTGTCCACCAGAATCGGCACCTGCAACCCAGGAATCGCGTTTTTCATTTTCTCCGTTACGATCGCCCGGACAGTTTCAAGTTCGGGTTGAAACACATCAAAAACCAATTCGTCATGTACCTGCATGATCATATGTGACTTCAGATTATGCTTCCTGAATTCATCCTGTATGTGTATCATGGCCATCTTGATCATGTCGGCAGCCGTACCCTGAATGGGTGTGTTGATCGCCATACGTTCTGCATTGGAACGCATCATACCATTGCCTGAATTGATATCACGCAACCATCGTTTACGGCCCATTTTTGTGAGGACATAATTGTTTTCCCTGGCGAAAGTCAGGATATCATCCATATACTTTTTCAAGCCTGCATACCTTTCAAAGTAGTTATCGATCAACACTTTAGCTTCATTTCGGTTGATCTTCAGTTGCTGACTCAGATTCGTTGCTCCGGCGCCATATATGATGCTGAAATTGACCGTTTTGGCGTTTCTCCTCTGAGTTGCGCTTACATCATCGATACTGACATTATAAACCTTTGCGGCTGTTGCACGGTGGATATCCAATCCTTTGCGGAATGCATCGAGCATTTCCGGTTCGCCACTCATATCGGCAATCAATCTCAGTTCAATCTGGGAGTAGTCGGCTGCGAGCAGTATGTGCTGTTTATCAGCCGGTTGAAATGCTTTCCTGATCTCACGTCCTGCTTCATCCCTCACCGGAATATTCTGCAGGTTTGGTTTTTCGCTGCTGAGTCGTCCGGTTGCGGCTCTTGCCTGGTTGTATGAACTGTGCACGCGTCCCGTTTTTTTATTGACCAGATAAGGCAAGGTATCAATATATGTATTTTTAAGTTTTTGCAGTTTTCTGTACTCCAGGATCTCAGCGACGATGTTGTGTTCGGTGGAAAGTTCAGCCAGTTTTTCTTCATTGGTGCTGTATTGTCCGGTGGAGGTCATTCTCCACCTGTACGGAATTTTAAGGCGTAAGAACAACACTTCTCCAACCTGTTTGGGTGAATCTATGTTGAAATGTACACCGGCTGTCAGATAAATACTTTTTTCGATCTCTTTTATTTTGGCAGATAACTCCACAGAATATGTTTTGAGGAATTCAGGATCGATCCTGACGCCCCTGAATTCCATATCCGCCAATACGGGAATCAGCGGCATTTCAATGTCATTGAAAACTTCCAAAAGATTTTGTTCCTTTAGTTCCTTTTCAAAAAGCTGCTTTAATTGAAAAGTGATATCAGCATCTTCGGCCGCATATCTGGCTGCTTTTTCGATTTTTACATCGCGCATGCTGCCCTGGTTCTTTCCAGAACCGATGAGTTCTTCAATGGGAACCATGTGATAGCCTAAAAGGGTCTCAGACAAATGATCCAGCTTATGTCGCTGGTCGGGCTCCAATAAATAATGCGCTATCATCGTATCGAAGTAAGGTGCTGCAACTTCTACATTGTACCATTTCAGCACTAACAGATCATACTTGATATTTTGGCCTATTTTTAGGTATTGACTGCTTTCAAGTAAAGGTTTGAATGGCGCCAGAATAGCAAGAGCCTGATCCCTGTCTTCAGGAATCGGAATATAAAATCCGGTGTCTTTTTCCACTGAAAATGCAATACCTACCAAAGTAGTTTCATTGGGATCCAGCGCTGAGGTTTCAGTATCGAAACAAAATTCTTTGGAGCTGCTGAGTAATGACACGAGTTTACTGATCTGTTGAGGATTTTCACACAACTGATAGTTTTTCGGTGTATTCCCGATATTTTTTTTGGCGATGGTATATTTTTCAACGGGAAGCTGAGGATGAGCTATAGGTTCATCACCAAAAAGACTTTGTTGTTTCCCGACGGCTTGCGGTTCATCCAGTATGCTTTTTGCCAATGATCTGAATTCAAGTTCAGTGAACAATTTTTTAAGTACCGGTTTGTTCATCGGTTCGATGATGAGCGCTTTCTGGTCGAATTCAATGGGCGCATCGATTTCTATCCGTGCAAGTCTTTTGCTGAGAAAAGCGTTTTCCCGGTCAGCCACCAGTTTATCCTTTCTGGAGCCTTTCTCCTGTTCGATTTGCTCATACACACCTTCCAGTGACCCGTATTTTTGAAGCAGGTCAACTGCAGCTTTGGGGCCAATCCCTTTTACTCCCGGTATGTTATCCACGGCATCACCTTGTAATCCCAGCATGTCAATAACCTGGTCAATCCGGCTGATCTCCCATTTTTGAAGAATTTCAGCTTCACCAAGGATCTCTTCTTCACCTTGCTTGCCCGGCTTGAACATGAAGATCTGTTTGGAAACCAGTTGACCGTAATCTTTATCAGGTGTGACCATATAAACCTCAAATCCTTGTGCTTCCGCTTTTTTGGCCAATGTTCCAATGATGTCGTCTGCTTCATAACCCGGAACTTCAAAAACAGGAATCCTGAACCCAGCCAGGATCTCCTTTACTATGGGAATAGCCAGTGTAATATCCTCAGGTTGCTTATCTCTGTTAGCTTTGTAAGCCGGAAAAAATTCGTGTCGGAAAGTATCTCCTTGCGGATCGAAGCAAACGCCGATGTGAGAAGGTTGGTAACGCTTGAGAATGTCCCATATGATGCGGACAAAACCCGTGATGGCAGAAGTATTCAATCCCTTGGAGTTGATCAGCGGTCTGTTGATAAAAGCATAATGTGCTCTGTAAATCATTGCGTGACCGTCGATCAGAAATAGTTTTTGCATGCGATATTTATTTTATTCCAAATGTTTGACAGGTTAAAAGTAAGGTTCTAAAGTCTTTTTTTTATTGAAATGGCAGATTTTTGCATTTTGCCATGAAATATTAAATGTATTTCAATTGTAGTTGTTTATTAAATATGGTGGAATTGTTCAGCCTGAAAGTCTTTTAGTCATTTGTTCTATAGCCCAGGAAGTATGCTTGTGAGGCAAAGTTTAACCAACTTTTGCTGAATGAATGTATTGAAACACAGCAGGCAAAATCACCTTAACACTTTATGCATATAAGTCAAACCCTGAGTGTTATAATGATTTGACCTCATAGGCTAAACCGCAAAAATGCAGGTAGACTTTTTCTTCCAAAATCCAAACATCAGGTAGATCCGGGCTTATTGGCCGGAATGATCTATGTTGTCAGTAATAGTTACTTTTTAATAGGCACAAACATAGGCCCGACTGAGCCCGGCCAGGTTTTGACGCTCAGTTTGCCTTTATCAGCTACCATTTTGGACCAGCAATACTCCTTACCAGGTCTTTTGTCATTGTACATGCGTGGAACATACCAAAGTATCAGTTTTTCTCTGCTGAGTTTTTCTGCGGGTTGAATGTATTGTTCAGGTCCCTGCTGATAATCGTATCTGCAACAATCGCCTATCGTCGGAAGATCGGTCGTGCCTTCATCCACATCCTTTTTGAATTTGGACACATATGCGAAAGCAGCATCTCCTCTGCCGGCTTTTCCGTACTGTCCGCGATCCGGAACGATATAATAACCTGATCCCTGCTCATTTGTCATTCTGAACCAATATCCTTCAGGGCTGAATCTACCTTCATTCTGATCAGTCCACTGTTCTGTTTCCCACTGTTTCCAGCTCTTTCCATCCCATTGAGAGAATAATTCAGGGCCATCACCCAGATCCAGATCAATCCTGAATATGGGTTTATACACAGCTGAATCATTGCATCCCTGACCATGGTTCACACCCATGATTCTGAAGCTGCCGTCGTCGTAGAATTCAAGTCGGTTCTGATACCGGTAATTGCACATTGCAGGCCAGATGGGACTTCTGAAATCCTGTACCAATGCATATCCTGATCCGTTCGCTCCATTGATCTTTTCTACCTCAGGCCCTTTGAATGCGACGACTGCTGCGGCGCTGAACATAGGACAACCGATCGCATCACTGTACCCTACTTCTTTTTTGTTGAGATAGCTCACGTGCCAGTCGACTATTTTGGTTGACTTGATCACCATTTTATCCTTATACTTCACATCCAAAACTTCCATTCCGTCTGATCCCATGATCCTGAATTTGAGTTTCCAGTTGCCAAATGAGGTGTCGCTGTCGATTTCGCAGAAATGGCTCATGAAATATTCATTTTGCAACTCGTTTTCAGTGAGTTTGAAATCTTTGGACTCGTTTTTCTGCCATACCAGTCCGATGAGTTTCCAATCTGTCAAGTCCACGATGGACCACACCATACGGTTAGATTTTTTGTAATAAAACGCTGGTCCTGTGCACAGGTGTTTGGAACGCTCGCATTTGGTTTCCACCATAGATATCTGCAACTCTTCTCTTACTTCATCCAGATCTTCTGCTTTGATTTGAAGGGCATCCAATACTTCGTCGGAATGGAGTGCGATTTCTATGGCCAGATCGTGGAGCCGCTTGTTGAGTTCAGCTTTCACATCTATTTGCCTTTTGACAGTCAATACCTTGTCCGAACTCACATCTACAAAAGCGATGCTTGCACTGTTGCTGTAATAGTGATAAAGAAATACCCTGTAACAGCTCCCTTCAGGACAGTTAATTCCATCTGGAAGTTCTGAAGCCTCTGCAGGCCTGATGCTCATGATCTCATTTCTGAGCGGCTCTCCGGAATCTTTGTGATAAACATCCCGCAAAAAATCCTTATTCATCAAAGCAAGTTCCTGTGCTTTCCTTTGATTTGCATCCGTCAATTCAGCCTCATTCAAAGATAAAACAGGAGGTTTTTTAGACAATGAACCTTCTATCAACGAGGCATAATCGGCCAATTCCGGTACCCTTTTCATCATGGCTTCCGGAGTAAAATCCCTTGCTATTACATAATGTTGATCGGTTTCGCCGGACTTTTCATCTTTGGATGTACAGGCAATGATTAAGGTAAGACTCAGGATTAAGGCAGTTTTGAAGTACTTCATAAAATACAAATATTTGAACGGGCTAATGTACAGATTTTTGGGTTTAAAACTTTTATGGAAAGACACTTCTTTTACATTTTCTGGAAAAATCACAAAAAAAAGGCTGGGATTTGAGTCACGACGATGAATGTCGTGATCTGCGAGATTTGAAGGTAAGATAATCAGATCATTGGATCATCAGATCATTTTTAATACAAACTTCGCCAAAATTGTCTATTCTTTTCCTGTTCCCACAGATCTCCCAGATCAGTGCAGAATTTAATTGAAAATGATGAAAAAAAATCAATCATAACCACCTGGATAATCTTTTTCAACCTGCGTAAATCTTCGAATTTTCAAATTTTCAAATTTTCAAATTTTCACATCAAAAAAATGTTTCTGTATCTTTTTACTATTGCACGATATGGGAAGTATGCTATCTTTGCCTGCTCTAATCTCAACATCATAAATTAAGCAAATGAATCACAATTTTAATCCCTGGCACAATGTTTCCCCTGGTCATGAATTACCTGAAATCGTTCAGGGTATCATTGAAATCCCCAAAGGCAGCAGAGCAAAATATGAATTGGACAAAGAAAGCGGTTTATTAAAGCTGGACAGGGTGTTGTTCAGCTCTGTTTACTATCCGGCAAATTATGGTTTTATCCCGCAGAGTTATTGTGATGATAAAGATCCTCTGGATATATTGATCTTATCTCAAATTGAAGTTGTACCGATGTGCATTGTCCCAGCAAAGATCATCGGTGTGATGCGAATGCTGGACAACGGTGAAGCTGATGATAAGATCATTGCAGTGGCGCAGGGTGATCCCAGTGTTTGCCATATCAATGATATTTCAGAATTACCTCAGCACTTTATTTCCGAGTTGCGTAGTTTTTTCGAAGACTATAAAAAACTGGAGAACAAAACGGTGGTGGTGGAGGAATTCCTCAACAAAGAAACAGCGATCCGTATTCTTCAGGATAGCTTCAGGATGTATGAAGAGTTTTTTCCTGATAAATAACATATTACATTTCTATAAGCACTACATTTAAGATGGCTGCCGATCAATTCCATTCAACGAATTACTGCAACACTTTTATTGAAGTGGCAGAAGATACCAAAGTGGACTGTGGTACCGTTCCGCCACAAAAAGGCAAAGAGAAAACAATAGCTGTGATGCAATACGAAATGCTGGCGGACCGACCTTACCAATTTACATCTGATGAAGTGCTTTTTCAGGTTTTTGCCGACCGCAAAGCCATCCAAAGTTCAGCCATCGAATCTGAAAGGAAAGCATTTTTCTCTAAAGGGCAACCCTGTTTCCGGGCTTCACCACTTACAAAATCATTTGGCTTCGGTGTTCATGCCAATGATGTGGGCAAGATTGCCATTTACGGAATGGAGACTGAAACCTATCGCACATTTGTAAATGATCCGAAAGTCAAAAAGGTCAAGGCCATGCGTTCTTCCAAAAAGTGAGGTGTGGCATTCCCGGAAATGACAATTCATCCTGATATGAAATATTTTTAAACCAAAATAGCTAAACTCTGGCTGACATTGGATTCAACAGTGTTTTAAAAGCATATACTTTTCAGGGATCAAAAGCTATTTTAGCAAAAATGGATTGACAATATCTGTTCCCATAGTGATCTTCATGCTTAATTATACATTTCAAACCCAATGCATCTGTCAACCAGGAATATCTCGGATCCATAATCATAAAAGGCATTCAGTCCGAATGGTTTTCAGCGCTGGAAATAAATGAGTTCATCCTGCTTTATTGAATTTCATTCACTTTCCTGAGTGCAAAAGAGGGCGCCAACCTTGATAAAATATAAAGCATTTTTGCGCCTCCAACCTTTATTTCAGTATTACCTTTTTCAAGCCCTTTGATCATTTCTGAAACCGCTGCTTCTGCACTGATGGCAATTTTTGGCGGAGTGCCCTTATGCCAAGGCGTATCAACAGCCGGAAACATCACTTCAAATACCTTGGTTTTTTCATCTTTTAAACGGATTCTGAGCGTTTGGGTAAAGGAGTGCAAGGCCGATTTGGATGAATTGTAAAATGGATAAATAACTCTCGGAGCAAAAATTAAACCTGTTGTAATGTTAATGATGGCAGAATCATCCTGAGCACTGATGTTATGATATAGCAGTTTGATCAGTCGTATCGGAGCAACTAAATTTGTCTGATATTCTTTTTCTGCTAGTTCAACCACATTTTCATCCCGGATAAAGTCAATTTTATTTACTATAGCCGCATTATTTATCAGAACATTTAGATCTGGATGGAAAGCTGTGATCTTACGCGCCAAATCGGAACATTGTTGACTATCTGAAAGGTCACATTGATAGGTAATGATTTGCGGCATAATTTTTTTGGCATCCAAAAGCTTTTCATTTGATTTACCGCAAATGATCACTTTGTTTCCTTTTTGAATGAGCACTTTACTTAATGCAAGTCCGATACCTGAACTACCGCCTGTAATCAATACTGTTTTGTTTTTGAGTTTCATCATAATATATTTTAGTTAAACAATACTGCAAAACTACAGACCGGAAATCCCGCATGCATTGACCTAAGTCAAAAAATGATCTTTCTGCGAATCCTGCTCAATGTTTCAGGTTGTATTCCGAGGTATGAAGCTATGACGCCCTGTTTAACTCGTTGATCCATGCCCGGGAATTCATTAAGGAATTCCTTATATCTCGTTTCGGCATCCAATAATAATAAGTCACGTTCTCTTTTTTCTTTAATAATATACCCTTTTTCAAGAAATTTCATCAAGAATCTCACCCAGAATATATCTTTCTTCTGCAACGCAAGGAAATCCGACCATTTGATCACGAGCAATTGAGTGTTTTCCAATGCTTCAATTGAAAAGTAGGAAGGTTTCCCTAAAACCATTGCTGAATATGAACTGATAAAATTATTTTCAGCCATCATGGCTTTGGTAAATTCATCTCCTTTATCATTGGTATATACATAACGCATCAAACCTTTAGAAACAAAGGCAATTTTCAATGGCATTTCTCCTGCTCTGATAAAATATTCAGATGTCCTGTACGACTTTTCCTTCCCTATCGACAGCAACTCTTCTATTCGATCCTCCGGGAGAAATTGTTTCAATTGTTCTTTCATTATAAAATTTTCTATATCCAAAAAATCATTATCTGCTGATTTACAAGGATGTAATTCTTTACTTTGATTGTTAACCAGGCACTCTTTTTTTCAATCATTTTAAACCTTGTCTAATCCATGCCGGAATTTGAGGTTGCCTCAAAAAAATATTACATACTTTTATTCTGATTCATCTGATTTTTGAATTGCAACCGCATAACAGATTTCTTCAAAAATAACCAGATCCTTACTCGAAAAATTTTGTACGTTGAATTCCATGTAAGTTACAGAGTCACTTTCTCAATAAAAACTGAATTTACTTTTGTCCAAATTGATCTTTCAGAAACCGGAGATGACTTGGTTAGTTACATTCATTACAATTCACCCGGAATCATTCTCTTTGTCAATTCGCCGATCTCATACGAAAAATCGATGCCAAAACCACCTGAAGAAATGATTTCCATATCAGCTTTGAGTTTATTCAGAAATGCGATGTATTCCGGGCTGTCCGGATAAATCGGACGATGAGTAAATGATTGGCTGAGCTTTTGAACCTGAGCGAGCAAACCGGTTGATTCATGGTCTAAAGTAGCTAGTGTGATCAATTCCCAAACATAATCAACCCCTGACTTTGCAGGATGAACCAGGTCATCGCCATAAAATCTGTAATCGCGCAGGTCATCCATAAAGATCTCATAGGCAGGAAAATATGAAACATTCTCCAAATGCCTCAAAGCATCAACAGCCATCAAAAGAGTTGCTTTGCTCAATTGGTTCTGGTGCATTCCATTACTCAAATAGCGTACCGGGCTTACGGTTAATACGATTTGAATTCCCGGATTCAACATTTTCAATCCGTTTATCAGTCCGTTCAAAGCTCCCGTGATTTCTTTAAGACCCAACATATCACCTTCGAATAAATGTGCTGGAAATTTGTGGTTGTTGGCAACAATCTGACCTGTTAGTTTATATCTGTGAACCTGCGCTGTGCCCAGGGTAATAAATGCAATGTCAGTTTCTTGCAAAAACGCTTTGGTCAGTTTTATCTGTTTTTGCAAAGATGTTAAAGTCTGTTGCGGTTTGCTGCCGGAAAAAGAACCATGAAAATCAAAATGGTGCCAGCGGTTGTCTCGGAGCTCCAATTGTTGGGCTTTAAGCGTGACGGACCCGAATACATATTCGAGCGCTCTTGATAACGAGACCGGATTGAATTGAATGCCCAAAGGGTTGATCAGACAGTTGAACTTAGCTTTCTGAAATTTTTGGCCGATCTCCTCGGCAAAACAGGAGCCCCCAAAAAAAAGTTTTGATCTATAGCTTATATTCCAGGGATATTGAGGAAGGTCAATATTCGTTTTAAACAACATATCGAAGCATAATTTGAAGTAAATCTACAAAAATAATTTATCTTTTACCTCAAAATATGAGGCAGCAACAGGCATGATTATTGCATCTTTAGAGCAATGCAGCAGGAAGTTTTTGTAGGTAAATGACAATTTATCTTAAATTACTTGGTTATCTTAACAATAAAATACTATTTTTATCTCCTGATTTTTTGAAATCTTTTTATAATTGAAGCTTTAAAATCAAATCATTAATTGTCAGATTTATTAGTTGCCTAAAAATCAATGATTCTGAAGTGTGGTTGGTTAATATTAGCTGGTAAAAAATCTTTTTATGAAGAAACTTAGGTATTACGTTCTGATTTTAATCTCGATATTCATTTATCAGTCAGGTTTTGCGCAGGACATCCATTTTTCACAGTTTTATATGTCTCCGCTCAATCTCAACCCTGCAATGACTGGGATTACCAACTGCAATACCCGGATTGTAGCCAATTACAGAAATCAATGGGCTCCCATCCTCAAATCCAATGCATTCAACACATATTCCATCAGTTACGACCAGAAAATGACGGTGGGAAGAACGGATTATTTCGGTATTGGAGGTGCGTTTTGGGGTGATGTGGCAGGAGCAACCAGGTTTGGGACGATCCAGGGCAAGATTTCAGGTTCATATGCCAAAAAAATGGGCGGAACCAGAAAAAAATCCCATTTCCTTGTGATCGGCGCTGAAGGTGCATTCTCTCAAAGAAGGATCAGTCAATCCAGCCTGATTTTCGGGGATGGTATTGATCCGAACACAGGCGAATATGGTACAACCAATGACCTGGTGGACAGATACAATTATCTTTTTGCAGACATTTCTGCCGGTTTATTATGGTTTTCCAATCTGAATGAATATACCAATTACTATTTTGGCATTGCTGCGCACCACCTTAATCAGGCGAATCAGACTTTTTATAACAATGAATATGTTCCGTTATATACCAAATTCACTGTGCATGGTGGCGGACAATTTGAAATACAGCCAAGGATCAGCTTACTTCCAAATCTCGTGATGTTTTTACAGGGTCCACATGTGGAAGTTAACTTTGGCTTGAGTACCCGTTTTGCCATGGGATTCTCCAGAAAACAGGAACAGGGATTCCAGGCAGGGTTGTGGTATCGTCTGGGAACACAGTACGAAAGCAAATTACATAGTGATGCCATCATCATTTCTACCAGATTTGATTATGAACAATTCGGTATCGGGCTGAGCTACGATATCAACATTTCTTCCCTCAATCAGGCTTCTTTTGGGAACAATGCCATCGAACTGGCATTGTCATACAATATTTGCGGTCCTGAAAACAGGGGCATCTATTGTCCGAAGTTCTAAAATTTAGTTTTTTTTAAATATTAAAAAGGTGTTCAATGTTAAGTTGAACACCTTTTTTATTAGGCTAATTATTAAGAAACAATTCTTGATTTAATTTCGCTGCCTGATCTATGTTATATTATTTGTATGCTTTTTATTATTATTGTGTTTTCTTTTACAGACCAATGTTTCCATTGGATAACATATTAAACTGAAGGCCATGTTTTGGATCATATTTTGGATAGTTATTTATTTGTCGATGTTGTTGGTGCTCTCATTGCGACATGTCAAGAGTACCGATATGGAACAATACATGGTCAACAACAGGAATACAGCGCTTTTCCCTTTGATAGCCACCACAGCTGCCACATTTGTCGGAGGCGGTGCTTCATTCGGATTGATGGCAACCGGTTATGAAGGCGGTTTTGCTGCCATTTGGATTGGTGTTGCCCACATAATAGGCTTTGTGATCATTGCTCAATTTGCCGCAAAAATCAGAGATTTCGGAGCCGAACATAAAATCTACAGCCTTCCTCATTACCTTAATTTTGTTTTCAGAGACCCAGACAACCCGCGATTTAATGCCTTCTTTTCAAAATCGATCAGTGGCGTCAATATTTTTATCTTCTTTTTCATGGTAGCTACGCAATTTGTAGCGATGGCAACTTTGCTCAAATTTTCCTTTGAGATAGGGTTTAACCTGGCAGCATCCATTTCAGCGGGTGTTATTATTTTATATACAGCATTGGCAGGCCTTTCAGGTGTCATAATAACAGATATGGCTCAGTTTATCACCATTATTTTAATGACCATCATCATCCTGATTCCGGGAATCTGGCTAGACACTGAAGGAATGAGCAGGTTGGCAGAATTACCTGCAGAAATGTTGAATGGAACGAAATATGGCATCATTTTTCTGATAGGGCTACCGGTATTCTTTTCATGGTCAGTTTTGGTCAGGATGGATATCTGGCAAAGGATATTGGCTGCCAGAACCGGCAAAATTGCCAAAAGAATGACTATCTGGACAGGTTTCGTGATGATGCCTTTTTATATAGTTTTTCCTATGGTAGGCATGACAATTCTGCTTACTAATGGACCAAATATTCTGCCAGAAGAAGTTGCGCATTTATTTTTGATGAAACACTCGAATGAATTTATGATGGGTTTTGCAGTTGTAGGTTTACTTTCTGCATTGATGTCTTCAGGTGATAGTTTCCTGAATATCATTGCGATCTCATCGGTTAAAGATTTTGTAAAAGGTAACAATAAAGGCCCTATGACCCAAAAGGATTATTTCTGGATTAAAATCATGGCAATAATATTTGGAGTGGTTGCATTGGCTATGGCGTTGGTCTTTCCAAAAGTCGTAGATATGATGGTTTTGGCTCTGAGCACGATCACCTTGTTTGTTCCGATCACTTTGTTGGCTTTGACCAATAAAAATGCAGGAAAATACCGCAAAGCTGCATGGTGGAGCCTGCTGTCCGGTTTTGTAGTGAATATTTTGTTTTTTATCTATGGCCTGTCGATGCCGCATCATTTTGAAGCCAAGTCATCATTTGTTCCCGGAGTGATTGTTGCTACTTTCGTATTACTGGCTGGAATTCTGTATTATAAAAGGAAACAAACGAAAGGATTGAAACAGACCATTTGACAAAAATCCGATTACCTGATGATATTACTTTGAGGATTTTCTTCGCTTTTGAATATTATTTTGATGCTCATTCAGGCACTTTTTGACAGATATACACTATAAATTTGAAAATGTTTTGGTTCAATGTTGATTCTATAAGGTAAATCAAATTGATCAAATCTCCCTGGGTTTTCAGAGGATTACAAAATTCAGGTATTTCACGAAAAATACACAAAGTCAATACATTATAATAAAAAACCGGGTGAGTATTTTGTGGTCAATAAAACAAAAAAATCATGTTTTCTGTATCTGCATCATGCTTATCGTGGAATTTCCCAAAAACCAATATCCGACAAAATTTGACAAAAATCACTTTATTAAAGACCTTGCAGATCAAATTAAACCAAAATCCACTCAAATCGACACAAAGCCAATGTAATCATGTCAAATCTCATGAAAGTATCGGAATTCCGGATTCATTTTTAATTTGATCCTGCTGTGTTCCCGCTTTGTGTACAGATTCATGTTAACTCAATTCGCCAACCATTGACCACAAAAAATGAACATCATTTTTTATTCAGATTTCTGAGAGTCTGGAAATTTTATTTTTTCAGATACAAGAGTCTGGAGCAATTTTCAGGAACGAATATTTGGTTTGCTACACGTTGAATATCTTCTGCGCTGACAGCCCTGTACAGTTCAATCTGTCTGTTGATCATACCAGCATCTCCAAGCAATTCATACTGCGCGAGATTCATTGCTTTATTGGAAATATTGGTCTCTGAAAATAAAATGCTGCTCTCCATTTTATTTTTCAGCTTTTCAAGCTCTTCCATCTGGATCTTTTCCTGTTTCAATTGCTCCAGTTCGTTTTCAAATGCTGTTATTCCCTCTTCCGGAGTCACTTTCTTCATCAAATTTCCCTCTACAACAAACAATCCGGGATCCACCGTACCGGTAATGTAAGCCGTTGCATTGGAGAAAAGTGTG
Organism: Saprospiraceae bacterium UBA2365; assembly: GCA_002344345.1. GTDB lineage: Bacteria > Bacteroidota > Bacteroidia > Chitinophagales > Saprospiraceae > UBA2365. The sequence continues at coordinate 19,895 of DDTL01000107.1, forward strand.
TGTTCTTTCACCAGCCGCTGATGCAATCTTGAGCTCCTGCCACGTCCGAGAATATCTGACATCAGGTCAAAAGCATAATAATCCGAATGTGCTCTGCCCGGCATTTTGTAAGCCAGAAAAACAGCATCATTAGGTACATCTGCCAGGACTTCCCTGCTTTGAGCGCCGGTAAACAACTTTTCATCCTGCAAAACCTGACTGACACTGAATCGGGATGAATTTTTGATGGAACCGAACCATTTTCGGATCATGTTGACAGTTTCGTCCATATGGAACTGACCACTTATAGAAATAATGGCATTATCGGGTTGATAATATGTTCCATAGAAGTCAATGGCATCTTCTCTGGTGATCGCCTGAACATGTTCAGGCGCCAACCCTATAGTTGGCCATTTATACGGATGGATTTTGTAGCACATATCAGAAATATGATGCCAGACATCGCCAAAAGGTTTGTTGAGAGTGGTCTCTTTGAATTCTTCAAGGACAACTTTTTTCTGAACATCGAAAGCGCGTTTGCCCAGTTTGAGATGCTCCATCCTGTCCGCTTCCAGCCAACAGGCTATCTCCAGATTTTCGGAAGGAACTGTGATATAATAATTGGTGATGTCTGTATTGGTAAATGCATTGTTTTCCCCGCCGGCCATTTGGATGGGTGTGTCGAAGTCGGGCGCCATTTTGGTCCCGGTAAACATCAGGTGTTCAAAAAGATGTGCCAATCCGGTTTTTTGAGGATCTTCGTTCCTTGAGCCAACGTTGTACAGTAAGTTGAATGCCACCAATGGTGCCTGGTCATCCTGATTAAGTATCACTTTTAAACCGTTTTCAAGCTCGAATTTTTCAAATTTGACCATAAAATTGAATTAGCCTGCAAAAATAAGATTTGAATTCATTCGGAGTCGATGAATATTTGGTATTTTTAAATTATAATCCTTATTTTGGCAATCTGGTAATCTGACTTGTAGCATACAAGATTCGATCAATGATTCAATATAGGTAATTGTTTAGCTCACTAGTCTATTTGTTTAGCTCAATAGTCTTTTAGTCTTAAGTCTTTTAGCTAATGATTTATACCAAGGGTTAAAACCTCTGATTCCGGAACAAATCACGTGTCTTTTTCTCAATGTACCCGCTTAATTCCAAGAGACAAACAAGCTAACAAACTAATTGCTAACCACCTAAATAACTACTAATAAAGTTGATATCATCCTGAAATGAAGAAAATGCTAAAGTTCTGATCCATCTGATAACTCAAATTTTCAAAAAATGAAATACCTGATGAATGTGTGGAATTTCCTTATTCTAAAGGCCTTTTTATCTCAATAATGGTAAAATATGCCTAAAATTCTTTTATCCTGTTTAGTTATCATGATCAGCTGCCAGGTCTTTACCGGACAAGCTGCCGAACAGAAATTAGTTCCCTCTGATAACAGATCGGGGGATTTTTTTGGTCAATACCTGAGTATGAATTATCCGGATATCCTGATCAGCGCCCATCAGAAAAACATTTATGGTTATGCCAGCGGAGCGCTTTACGTGTATCGTGCTAACGGGGAAAATGATCGCTTCAACGAATTCCAGATGATCTTTCCTGCTGATGGTCATGTAGAAGAGTTTTTTGGTTATTCTGTGGATATGGACGATACCTGGGCGATCACCGGTTCGCATCACGACAGTGATGCAGGAGGAAGCAGCGGTTCAGCTTTTATTTTGAAAAAAGAAAACAGCCTTTGGACGATTTTTCAAAAATTGACACCTAACGATCCTGCTCCGGGCGATGAGTTCGGGAAAGCTGTATGTCTGGACGGGAATGTTGTATTTGCAGGCGCCTGGCTCGATGATGATAATGGGTCCAACAGCGGCTCTGTATATGTTTTTGAAAAACAGGAAGATAGATGGGATCAAATCGCCAAAATATATCCTGACCCTTTTGCATCTTATGACCAGTTTGGAAATTTTATGGCCTCCGACGAAGGTTATTTGTTGGTGGGTGTTCCTGAAAACGCTGCCAACGGTCCAAGGTCAGGATGTACTTACCTGTTTACAAACTTAACAGGTGTATGGCAACAGGTTGACAGATGGGTTCCGGAGGATGGACATGAGGGTGCACAATTCGGACAATCTGTAAGCATCAGCGGCAACCGGGCAGCTGTTGGCGCTTATAAATCAGATGGTTTTTGTGCAGATTGCGGAGCTGTCTACCTATACACAAAAAACGGAGATGAATGGCAAAATGATACCATTTTGATCGCAGCGGATGTTCAAAACGGAGATCATTTTGGCAATTCGGTGCACCTTCAGGATGATTTGCTGGCAGTAGGCGCCTATTTTGACGATGATCTGGGAATGAACAGCGGATCCGTCTACCTATACCAATTCATACACGACCGGTGGAAATTGCTTTCAAAAATAAATTCAAGCGATGGGAGAGCAGGAGATGCTTTTGGTTCATCCGTATTGGTCAGTTTCCCATATCTGTTAACCGGTGCATATGGTAAAAGTCAAAATGGATTTTTTAGCGGAGGAGCATATATTTACCGGATTGACGGATTGGTTTCTTATTCTGTTGATACAATCCTGAACCGGGAATTAGTCCTGTATCCAACTTTTTTTGATAACAGGATTTGTATCCGGTCAAATGATGCAGAATTTTATACTGCTGACCTATTTTTGTATACCGCAGATGGCCGGCTGCTGTTTTCTGATAAAATAAAAGCCGGACAAAATTGTCTGGATCCTGGTCATTTGCCTTCAGGTTTGATCCATTTTAAAATAGTTACGACCGACGGGATCACGACAGGAAAGTTAATCAGACTGTGATCCGAAAAAATTTACTCGCCGTTGTATTTGAAATTAAGACCTTCTTCGTGTGATAACACCATGACTTCAGTCCGGCGATTCATCGCATGTTCCTGTTCAGAGCATTTCACTCCGTCTTTGCAGTGATTGAGTAATCTGCTTTCACCATAACCTGTAGCCACGACCCTCTTTTCCTCAATACCTTTTTTAACCAGATAAATTTTAGCGTTCTGTGCTCTTTTCAGAGAAAGGCCCTGATTGTAAGATTCCTTACCGCGAGCATCTGTATGAGCGCTCAGTTCAATGACCATGCCCGGGTATCTCAGCATGTGATTGGCCAGTTGATCCAAAGTGAGCACTGCTTCGGACTTGAGATCTGCTGAGTTATAATCGTAATAAATTTGTCTCAGAACGATGGTCTCACCAGCTTTAACCGGAAGTTGCTGGTTTTCTTCCACTACAGCAATTTTGTCCAGGGCGATGCGCACCTGGCCTTCCGAGGTTATGTCTTCATAGGTGATGCGGATATCCCTTGGATAATAGCCATCAGCAGTAACTTCTCCCAAAAATTCCTGATTTTTGGCAAGGCAATAAGTCAGAGATCCGTCTTTTCCCATGATGAATTGCATGGAACTCACCGGTTCAAGGTGGAATTTATTTATTTTTTCACCCGTTTCTCCATCTTCAAAAATGATTTCGAATCCTTTGCAAACGATGGAATCGAGATAGACTGTATGCTCTTTCTTTTCTGAGTTGAAATCCATCAACCTGCGGCTTACTCCGAATCCATCCTTTTCTGCAATCAGCACATATTGGTCGGAGGGCAGATACAAATTCAATTCGCCATTTTGTCCTGAATAGAAAATATCACTTTCCTTCACACTACCAAGCTCTATCTCCTGCACCAATGACAATCTGGAGTCGTTTGTCTCGACGATTTCAGCATCACCTGCGCTGAAAGGCTTGAATAGCATTTTTACGCCTGCTACAGGCTTGTTGTTTTCCCTGTTGATCACCTTCACGGTCGTAAAATCCGGTGTTTTAAGCATCAGGTTTTGTTCAAGGTACAGGTTGTAAATATCATCTTTCCCTTTTCCACCTGATCTGGAAGATGCAAAATAGATGCTATTGCCTGTTTCATTCAGTATCATACTAAGGTCATCTGAAGTTGTGTTCAGACCATCCATAGTAACCGGTTGCCCAAAAATCCCGTTTTTATTCACCGAAGCGTACAGATCAAAACCGCCTTTGCCTCCTTCACGATCTGAGGTAAAAAAAAGGAAATATTTCTGGTTCAAAAAAGGAAAACAATCATTTGAAGGTCCATTTATGTTTGGGCCCAGATTTTCCGGTGATGTCCAGTTTTGATCTCCGGTCATTCGGACTGAATACAGATCCATACCCCCAAAACTTCCCGGCATATCCGATGCAAAATACAACCGGCTATGTTGATCGTCCCAGGCTGGGTGACATACATTGTATTTTGGTGAATTTACAGGCAATCCACCTTGCTGAACCCATCCATCCTCCGCTTTGCGATAGATGAATATTCCAAGTTTTTGTTCCCGTTCTTTTTTTACTCCAGAAGAAATGTGTTGATTACGGGTCACAAACAACCATTTTCCGTCAGAGGAAATGCTGGACGGGCCATCAAAAAAGCCTTCTGCTTTGATCCCTCCAAAATAGGTGCCCGGAATAAAATGTCCTGTGGAATCTTTAGTGGATAATTTGAGCACGAAACCATTGTCATCATCCAGTCTGAAACGTTTTTTATCGGTTTTTGACTGAACATACATCAGCTCATTTTGATAAAAAACAGGAGAAAATTCATATTGATCGGTATTCAATTGACTTACATTCACAGGTTTTACTGTCCGCAATTTTTCCAGATCAAAGTAAGCAGCGTCGGTGTTGTTTTGTGCACCCGAAATAAATACAAAACCACAACAAAATCCTATGATCAAAAAATATCTCAACATATACTTTTTTTCCATTTTATCTTAAAAAAATCTGGGACTGACAATATAGGTTCCTTTATCTTTTCTGCCGAAACAATAGTTCAGCATCAGTTCAACGCTTCCGCTTTCAAACTCACGGATCGGTGTAATGGTGATATCATATGCCAATCCCATAAAGAATTCGCGACTCAATTGCACTCCTCCTATTAAATCCAATGATTCAGCCAACACATAGGAGCTGCCGCCTTCTCTGACAGTGACAGCTGCAAAATACCGGTCATAAAATTTCCAGCCGAGATTAAAATCCATCTGAACAGGCGAATTTTCTGCTGCCTTGAGCAAAAACTGTGGCATGAACATGATTTTTGGATTAATATAAAATGCAAACCCGGTCATTACATACAAATGGCGCACTTCAAAACTGGTTTCCGGAGATTCACCCAGATCTATACTCGCACGCAGCATTCTGGGCAAACCGGCACCAATGTAAAACCGGTCATTATTGTAATACAAGCCAAAGCCAGCATTGAAAATATTTTTTACATATTTACCTTCAGAAATGGCTGCATCCTGGAAATACGGGTGTGCCATGTTTATTGACGGATCCGTAAAATCCGTGTTATATTGACGACCGGAAACTGAAATACCCATGCTGAATTCTCCATTTTCAAATGGAATCCTGTAAGCATATGAGCCTTCAATACTCAATTTTTGTTGCACACCAATGGAATTTCTGGAAATACTGAATCCAAGGCCAACCCGGTCTCTCGCCATTTTCGGAAAATTGACGCTTAATGCCTGAACTTTTGGTGCCCCGGGAAAACCCATCCAGTGTTCACGGACAATCCCGGTCAGACAATATGCATTTTCATTTCCTGCAAAAGCAGGATTAATGGCAAGTTTATTGAACATAAACTGCGTAAAAAGCGACTCCTGTTGGGCATTTGAAGCAAAGCCGGTTAAAACGATCAGGAATATCAGAGCTATTTTTTGCATACACTTTTTTTTAACTACTACCTTTCAATGACAACAAAATCTCGAATCGACTGGGTACCATTGCCCAGATCAAGCAAATAATAATAAGTTCCTACTGGCAGATCTTTGTCTTTATAGGTGCCCTGCCAATCATTCAGGTAAGGAGATACACTATAAACTTCATCACCCCATTGATTGAAAACAATCAGCCGGTTGGAAGGATAGAGCGGAGTGGCAAGGCATGGAAATACAAGAATATCGTTGATCCCATCCCCGTTGGGAGTGATCACATTCATCCCAAAACAATCCGAAATATCACCGACTTCTATTTCAATGACCGCATCACTATATTTCGCTGGGCAATCGTTGTGAATGAGTCTGTATGGGATGGTAATTTTTCCTATAAAATATACATTGGGCACAAACCTGAAAGAATTGTTCCCGATGTTTTCAATGATCCCTTCCGGAAATTCCAATCGATCGAAATAAATAGTTGCGTCAGCTGCAAAATCATCATTGTCTGCCGGCGTCATGCTCACGTCTGTATTATAGTCGGTTTGATACTGATCGTCAGCAGCTACCGGTGTTTCCGGAATATAAACAACCACCGTATCCCGGGAATAATCTTTACACACATTATAAGATAGTGACCAAACAAAAATACTGTTACCTTCGGGAAGTCCGGTCACCAGGGTGTAAGGATTGACCGGTGATTCGATTTGAATGGCCGTGAATGGCGTGGACCATTGTGCGCCTGGTTGAATAGCCGCGCTCAGTGCCAAATCGCTATCATCGCAGGCAAAAATATCTTCACCGGCATCTGCAATTGAAGCAGGCATAATACTGGTTAGAACATGTACCAGTTCAGAAGGATCCGATAAGCATCCATATGATTCTGCTATCACATAAAAGCCGTTCAGGCCGTCAACAAAATCATCAAACTGGTCTATTTCGATACAAGGGTCGTTTGATTCAGCGATCAGATTCCCTGTCTGATTATGATACCAGAAATATTTGGTAGCCGGCTTGATAAAACTCAGGCACAATTCCAATGGTTGAGTGTCCGGGCCGATACAGAACGGTTCCAGACCGGCTTCAATCTGTGGTTGCAATGGTTTGGGATAGATCTGTATCAACAGACCATCTGAATAATCAGAATAGCAACCATCTAATTCAATTTTTAATCGATAAACACCGGATTGGTCTGGATCAGACGGGAAAATAATCGGATTCTGAAAATCAGATTGGAAAGCTCCGGGTCCTTCCCAAAAATATGATGCCTGAAGAGTATAATTGGTAAACAATCTGATAGGCTCACCTTCACAATAAACGTCATCTCCCCAAATGGCAGGTTGATTAGGCTTTTTGATCACTTCAACTGCGAAAGCAAGGGATAATTCGGAATAGCAATGGCCATTGAATACAGATACTGAATACATGCCTGAGTTGTTGAGCGCTGCGCCAGGGATTTTCAGTTCAGGCTTTGTGGTCTGGTACTGACTTTGATCGGGAGCATTCCAGAAATAACTTAATCCATCCGCTATATTGTAATTCTGAACAGTCAATGTGATCGTATCATACTCACATACCCTTAACGTGCCGTCCAAAACAGGCATTTCGGGAACAAGGAATAATTCGACTTCCGTGGTTGCAGGTTTTGAAGGACAAAAATCCTGAGAAACAACCAAAGTATATATTCCATTGAGCGAAAGATCGGGGTTGCAAATAACCGGATTGGATTCGGTGCTGGTAAAACCTCCGGGACCATTCCATTGGTATGTAAAGTTGCCGTCCAACGGAAATACTGTAGGAACAAATTCAATGCATTCATCTCCGGTCATACATGATTCTGATGTATTGCTCAAAGCAGTAATAACCGGCAGATCTATGACATCAACTTCAGTGGTACTGGTCAACAAACAACCTGCCGCTGTGGTGATCTCGAGCCTGTATATACCTTTCAAAGCAGGTAAATGCAGATTCATTTCATAATGGCTTTCATTATTGGGGTCGATCCAATGATATTGAGCTCCTGTGATCAGAGGCGCCATGAGGATCACACTATCTCCCTGACAAACAGGACTGTTGCTCGTGGCAGTGACAGGGAAAGCCAACTCAGTACGGATCCGTACAGGAATAGAAAACTCAGAAAAACAATCTCCTGTTTTAATGGTGACCTTCCATGTTCCATCCAATTGGTCTGTGGCCGAAGGGATGATCCATGTATTTGAGTTTTTTACGGTATAAAGCTGATCATTCAGATACCAGTGATATGAATCAGCATTGGTAACATTATTCACTTCAAAAATGATCGGTTCTCCCTCGCAAAATATGGTGTCCACACTGATCACCGGTTGATCAGGACGATCGTCAACCAGTACTTCCATGAATGCTGTATCTCTGCAAAAACTGTTTGAAATGACCAGGGTATATTTTCCCTGATTGGTATCCTTCACATCCTGAATTGCAGGCGGATTTTGTTGTGTGGTTGAGTATGAATCCGGTCCGGTCCAAAGGTATTCAAAATGGTCACCGGTCACATTTGTACCAAAATTCAGGTTTTCCCCCTCACATATCTTAACAAATGGATCTATGACAGAAGCAACAGGTTGTTCCAAAACAACAGAAACTATATTTTGGGAAGGTGTAGAGATGCAATGGAGACTTTCAACGATGACATAATACTGACTGATACCCGTCTCAGGTTTTAAAGTCAAAACGGGACTGGAAGTCGTATCGATCAACTCACCGTCAGGAGTCACACCTCTATACCAGAGATATTTTATATCACCTGAATAATTCGAAGTGGATATCAGGAGTGAATCTCCTGCACACAAGGTATCCCTGTTGAGCTGTATGGGTGGAATGCTCAAATCTTCCACAAATACATCTACAAATCCCTCCGAAGCACAACCCCCGGCGCCCGTAACTTCTATTCTGTAATTCCCTGAATACGACGGATCCGCATCAGGTCTTACCGGATTTTCAAGATCAGAGATGAATTCACCGGGTCCTGTCCAAACGATCGTATATGTACTATCCGGCGCATCAGGCAGATTGGCAAATAATTGCAAGGTATCTTTAACACAAACTCCTGTTGTATAGGAAGGCTGCAACGTTTGGGTATTTATTTTAACACTGGTTCGACAAGAATCCACATTATTAAATGCATCAAAAACATAAAGAGTAATATCTGCTGATGTGCCGGCCAAACTGCAATTAAATAATTTCGGGTTAACTGCCATACTGTCCACCCGGCAATTATCCAGACTTCCTCCATCCACTTCTTCAGGTGTCAATTCATAATCAATCAATCCTGAAGGATGGATAAAAATACTCACTTCTTCTTTGCAAATGGCTTCAGGATGTTGTAAATCCTCAATGACCACATTAAAAGAACAGGTATCAGCATTGCCTGATAAATCTTCCAGCACGTAAAAAACAGTAGAAGTCCCTCCATTCATCGGAAGTACCACTGGTCTTTGGCTGCCAGAAAAACTGGTCAAACCAACCTCGGTCGCTCCCGCAACATAATAAGACAGATCGATATATTCAAATGCAACAGAAAGATACATTGTGCTTAAACTATCTGTATCTCCGTCGTTTATTACAACCGATGGATCACAAGGGTTGATTGGGTTGGTGGAAACAGCCCTGGCAAAAAAGTTTAGAGAACCATCATTTTTTGCCTGGTGAAAGGTGATTTCATCCAAATCGAATACTGTCGTTGTTGATGAGTCACAAGAACCCCGGCCTGTGATCCCTATGATGTTTCCGTTTTCATCCAAGATTTCGAAATAAGACTCCGGTTCTTCAGTATCGGCTTTCAAAAGCACTGTCAGTTTTGGGTTTCTGGCAAAAATATCCTGGGGGATGTCACCGAATGTAAAGCTTTTATTGCTCGCCACAAATTCACCTGATCCAGAATCCATTGTGAATCTCAGGTAAGCGTCATCCGGTAATGCCGGCTGGCGATAAATATGCTGTGTTCCGGGGAAACAGTTGTCAACATATTCCACCGTATCTGGAAGTGTAACATTCAACTGGCAAGAATCATCATTTAAAACCAGATGTATATCATCAGAACATTCCAGTTGAGGTGCTTGTACATCACGGACAAAAATATTCTGAATACAAACAGCCTCATTGCCTGCACAATCTTTCGCAATATATTTTACAGGATGATTCCCCTGATCAAGGAATACTTCCATCGACTGATCAGGGCCAAAGGGTATATTGATGCTTTCCCCTACAATGAGAGAATATTCGAGTGCATGATTGATCTTTAGGTTAAAATTGATAGTCACATCGACAAAACTTCCGTTGGAACAAATATCATTGATGGAAAAAGCGCCTCCGGCACTGGTAATCTTCGGCTCAAGTACGAGTGTCAGAAATCCATCCTCCAACCACAACTGCAATAATTGGGGTGTGATGATATCCTTTAATTCAAGCTCATAATCTCCACATTCTTCATCTATGATCTGTGTGGTATCCAAAATACTTCCGTCTTCACCTCTGATGACAAAATATTCATTGGGATCATTGGCATCCATATTATTGAATTCCATTTTCAATTCAAGTATTTCGTCAATATCCAGATCAGCCAGAATGAACGGTCCGATCTGAATTGTGGTTGTATCTACCGGTAGTTGAAGGTCTCCGGGCAACTGAGATTTTATTGGAAAAACCTGAGTGATCTCCTGATGTAGTTCACGACTTTCACAAAAATCATTGGCGGTTATACCGTTGATAATAAATGAAACCTGACAATCATCCAGCGCAAGGGTAAATGTTGTATCAGCAGGACATGTTTCAAAAACCGGGGCCTGATCATCCATCACTTTGAAAGATCTTGAGAATTGAAGCATATTTCCGCATGCATCATAAAAAACAAAATCCACATTTTTCTCATACATCACGGAATCTTGTCCGACACAGGTATTGAAAAAATCCATCCTGGGAAAAATTCCGGGAAAAGTCAATTCATCATTCAGTAAATAACTCCCGGGTTCAGCTGCAAACCAGGAAACTTCATTACAAGGATCGGTGATTTGAGCGCCACCTTTTGAGGAGATCCAGTTAAAAAATCTTGTTCCGATCGCTTCAGATTCGTTGCAATAGGTCACCATGTCGGAAGGCGAGACTTCCACCAAAGGCGGTTCATCGTCCACCACAGTAATGGTTTGCGTGGCTGAGTCAATATTTTCGCTGATATCTTTGGCAAACCAGCGCCTTTCAACCGTGTAGGAACAGCCACTCCCGATAATATGGTCGACAAAAAATATTTCCACCGGTGATCCTGAATTGTCCGATACATCCGTTGGCACTCCGGTTTCGGAGGTGTCATTCAGATTAAGGCAACTCACTGTAGTATTGGCAGGAACAGTAAAAACCGGTGCAATGGTGTCGATGACTTCCATATCACGGATGTGCATGATGGAATGGTTGCAGCCATCATCTGCCGACCAGATCTGTTCAATGGAATAATTATAGTGACCGGCCACCAAAGGATCGGGATGCCGGTTTGAATAAGCTTCAAACAATACGATCAGTTCACCTTTGCAGGGATCGGTTGCGATGATCTCTGGTACAGGAGGAATTTCATGGATATTTACTGTGGTATCTGAAGGATATTCAGAAAAAACGGGGTCATTGTCGTCCGTGATGGTGATGGTAGTAAAACTCGACTTTTTATTCCCGCATTCGTCTGTCGCAATAAAATTCAAATTGACAATGTATTGACATTTGTCACGATCCATGGTCAGAGAATATGGTTTTTGACCAATGATATCCTGACCTGACTGATTGGCATTATCGCTCCATAAAACTTCCCAGATGATACCATCCGAACAATTATCTGTTGCAGCAGCACCACCTTTATTATCTAACCAAGCTTCGATGATCTGGTCTGTATTTTCGGTGCAAAATTCATTCAGAGCTTGGGGAAAAGCAGTAAATAATGGACTTTCCAGGTCAACTGTTTCAAATGTGATCGCCAGAGGAGGCAGCGCATTGCCGGAAGGATCAGAGATGGTGAAATTTACGGTTACGGAACGGTTATTACCGCAGTTTTCTGAAACTGAGAGGTTGAATTGCTCGATCAATTCATTCAGATCCAAATCAGGAACGATGTTCACACCACAATTATCCGACGCTGTGATGTTTCCATTATTGTTGTACCAGGTTTCGAGCAATGCAGGTATATTCTGAAAAGAGCAACTGACTGTGGTATTGGATGACTGAACCAAAACCGGCGGAATGGTATCTGCAACCTCAATGGTGAAACTGAATAATTCAGCATTTCCAAGGTTGTCTACAGCACGATAGCTGATGATATAGGTACCTGCAGGCACCAGTTCATTGACTTCAAATCCTTCTGAGATACTAAGGATATAAAATGAATCTATGGTTGCCCCAATGGCAGAACTGATCTGTGGCTGATCGGGGTGTCCCCAATCCAAAACAGCTTCACATGTTTCATTGACAAATAACGTGTCTGGACCATCGTAACTAAAATTAAAAACCTGACCCAATGTGACCAGACTCTGGATGGCGAAAAATAGAAATAAGAACGCTCTTAGCATGTTATTATACTTAAACGGTTTGACTCTTGAAATAATAAAAAATCATTGATCTCATGGTATCCAATAATATACTGCTTTTGCCTATACCGGCTATTCCCGCTGTGCGAATCAGAAAAGTTAGTTTCACTACAAAACACCATCCATTTAACACTTCAGGTTATAAGCGCCAGGTTGGTATGTCCGGGAATTTCTGATTGTTTCAGAATGTCTTAAATGTAAATATTTTTGAGTTAAGTAAAAAAGTAATAAAGTCGAAAGTTCATAAAGTTATACTGCTGATTCTGAGATGTTTAAGATAATTTTGCATTTGTAGTTAAAGTGTTCAATATCAATTATTTACACTTTTAACTTTACAAACTTTATACTTTTTAAACTTGACTCATTTTTTAATAGCAAAAAAACCAAAAATATTACGCTTTAATGATGTCATCAAATGCCTTAAACGCTGCATCCAATCGTTGAATTAGCTCTTCTTTGCCTAAAATAGCCATCATTCGGAACACATCCGGTCCCTGGGAAGATCCGCTCATACAAACACGTAACAAGGGTAAAATATTACCCAATCCAAATTTGTTCTCATCGATAAAACCCTTGATCTCACTTTCAAACACGTCGTCACCAAATGTTGCTGCATTCCTGATTTGCCCATTTACCTTTATCATGGCTTCACGGTTGACTGCATTCCATTTCTTCTCAAGCATTTTTTGCTCATAAACTTCAGGTCTTTCAAAAATAAACCTGGATTCTTTCAGAAAATCTGGCAAAAGCGTAATTCGCGGCTTGAGCAGTTCAATGATCTCCAGTGCACGCGTTTCGGAAATTTCTTTTTCCGGAATGACTTCCAGAAAATATGGCAAAAGTTTCTCAGATTTTTTACTCAGAATATACTGCTGATTGAACCATTTTGCCTTCTCAATATCAAATCTGGCGCCAGATTTGACGATTTTTTCCAAAGAAAATAACTTTGCCAGTTCATCCAAAGGCATGATCTCCTGATCGTCTCCAGGACTCCAGCCCAGCAAAGCGAGAAAATTGAGCGCAGCATCCGGTAAAAAACCGAATTCACGGAATCCAAGATAAGATTCATTTTCCTCCTCAGCGTACCATTCAAGCGGAAAAACCGGAAATCCGAATTGAGCGCCATCTCTTTTGCTCAATTTGCCTTTGCCGGAAGGTTTGAGGATCAGCGGCAGATGGGCAAACTGAGGAATCTCATCTTCCCAGTCAAAAGCACGGTAAAGCAATACATGATGTGCTGTACTGGAAAGCCATTCTTCACCCCTGATCACATGAGTTATCTTCATCAGGTGATCATCAATGATATTGGCCAGGTGATAGGTTGGCAATCCATCTGCTTTCAACATGACTTTATCATCGAGTTCAGCTGTTTCAAACTGAACATTGCCCCGTATGATATCTTCAAAAACAACGGTTTCTCCTTCCGGCACCTTCAACCTGACTACATAAGGTTTCCCATCGGCAACCATTTGTCTGACTTCTGCTTCCGGTAAGGTCAGACTGTTTTTTAAATTCCTGCGAGTGCTCTGATCATATTTTGGAGAATGGACTCCCTGAGCTTCCATGTCTTTACGCCAGGACTCCAGTTCGTCCGGTGTGTCGAAAGCGTAATAGGCATGGCCACCCGCAACCAGTTTTTCAGCGTATTCGAGATAAATATCTCTGCGTTCACTTTGCTTATAAGGCCCGAAAGGTCCGCCCACGCCAAACCCTTCGTCAGGGTTTAACCCAAGCCACTTAAGCGATTGCTGAATATATTCTTCTGCACCCGGAACATACCGTGTCTGGTCTGTATCTTCAATGCGAAGGATAAATGTTCCCTGATGTTTTTTTGCAAAAAGATAATTATACAATGCTGTTCTTACCCCACCGATGTGCAATGGTCCCGTAGGACTCGGTGCAAACCGTACTCTGATCTCTGTCATACATTTAATTTAATTACAATATATAATGATTTGCAATTTAATTCAACAAATCTTATCACAAACTGTTGAAAGGACGTTTTTTTTTTGAAAAAAAAGCAATTTGGATCTCAAAACTATTATCTTTCCGTTCAGAACGGACATTTTTAGTTAGAAAACATGAAATGTCGCTCAATAATTAATATATCCATATTGGGATCATTCAACAGGAGGTGCAAAGTTACATATTACAAAAATGGTTTATACAAAAAGTGTACAGGGAATATTAAAAATCTTTTTCCCGGATATTATCTGGAGCATTCCGGAAGTTGAAAATAAGGTGGTTTATCTCACTTTTGATGACGGACCGGATCCTGAGGTTACTCCATGGGTTCTGGAGACGCTGGCAGCATGGAATGCCAGGGCTACTTTTTTTTGTCTGGGCAAAAATGTGTGGGCAAATCCAGGGATATATCAGGACATCAGGACTCAGGGTCACTCGGTTGGGATACATGGGTATGAGCACCTTAACGGGTGGGAGACTTCCACAAAAAAATACATTGAAAATCTGGAGAAATGTGCCGGTTTGATCGATTCCGGCTTGTTTCGTCCTCCATACGGCAAGTTGACACCGTTGCAATATCTCCGGCTTAGAAAAAAATACCGGATTGTAATGTGGGATCTGATGCCGGGTGATTTCATGCAGGATGCTGATCCGGAAAGGATGTTGGCATTTACCATCAAAAAACTTAAAAGCGGTTCAATCATCACGCTTCACGACAATCAAAAATCTAAATCCAATTTAAAAGTTTTCCTTCCTTCATTATTGGATTACATTGTTGAGCAACAATTTCAAACAAAGATTTTGACAGAATTTTAGATATTGGTTTGCTGATTTGCTGGCTTAGTTAGTATAAGGATTTCAATTTTCAATTTTTAGCTAAGTAAAGTTTTTTAACCACGAATGATTTTGCTCATGGGAATTTGACCACGAATGAACGAATGATTTTAATCCGGGGAATTTAGCCACGAATGCACAAATGATTTTAATCCGGGGAATTTAGCCACGAATGCACGAATGATTTTAATCCGGGGAATTTGGCCACGAATGCACGAATGAAAAAGGCACGAATGCACGAATGATTTTTTTGAATATTCAAATCAATGCCCGACTAAAAATAAACTGTATTTATTCGTGCATTCGTGTATTTATTCGTGCATTCGTGGCAAATGTATTTTTTTCATTCATTCATGGCAACTATATTTTTTTTCATTCATCCGTAGCAAATGTATTGACAATAATTCTCAAAAAACAATGCGTCGATAATTCAATTTCAACCCACCAAAATTTACCAATAATGCCAATTGATTTTGAGAAACCTTTAAGTAGTTGATGCATTGGGCTACAAATTCTTCAGATAAGGTTGTAACACCTTTAACTTCAAGAATGATTTTGTCAAAAACAACAAAATCTGCATAAAACTTATGAGGTAGAATGATGCTTTTATAATTGACACGATACTCCTTTTCCCTTTCAAATGGAATGCCTGATTTGCGGAATTCATATTCCAACGCATCTTTGTATACAATTTCCATAAATCCGGCTCCCAGATGATTATGAATTTCCATGCATTTACCAATGATCAGATAGCTTTCTGCTTTGTGGATGATGTTTTCCATGAACTATAGTTTTTGCAAAAATAAAGAGAAATTTTTAATAAATGGTTGGAAAATTTTGCACGGGGAATTTTGCCACGAATGCACGAATGATAAAGGCGCGAATGCACGAATGATTTTATTCCAGGGAATTTGGCCACGAATGCACGAATGATAAAGGCACGAATGCACGAATGATTTTTTTGAATATTCAAATCAATGCCCGACTAAGAATAAACTGTATTCATTCGTGCATTCGTGGCAACTGTATTTTTTTTTCATTCATCCGTAGCAAATATATTCATTCGTCCATTCGTGGCAACTGTATTTTTTTCATTCGTGGCATCTGAATTTTTTCCCTTCTATGGCTATCCCTTTGAAATCCGCTAACAAAAATTGATCCCTGATCACATTTTTTTTAACAATTACCATATTATCTGATGAAGCGCCATCATCTATTTAAGAAAACCCGTACATTTATTTGCTGATTGCATTTTTCATAATTCGACCTATTTAGTCATTGCAAAAAACCGCCAAATACTGAGTTATGCTTATTTTTGAAACAGTCATTTACAATTATAGTAAACTCCTTGTTTTCAAAAACTTAGCATGCCTTGTCCTTGACGTTTTCTTATCAAAGACGATAAAAAAAGAGTTTTCTTGAAGACACTATTTGAATAACGGAAAAAAACTTTAGATCCAATGATCAGATCAAATTCAACATTAATCCCGGCATTACTGATACTTCTTTCAGGGCTGCTGTTATCAATCACGGGGCTTAGTCAAACCGAAATGTATGAAATTGCACTAAATAGCAACTGGAAGTTTCGACAGTCCAATGCGGAAAAATGGCAGCCAGCTACAGTTCCGGGTTGCGTCCATACCGATTTACTCCAAAATGGCATAATACAGGATCCATTTTTCCGCACCAATGAAAGGTCCTTACAGTGGATCGATAAACAAGACTGGGAATACATAACGGAATTTGCTATAGGCGAAGATCTGCTTGCGTTTTCCAATCTCGAATTGTTTTTCAAAGGTCTGGACACCTATGCAGATGTCTATTTGAATGACAAGCTGGTCCTTTCTGCCAATAATATGTTCAGGGAATGGACGGTAGACGTAAAACCATTTTTGAAAAAAGGAACAAACAAACTGCGCATACATTTCAAATCTCCCATCCAGCTTGGCCTCCAAAAACTCGAAGCACACGGTTATCCGCTTCCGGCAGTCAACGACCAATCCGAAAACGGAGAGATGGGCGACAAAAAAGTCAGTGTTTTTACGCGTAAAGCAGGATATCATTACGGTTGGGATTGGGGACCAAGATTTGTGACCTCAGGTATTTGGAGACCAATTATTTTGAGAGGTTGGAATGATGCACGACTGGCTGATGTGCAGATCATACAGGAACAATTGTCAGATGAGGTCGCTCAGCTTAAGGCGGTTGCAAACATTGTAGTGTTCACACCGGGAAGGTATAATATTTCGCTCCTGGTCGAAGATTTGGCTGATCCAGGCAAAGAAAAGTATGTGATGCTGGAAAGAGGCAACCACACTATTGACCTTGAATTCACCATTGATCATCCAAAACGATGGTGGAGCAATGGTTTGGGAGAACCCTATCTCTATCACATCCAAACCTCTTTGTCAAAAGGACAAGATCTGCTTGACAGGCAAAAAAATTCAACCGGTTTACGGACATTGCGCATCGTTCAGGAACCGGATAAAGCAGGAAAGAGCTTTTTTGTGGAACTCAACGGAGTCCCCGTTTTCATGAAAGGAGCCAATTATATTCCCGGTGACAATTTTCTCAATCGTGTGACGCCTCAGGAATATAAAAGGATCATTGCCCTCGCCGTGGACGCAAATATGAACATGTTGCGCGTATGGGGTGGCGGTATATATGAAGAAGATATTTTTTATGACCTGTGCGACCGCAACGGAATTCTGATCTGGCAGGATTTTATGTTTGCCTGTAGTATGTACCCGGTTGATGATGCATTTATGCAAAATGTACGGGAGGAAGCAGTGGATAATGTACGAAGATTGCGCAATCACCCTTGTATAGCACTCTGGTGCGGCAACAATGAAATCGATGTAGCCTGGTCACAATTTGATGAAAAAGGCGGTTGGGGATGGAAACAACAGTACAATTCCACACAAAGGAAAGAGGTCTGGGATGCTTATGACCGCATTTTCCATAAAATACTGCCTGAAGTGATCGGAGAAAATGACCCGGATCGATTTTACTGGCCATCATCACCCATGGCAGGAGAAGGCAAACATGCAGGCTATGAAACCCAGTCGGGTGACATTCACTATTGGGGAGTATGGCACGGGTTACACAGGTTTGAGGACTTCAGGAAATATGTAGGCAGGTTCATGAGTGAGTATGGTTTCCAGTCTTTTCCGGAGTTTAAATCCGTAAAATCCTATACAGTGCCTTCTGACTGGGACATTGAGTCAGAAGTGATGGCAGCCCATCAGCGAAGCGGTATCGGCAATCTGCGGATCAAACAATACATGGATTGGTACTACAAAACCCCGGGAGATTTTGAGTCCTTCCTGTATGTGGGTCAGATATTGCAGGCAGAAGCCATCAGATCCGCCATTGAAACCCACCGGAGACGAATGCCACATAACATGGGTACGCTCTACTGGCAGCTCAACGATTGCTGGCCAGTAGCAAGTTGGTCCGGTACGGATTACTACCGGCGTTGGAAAGCACTGCATTATTATGTCCGCAAAGCTTATAATGAAGTACTTGTTTCACCAATAATTGAAGGGAAAAATGTAGAAATTCATGTGGTTTCTGATCGTTTGGCGCCCATTGAGGCAAAAATGGATATAAAACTCCTGGATTTTAAAGGAAATGTACTTAGAGATATTTCCAAAACAATCTCCATTCCAGCTAATTCAAGTGCAAATTATTTCACGGCGGATAAAACTGAATTTTTGAAAGGTCATCCGTCATATGAAGTTTTTCTGCACATTCAGGTTTTGGAAGGCAATGCTTTGCTGTCGGAGAACAACTTGTTCTTTGAAGCGCCCAAAGACCTGAAATTACCTAAACCAACGGTTCAGCGTGAGATCAGGACAACTGTTGCCGGGATGCTGATCACATTGAAAACCGATGTTTTTGCAAAAAATATTTTACTGTCAACCGAAGGAGAAGCTTTCTTTGCCGACAACTATTTTGACCTTTTACCAGGGCAGACATTGACCATTTATTGCAAAACTGAAATGTCGCTGGCTGAAATTGAAAGGCAGTTGAAGATCAGGACATTGGCGAATTGAATCAGGCGGTTTTTTGGAAAGAAATTACTATGAACGCCTTACCGAAAGGATGTTTCATAAAAAACTGCAAAGTCGGGAAGGGATTGAAAGAAGCACTCTGAGACGCACCGAGAGATCGCTTGTCACAAAGGTTTTTGCTAATTAAAAAACCTGAATATTCAGAAAATCCCCTATCCTCTCACTATCCTCGCCCCCAATGCCGCCAACCGTGTATCAATATGCTCATAACCGCGGTCTATCTGTTCGATATTCTCGATCACACTCGTTCCTTTGGCAGATAAGGCAGCGATCAGCAAGGCGATTCCTGCTCGAATGTCAGGAGACGCCATCCGGGTGGCGCGCAACTGATACGCGCGATCAATCCCGATCACTGTAGCTCTGTGCGGATCACACAAAATGATCTGCGCACCCATGTCGATCAGTTTGTCCACGAAAAACAACCGACTCTCGAACATCTTCTGATGGATCAATACACTGCCTTTGGCCTGCGTAGCCACCACCAGAAAAACACTCAGCAAATCCGGTGTCAGTCCGGGCCACGGCGCATCGGCAATGGTCATGATACTACCGTCTATATAGGATTCGATCTCATAATGCGCAGTATCCTTTACCAAAAGATCATCACCGTTCCGCTCCAATCGGATGCCCAATCTCTGGAACGAGGATGGAATGATCCCAAGATGGTCGATCCCTGCGTTTTTAATGGTCAGGTCTGAACCGGTCATCGCCGCCAAACCGATAAAACTGCCTACCTCGATCATGTCAGGTAAGATACGGTGTTGACATCCTTTCAATGATGTCACACCCGTGATGGTCAGCAGATTGGAACCGATCCCGGAAATCCTTGCTCCCATGCTGACCAACATTTTGCACAATTGCTGGATGTAGGGCTCACACGCTGCATTGTAAATCGTGGTTACACCTTCAGCCAGAACAGAGGCCATGACAATGTTTGCTGTTCCTGTAACGGAAGCTTCATCCAGCAACATATAACAACCTTTCAGCTTTTTGGCTTCGATGTGAAACCAGCTATTCTCAACATCAAATTCATAGCTTGCCCCGAGTTTTTCAAAACCGATAAAATGCGTATCCACCCTCCTGCGACCTATCTTATCTCCACCAGGCATGGGCATAAAACCATGTCCGAATCTTGCCAGCATTGGTCCCAAAATCATGATGGAACCCCGCAAACTAGCTGCTTTTTGGGTGTATTCCGGTGATTTAAGCTTTTCAATATTGACCCTGGAGGCATTGAACAGGTATTTACCGGGTGCGAGCTTTTCAACCTGAACATCCAACAATCGGAGTGTCTCGATCAATTTGATCGCATCACGGATCTCCGGAACATTTTCTATCAATACGTCCTCATCTGTCAGCAAACTGGCACAAATGATCTGCAACACTTCATTTTTGGCGCCCTGTGGTTCAATACTTCCGTTAAGCCGGACTCCGCCTTCTATTTTAAAAGTTGCCATATTATTTTATTTTTTTATTTATCTATCCTGTATTTGATTAGTGATCAGTGATCAGTGATCAGTAGCTTGATAAAGTTTTCTCTCAAACACATGATAAAATATTCATCCTGATCACAGATCACAGATTACAGCTTACAGTTCACTCCTTGACCACATTCACTTCCCTTTCGAGTTCCACACCGAATTTTTCAAACACCGACTTCATTATTTTTTCTGACAGTTCATAAATATCCCTGCCTGTTGCATTTCCATAATTGACCAATACCAATGCCTGCTTGTCATAAACTCCCATATCTCCGGAACGGTATCCTTTCCAGCCGGCTTGCTCGATCAGCCAGCCGGCTGCAAGCTTTGTCTGGTTACCGGCAGCTTTATAAACAGGCATTTCGGGAAATGCCTGCTTCAATTGTTCAGCGATTTCAGCGTCCACCACCGGATTCTTGAAAAAACTCCCGGCATTGCCAATCTCCCGCACATCCGGCAATTTGGACTGCCTGATGTTGATCACCGCCTGACGTACATTGCGGAGATCCACAGTTCCGAGTTTTTCCACTTCAGTCATCAATTGCCCGTAAGACAATTTAAATTCCGGATGTTTTGACAGTTTAAAAACGACTGAGGTGATGAGCAGGTTTTTATGACTGGTTTTGAAAATACTGTTGCGATAGCCAAACTGACAGGAAGCATTGTCCAATTCAACGGTTTTTCCATCGATCAAATCAATGCCGTTCACCAGACTGATCGTATTCTTTGCTTCAGTCCCGTAAGCACCGATATTCTGAACAGGCGAAGCGCCGACACAACCGGGTATCAGTGAGAGATTTTCCAAACCACCCAATCCGTTGCGAACAGTCCATTCCACCAGATCATCCCAAATGACACCGGCGTCTGCTTCTACCATCGTGTGATCAGCGGTTTCATCCACGATTTGAATTCCATGCATCGCCGGATGAACGACCAAAGCTTCTACATCATTCAAAAACAGTATGTTGCTCCCACCACCCAAAATCAGGATATCATCAATTGAAAATTTGTTTTTCTGTGTTTCACAAAACAAAGTCCACCCTTCCTTTGTATTTAATCTGAGGAAATTTTTGGAGGTTACATTCAGATGGAAAGTATTGTATTGCTTTAAAGAATGATTTTGATAAAAATCAAACATATATAAGTTTTTACAAATATAAACTTTTTGTACAATATCATGAGGAAATTTTGAAAGGACACTGAAGTTTAACCAATTGTCATTCAAAAAATCTTAAAGATCCTTTCAAAAATTTCCTGCAGGTGCTTTTCTGGAAATCAAGTGCTGTAATTTGATCCTTTTAAGAAGCTAAAATATCGGCCGTTGCAATTTGTTTTGCCCTGCTTTATGACCGCTGAAATTATTTAGTTAATATTGCCACATCAAAAATGAACTTATGAGTGCCACACATTCGCACCATCATGATCTTCACCACCATCACCATGAAAAGTTGTCAACGATCAACACAGCCTTCATGGTCGGTATCATTCTGAACCTGATTTTTGTGATCATCGAGTTCGGTGCCGGTTGGTTCAGCCAGTCCATGGCTTTGATGTCTGATGCCGGACACAATCTGACGGATGTGTTTTCTCTTTTGCTGGCTATGCTTGCATTCCGTATGTCAAAGGTCAAATCCAACCAGTTGATGACCTATGGACTTGGCAAAACCACGATCCTCGCTTCTCTGGTCAATGCCCTGATCCTTTTTGTGGTCATCGGAGGCATTGCATGGGAAAGTGTTCACCGGTTGCTGCATCCCCGGTCAGTCGACGGAACCACTACGATCATCGTTGCCGGTATTGGCATCATCATCAATGCTTTCACCGCCTGGTTGTTTTTCAGGAACAAGGACCATGATCTCAATATCAAAGGCGCATATCTGCATCTGATGGCGGATGCACTGGTAAGTTTTGGCGTAGTAGTTGCCGGCATCGTGATCCTGGCTACCAATTGGTATCTGATCGATACGATCATGAGTTTTGTGATCATCGGGGTGATATTTTTCTCTACCTGGAGTCTGTTTAAGGATAGCCTGGTTTTGACCATAGATGGTGTGCCAAAAGATGTGGATACAAAGGTTGTCACAAAAAAGATCCTTGAAGTTCCTGGTGTTCAGAACCTGCACCACCTGCATATCTGGGCATTAAGCACTACGGTGAATGCGCTGACAGCTCATGTGGTGGTGGAAGAAAATACAAGCCTCGGTTCCATAGACCGGATCAAAACGAATGTCAAGCACATGTTGCACCATTATGGCATTGACCATGTGACGCTGGAATTTGAATCGGATACTGATGTTTGCAAGGACATCTGTAGCATGGGAAATTGCTGATCTTTCAATCAAACACATTTCCGTTTTCTTCCAGCGCGTGCTTCGGTATTTTGCCGGTAAGCGTGCGTAGAAATGCGGCTATTTTTTCAACATCAACTTCATCCAGTTGCAGGTTGGATTCTGTCATCGACATGATCCTGATCGCATCTTCCAGGGAACCTACCGAACCATCATGCATATACGGGTAAGTTTTTTCGATGTTTCTGAGTTGCGGCACCTTAAATACATATTCCTCAGCAGGATTTTTGGTATATTCATACCGGCCTTTATCCCGGTAAGTGCTATTGGTATAATCCCAGTAGTAACCAAAGAGGGCAAATTTTTGCGTCATATTGCCTCCAAGCAGAGTCGTGCTGTGACAGGGAATACAACCTTTTTCAACAAAACTTTTAATCCCTTGTTTTTCTTTGGTGGTCAACGCTTTGATATCTCCATTGAGGTAATCATCAAATCTGGAAGGTGAAGTCAACGTCCTTTCAAATGCACCGATGGCATTCCCGATCGTCCTGAGTGTGATGACTGGTTCATCATCGGGAAATGCCTCTCTGAATGCTTTTTGATAATATGGAACTCTTATAAGACGGTCTAGCAAAGTGATGGAATCAGGCATGGCCATAAGGGAAGGGTCGAAAATAGGCGCAACAACCTGCTCTTCTAAAGTTTTGTACCTGGCATCCCAGTTGAAGACAGACTGTAAATGGGCATTGAGCAAAGTTGGTGGATTGCGACGTCCCAATTGATCTTTGTCCCCGGGAGAAATGGCCAGGTTGTCGGCACCGTATTTTGCCATGTTATGACAGGATCCGCAATGAATGGTTTGGGCGCCGGACAATCTTTTGTCATAAAACAGTTTTTTACCTAGTTCGATCCTGTTTTTCTCAGTTGAACTCAGTTTTTGGAGATCAGGTTCAGACAGCGGTGTAAAATATCCCCTGGCAGTTTTGAGGATCATTTCCTCCTCTTCCTTGGGCAAAAGCTCCTCGCCAGTCGATGAATTTTTGCATGCAGAAAACAGGATAACCAGAGTAATGAAGGCCGGAAGAATTGATTTGTGGAACATGTTTAAACTTAGTTTTTACCTGAAAGTAGGATTTTGCTCCAAGGCATGTTCAGGAATTTTGCCCGTCAGGGTACGTAAAAAAGCAGCAATATTGCTGACATCTTTTTCAGGCAGTTGATAGTTGGATTCTGCCATGGAGCAAACCTGTATCGCATCTTCCAGGGTTTTAACGCTGCCGTCGTGCATATAAGGAAAAGTTTTTTCCACATTTCTCAGTTGCGGCACTTTAAAAACTCGTTTATCTTTGGGGTCTTTGGTGACATCGTATCTGCCAAGATCGTCCCGGTTGGAATTTGAATAATCCTCGTGATGCCCAAAAATAGGGTATTCCACGGCAAAACCCGCGCCAACCAGCGCAGAACTGTGGCAGGATTTGCAGTTGATCACAAAACTGTAAACGCCCAGTTTTTCAGTTGTGCTCAGTGCATCAAGATCTCCCTTGAGGTATTCATCAAAACGGGAAGGAGTCAGCAAAGTCCGCTCAAAAGAACCGATGGCTTTTTTGATGTTGTCCATGTTGATGAAAGGATTGTCATTCGGAAAAACTTCCGCAAATGCTTTCTGATAAAAAGGATCGGCGCTCAGTCTGCTGATCAATTCGTCCGGTCCGGACATCGCCATTTCCAGCTCACTGAAGATCGGTCCCATCACCTGATCTTCCACGGATTTAAACCTGGTATCCCAGTTTTGTTCCCCGTACAGAAAGGTATTGAGTACGGTCTGTGAATTTCTCAATCCTATCTGGTTTTTATCTCCGGGTGAAAGGGCTTTATTGTCCACACCATATTTCATGATGTCATGACAGGAAGCACAACTGATCGTCCTGGATCCGGAAAGGTTTTTTTCATAAAACAATTTTTTACCCAATTCAACCAGTTTCTTCTCCTCTGCTGTCATTTGATCTATGTCCAGATCAGGCAAAGCTGACATATAACTGTTGGCAAGATGGAAAATGGTCTGGTCAAAATCAGCTGAAATCACAGGTTCTTCAAGCTTTTGTTTGGAACAGGATATAACCATTAAAAAAATAACTAGCAACATCCCTGAAAACCGTATTGTTTTTTTCATTTTTATCCGAATTAAGCTAACAAATATATAACAAAAACGGAAATGTTTAGCTTGAAAGTCATTTAGTCTTTTAGCTTTTTAGCCTTAGATTCATTCCCGGGATCAAAACCCTGGCTAAGATGTCAATGAATGAGTATTTTGCTAAAAATTGCCTTACATTCTACTGCCTAAGCACCACAAATAATACAATAAAACAATGATTTAATGATTTTTTATCCCAGGCCATTCAATTTTCACTTGTAAAAGTTTTTTCTGAATTTTAAAAAAAACGTCTTTGTTTAGCTCATGGTCTATTAGTCTTGAGTCTATCCGCAAATGATTTATACCACGGGCTAAAACCTCTGATTTCAGAACAAATCAGTTGTCTTTTGCTCAATGTATTCGCTCAACCCCAAAAGACTAAAATGCTCCATTCCGAAGAAAAACCTTTATTGGGAAAACTAAAAGATTAACAGCTAAATTTGACTATATACATTGAGAGAACGAATAGATTTAAGAACCCCGTTGGATTTACATCCTTCGGGGTTCGACCCCGTTGGATTTACATCCTACGGGGTAAATATTCTTTGTGGCTATATTTCCACATCAAATTTCTTTTTAATTATGGCAAAAATGCATCCATTCAACCTCAAAAACACTATGTTTTTTGTTAGTAAGCCCCAAAAAAAAAGCCGCTTTGCTGGAAGTCAGCACAGAAAAATTTGTTTAACCTACATCTGAAACGAACAGCATGTAGGTTAGTTTTGGTTCCTAAGCGACTAACAATCTAACAGACTAATTAGCTAACCACTTGAATATCTCCAAAAAATCTACTTGATACATCTGTATAAAATGATCTTCACCAGACCCTTATATACAATACTTCTATGCGTCCAATTCGTCCCTCAGTTTTTTTGGTAATCCTGCGACTACCAGCTGATACGAATTTAATATCCATTCTTTTATCAGTTTATCCGGTATCTTTCCGTCTGTCTTTATGCTGTTCCAGTGGTTTTTATTCATGTAATAACCGGGGATCACATCCTCGTATTGTTCCCTGAGCAAAACGGCTTCTTCCGGTTTACATTTAACATTAATAAGTTCATAATCATTTACATCCGTTGCACAAAACATCTTGCCTTTTACGGTATAAACAAGCGTGTGATCGTCAAAAGGCATTTTCTCTTCCGCACCTTTGAGCGACAAACAAAACACACGTAAAGCTTCAATATGCATTTTCAATCATTTTTTTCTGCAAATCCAAGAATATATCCATTATTGTCTTTCAGGTAAAACTCTCTCATACCATACCAGGTGGTTTTCAGTTCAGTAAGGATCAGATTCTTTTCTTTCAAACCATGATAAAAATCAGCAATACCTTCAATGTCCATGTAAAACGAAACACTTGCCCCGATTGGCAGGCCCTCTGCCAGAGATACATCTGTTTTGAATGAATCCGTCCGTTGAAACATCAGTTCTACATCATCTTTTTGCATCATCGCATACACATACACACTTCCTTCCGACAGCGATTGGTCTATGCCGGACTGATCTTCTGCAACTGCCATGATCAATTGAAATCCAAGATTTTGTTCATAGAATAAAACAGTTTCCCGTATATCGGAAACTTCAAGATTGGGTGTAAGTTTTTTTGCCAGCATAACCGTTTTTTTTAATTTAAAAATGAAGTTGTTTAAGAATTATGTTGATAGCTGAAAATGACCGACCGTTCCGAAAGGTGAATATCCGATGGATATTCAAGGGATGGAACACGAAGTGGTGGGTCAGCCAAAAAGTCAAGGCGAAGCTCTTTTTTGGATCAAAGATACTGATAAGCTTGTTTTCGTCAGTATTGCAGATCCTGATAGGCTCTGCTTCGTCAGTATTGCAGATCCTGATAGGCTCTGCTTCGTCAGTATCGCAGATCCTGACAAGCTTGCTTCGTCAGTATTGCGTACCGGAATGTACGGAATCAAAAAAAGCTGAAGCATTTGGTTGAAAATGCTGATTGAAAATGCTGACTAGTATGCTTCGTCAGTACAAGCTTGACTGATAAGTGCTGATATGCAAAGCATCGTCAGCATTCGTCAGGGCTTTCAATGATTTGTTTGAAAGCATTAAGATACATTTTTAAACAACTTCAATCATAACATTTGTTTATCTTGATAGTTTTTCAGCCTTTGTCCTTTTAGCTTGAGTTGAATGGCCAAAGTCAAAATCTCAGCATTTACGGGACTTTATTTTCTTTCTCTCTATGAATGCGCTCAAATCCTTAAGACCAATCCTGGACCAGCCAGCACCAAAGAGGAAAATGATTTAAGAACCCGTATGAGCTTGCCCGTATGGGGCCTGCCCGTATGGGGCCTGCCCGTATTTAGGGCCTGCCCGTATTTGGGGCCTGCCCGTATGGAGCCTGCCCGTATGGGGCCTGCCCGTATGGAGCCTGCCCGTATGGAGCCTGCCCGTATGGGGCCTGCCCGTATTTGGGGCCTGCCCGTATTTGGGGCTCGACCCCGTTGGACATGCATCCTACGGGTTAAATATTCTGTTGGCCTGTAATTCTACATCAAATTTCTTTAAAGTTCTGCCAAAAAATACAGGAATACAATTTTTTAGACCTGCAATCTGATCAGCCAACCGCTTAAATATTTGCAGATAATAAACAAATTAATGCCTCAAAATTAAGGAAGTTTGGCATTGGATAATTGTAAAAATCGGTCATTTTTGTTTTTGAACAATTCTTTCGGAGTAGATCCGGTGATTTTTTTTACATCCTTGATAAAATGTGCCTGATCATAATAATTATTCGCCGGATAAAGACTTCCATTGGAAATGTCTTTGTAAGTAGTTTGGCAACGAACGATCTTCAAAAATAATTTAAGCGGGAAGCCGAATTGTGCATTAAAATAGCGGTTGATTTGCCTGCTGCTCCAAAATACCCGATCCGCAATTTCTGCCACAGAATCAACCCTTTGCTCATAGATCAATGCAAACAATTCAAGCTTCCGGTTGTCGATTTCACGAAGGTGTTTCAGGCAATGATCGAGATGAAAAGAGACATCTGCCACAAAGCGATCGAACTCATGACTTTGATAAGTTTGAATTTGCCAAAAATCAGCTGGCAATGCACGGGCGGTATCCCTGATCGATTTTATCTCCTGCCGGAATAGGTATTCAGTAGCAAGCAATTTAAAACGAATGGCAAAGATCCGTGTGTTTTCTGGGATGATGATATTGACAGGAGCTGTCCATGTGCCTGTAAGTTTGATGAATTGTAGCTGATTGTTTTGGAAAACAGCGATCAAGTCAAAGTAACCATCGGGCAGGATCGTATGTTCCGTGACCTGATCCGCATTGGTATATTCCCAAAAACACTGTACAAAGTTGCCAATAAATCCGGTCGTTTTTTTTTCTCTGTAAGTCATTGTTTATTTAACTTTAATGCCAATTATGGACAGTTTCTCAAGCGTAGTCGATCGTTTTTCTATTCAAAGCAATCCGGATAAATAATTCATCAGGATGGTTTAGATATCAGATAGTTTTGCTTTGTCAATTTCAAAACTAAGGATTTTGTGCCAATATGGGATCATAGAAACAGTAAAAAATCCTGGCTCATTTACAATGAAAAAGAGTCAGTCCTGAGCCAAAAAATGAAACGCCCTGATTCGATCAGAACCTGACACTCAGGATTGTGTTTTTCCAATCCCAAAAATATTGAAAACCAGTTTATTAAATCCATCTTCAAAAATGAAGCCTGAGTATTCAAAAATGAAGAATCTAAATACCCTGGTTTTGGAAGGTTTTTTTTTAATGTATAGAAAATCAACGCATTATGATCTTTCAATTTTTTTGGTACGTCCATTGCAAGAGCATAGGTGACTTGATTTTCAGTTTGTAAGACTTTGGCAAAGGAATTTTCAGCAAGAATATCTCAGATCAAAGCTGATTGCCTGGCAGAAGTTGCAAATCTGATCTTCCCCGTCAGGTTAACAAGTACAATACATTTAATTGTCCGGGAGAAAAGTATTTTCCTGATGAGGAAAATCTTTTGATACCTATCTGGCATGCGTTGCAAACTACACGCTTTACAGGCTGTGTTTTTTTCAGGCCAATGAACGAGAAATGCGACCTGCAATAAATGTGGAACAATAAGTTCCAGGGGTCAATATAGGATCAGCGAAAAAATCGCGCGCGCAAGGGATCGATTGAAATCGCAAACCAACAATGGAGGGTCGGACAATTCAGGGGTGATTAAAAGCTCAGCTGAACTGATTTTAAGAGAAATCTACAGCACATCCGGATAAAATAAAGGATCGGGCAGAAAAAGAAAATTAAAACAACTTATAAAGAAATTTTAAAAATTTAACCATGAAAAAAAACCATAGTATTGTATTGATCTTTTATACCTTAAGGGTATACTCAAAATTCAAATTGGCGTTTTTGTTTTTATTGGTCCAATTAAGTGTATTCGGTCAGCTTGGAATTGGCACAACCAATCCGCATGTTTCTTCAATTTTGGAACTGGAATCATCCAACAGGGGAATGTTGATCCCCAGGATAGCGCTCCAGGGACCAACTGATAATACGACCATGAATGATGGCAACGTGGAAAGTTTGTTGATTTATAACACTACAGTTTCCAATGACTTAAAAAAGGGGTTTTATTATTGGACCGGAAGCAACTGGGAATTGTTGAATACAGAATCTTCAACCTGGAGTACAACAGGAGATGCCAATACTGACCCGAACACAAATTTTATCGGAACTACCGATAACACAGAACTTTGGTTCAGAACCAATAATACGAAAAGAATGAGAGTAGGTCAGGAAATCGCAGGTTCAAGTTTTAATAATTTAAATTTAACCTTTCGCCCGACCAGTGCATACACAGGAAATATTTTTGCCATAAACAATGAACTCGATGTTCAAAGCGGTGGTTCAGCCAGCAATGTTTTCGGCATAGAAAACCTGATGTATCTCAGAAGCGGCTCCAGCTTAAATCCAACTTCCGGCTTATTCAGGGCTCAAAGAAACCGGATCTGGAACATCAATACGGCAAATTATCCTTACGTCACCGGTGTTTTAAATGAATATAAAGGCGAAGGAACAGACATTACCACTTTTTATGGATTCCAAAATACCCTCGATTTCAGAGCAGGATCTTACACAACGAATATGTATGGATTCAGTAACGACTTTCCGGGGCAGGTAAATGGCACAGTTACGAATTATTACGGGTTTTACTCAGGTATCCACTCCTCCTTAGGTGGTGTAACCAATTACTATGGTTTTTATCAACCCAATTTGGGGACGAATGCCAACAGATATGCATTTTATTACAAAGGCAACGGAACTACGACCAAAGATGTGGTCGTTACAGGTCTGGGAAGAATTGGCGTTGGTGTCAATCAGCCACATTCTGATTTGCAAATCGAAGGTTCTGTTTCAAAGAAATTCAATACAACCGGCACATCCACTGGTGCCTTCAACATAAATGAAACGCATTATACTGTCAGAATTCTGAACGATATTACATCCGTCACGCTGCCCAATCCAAACACTTGCACAGGCAGAATATACATCCTCATAGGCAGCAACGGGATATCTTCCAAAAATATAACGGTTACCGGTGGAACAAATGTTTATGACGATGTGACCAATCAGAACATAACTTCCATTTCAGCCAATCAAAGATACCATATTCAAAGCGATGGTACCAATTGGATCGTCATTGGAAATTAAAAAGCTCATTTTAAACAAAATACTTTAGGCGCTTAGTAAGCAAAACTAACCACCATGTTGTTTGCTTCAAATGCCGGTTAAACAAATTTTCTGTTCTGACTTCCCGCAAAGCAGCTTTTTTGGGGCTTAACCTCATAAAACATAAATTCTTTATGGTTGAATTGGTGTTTTTATGTAATAATTATGTAGTTATTTAGGTGGTTAGCAATTAGTTTGTTAGCTTGTTTGTCTCTTGGAATTAAGCGGGTACATTGAGAAAAAGACACGTGATTTGTTCCGGAATCAGAGGTTTTAACCCTTGGTATAAATCATTAGCTAAAAGACTTAAGACTAAAAGACTTTTGAGCTAAACAAAAAGACTACTGAGCTAAACCATTACATAATTATAAAGAAATAGGATGCGGAAATAATGCCAGACAGCATATTTACCCCGTAGGATGCATATCTTACGGGGTTCGATATTTAATACGGTTTTATTCTATACCAAATTTCCTTAAAGTTCTGCCATAAAATACATGAATTCAATTTTTAAGACATTAAAACATTCAACAAAGATCACTTTACCCTTTGATACAAACTGAATATGTGGAAAGTCTTTCCCTCACCAAAAACATCTAAGGTATTTTCAACCCTCTCAACCAATAAATCGGTTTAAGCTTATGTGATCACAAAGATTTTGTTCAAATGAATGAACTGATCATTCAAAAAATACAAACAAACATTTTATATATACAAACAAACATTCAAATTATACGAACATATATTCATATAATACAAACATACATTCAAATAATACAAACATACATTCAAATAATACAAACATACATTCAAATAATACAATTAAACATTCAAAAAATACAAAATAGATCATTAACATACCATTTTATAGATTCGAATAATTTTAAAAATACAACAGTTCCCGAAAGTTTCACCCTCGTTTACTGAAGTTTGCAAATCAGACTTGTATCATCCCATCCCTGTCTGTACCTTTTCACATCGAGCCAAAAAAATGCTTAATCCTGAATTATCACCAGTACCTGCAAACCTCAGGTAACATGATCCATTGTCTGAAGTTTGCAAATCAGACTTGTATCATTCCTGACGGTAACTGTCCATATCGAATCAAAAAAAAGTTTTATCCCGAATGATCACCGGTACCTCCAAACCACAGTTAACATAATCACCATTTATTATTAAACCATATTTGTCTGATTTGCAAACTTCAGACAACGCAAAGACCTTTTACCAGACTATTCATCATCCAAAGCCATCAACATTCATTTTCTCTTTAAAACCGAAGCTATATTCTTCGAAAACGAAGAACATTTTATTCTTCGTTTTTGTGCCCAAAATTACTATAACCCTGAATTACAATGAATTACATTTCATTCCTTCGTATTGGCATCACAATTGAATATTATATGGCATTATTGTTAACCTTTTAAAAATTTTAAACCATGAAAAAATTATTCTTTGTATTCGCTGCTTTAGTAGTATTCTTCGGAATCACTTCCA
>DDTL01000104.1 GCA_002344345.1 Saprospiraceae bacterium UBA2365
AATAGCCCGCCGCAAGTCCTGTCCAGGTTGTTCCTGAAGCTTGTGTCACTCCGTTCAATGTGATCGTGCTTGCATCACTTGAGCTCAGTACCACCTGTCCAACCGATGCATTGCACTGCGTGTTCACGATACCGCTGGCTGTTAAAGTCGGAGACTGATTCACAGTTAAAATCATGGACGAAACAGCATCAGGACAATTTCCTAAACCGGTTGCAGTCAATGTAAGCGTAATATTTCCAGTCGTAGAAGGTGTAAAAGTTGGATTTAATGCATTCGCGTTATTAAATGTTCCACCTGTACTTGACCAGGTAATAGTCTCATAATCAGAGGCTGTTGCAGCTGTAATAACATAAGAATTACCTGAACAAATTGTTGCATTTGGTCCTGCATAAACCGTAGCTGCTGCCCAAATTGTTAATATCATTTCATCTGTAGCAGTGCCTCCATTACCCGAAACAGTTAAAGTAAGGGTTACCTGACCTGCATTAATATCGTTTGTACTTGGAGTGTAAGTTGCATTCAGTGTATTACCTGTAGCCCCAAAACTCCCAGTTCCACTGGTGACCCAGGAATATGTGTCTGCATCCGTAGCTGTGGCATCAGCTATCGTGTAAGAAGCTGTTGAAGAACAAATGGCTGCATCATCACCGGCAAATGCCGTGGCTTCATCATCATCGTTTGTGATATTTACAGTAGCAGTATTAGGTGAACCGATAAATACATATGATTCTCCTGAAACAATGCTTTGAAGGGTCACAATGACCGTTTCTGTTTCTTCAAATAAGTCGTCATCCATAACTGGTACTGGTATGGTAGCTGTCAGCAAACCCGCGGGTATAATAATTGTTCCTGAAAGTGATGTGTAATCCGCGCCTGGGGTAGCCGTTCCTGTTACTGTATAACTAATTTCGGTATCGCTTTCAGATGGAAATGGCATCGAAACTGTAAAAAGGCCATTTGTTCCTGGTTCAGCACCGTGATTCGTAGCAACAATGCTAACATTGGTAACATCATAATCTGTTATAGCACCGACTCCTGTATCTTTGGTGATAAAAATATCTTTGCCGAGAAAATCACCTTCGGTGAGTAAGACATGAAACAGTTCTGTTGGTTCCACGATATGGTCTCCATTCACCACAATCGTAATAGTATGACTTTCGCCAGTAGCACCGCTAAAAGTCAATGTACCGGTGGATGAAATATAATCACTTCCTGCTGTTGCAGTTACATCAACTGTTTCAAAATTAACTGTAAAAGGTGAGTCTACACTGCTGCTACTATGCGTTACCGTGAAAATATACTCCTGGGTATATCCCGGATTAGGTTCATTATGGATCACATCGGTAATCATAATTTCTGCATTATCATCATTCATGATAGAACCAACTCCGATAAATTTGCCGAAGTCTATATCACGTCCATCATTATCCAAATCGGAAAGATTTACTGCAAATGTTTCATCGAGCTCAACTTTAATATCTCCATTGACCAGAACAGTGATGGTTTTTTCTGTTTGGCCAGGATCAAATGTTAGTGAACCACTGATCATTTGGTAATCACTATCACCGACCAACGCAGTACCATTGGCCAACACATAATTAAATGACACCGCTACATCCGATGTGGTTGACATAGTAACGGTAAAAGTAAATTCAGTGGTTCCGGAATGATCTTCGTCAATCGACAAGTCATTGATGCTTATCGTCGCCGAATCATCGTTATTAATTGTTCCGCTTCCCACTGTTTCAGGCATGACCACATTTCTTCCATCCTCAACCAGGTTACTCAGACTAATGGAAAAGGTTTCGTCAAGTTCAACCTTTAAATCGCCATTGACCAACACATCAATATACTTAACAGTTTCACCTGGTAAGAATGTAAGCGTTCCGGATTGAAACTCATAATCATCATCTGCTACAAGAGCTGTTCCATCCACTGTGGTATAATCAATTGTAGTTGTTGCATCTGAATCAGTTGACAATGTCACTGTAAAACGGAAAGTAGTTTGTCCTGAATTTGTTTCAAACTCTGAAACATCAGTAATAGCAACCACAGCCTGGTCATCATTTAATATAGTACCCAAACCGTTGCCGTCTAAAATAGTTATAGCTCTTCCGTTATTTACCAGTCCACTTAAATTAACAGAAAATGTCTCATCAAGTTCAACTGTATTGTCTCCGATCACAGGAACTGAAACTGTTTTCGTAACTTCTCCCGGATTGAAAGTGAGCATTCCTGATGTAAGTGTATAATCGTTGTCAATTGTTGTCGCAGTGATATTTGCAGTGGTATAGTTTACAGCAACTATTGCATCTGAGGCATAAGTCATGGAGACAGTAAATTCGAAATTGGTATTACCTGCATGTCCTTCATTCAAAGTAACATTATTTATACTGATTTCAGCAGCATCGTCATTTTCAATTGTTCCCATGCCTGTATGCTTGGTAAAGGTCACATTCCGGCCGCCTGCCTGAATATTGCTTAAAAGTATATTAAATGTTTCATCCAGTTCCACTTTTTCGTCTCCATTGATAGTGATACTGATAGAATGAGTTTCTCCGGTTGCTCCACTAAAATTAAGCGTACCGGTTTGAGAAACATAGTCACCATCAATAACCGTTGCAGTGCTGTTCTGAGTAGCAAAATCTACTGAAAATCCAGTATCTACAGGATCACCGCTGTGAGTAACGGTAAATTCCAATGTTGTTGTACCGGCATCTGTTTCAGCAATGCTTACATCATTGATAGCGAGCGTAGCTCCATCATCGTTAGTTATAGTACCTGTTCCTGTATGATTCGCAGGATGAATGGATATATTTCTTCCGTTGTTGACCAAGTTGCTCAAAACAACAGTAAATGCTTCATTTAGTTCAACTTTTGAATCGCCATTTACAGGAACAGTTATGGTTTTCGTGCTTTCACCGGGATTGAATGTCAAAGTGCCTGAGACAGGATTATAATCACTGTCTGCCGACGTCGCAGTTCCATCAACCGTAGCATAATCAACGGTGACAATAGCATCCGACAATTGACTCATTGTAACTGTAAATTCGAAATTGGTATTACCTGCATGTCCTTCACTGAGCGTAACGTTATCAATGCTTAAAGTTGCTGAATCGTCATTCGTAATGGTTCCGACTCCTGTGGCATCCGATATCGAAAGGTTAGCATCAGTATTGTCATTACCTAAACGAATATTGCTCAGGATCACATTGAAAGTTTCATCCATTTCCACTTTTATATCTCCCGGAATAGTGACATTTATGGTTTTGGTTTCTCCTGCATTGCCAATAAAGGTCAAAGTACCCGATGTACCGACGTAATCCTCACCGGAAAGCGCTGTTACATTCTGCGTGGTGTAATCTACTTTTACACCTAACTCAACCGGGTTGGTCAGTGTCACCGTAAATGTAAGTGTTTGAGTACCGCTGTTTCCTTCCACAATGGATACATCATTGATAGAAAGTGATGAAGCGTCATCATTTTGGATAGTTCCTGTCCCGTTTTTCCCTGCAAGAGGTATTGTTACATTTTTACCGCCTGCATTAACAGTATTCAGTACTACCGTAAATATTTCATTAGGTTCAACCATATTGTCATGGTTGATGAGAATGGTAATGGTTTCTGTTTCTCCAACAGATCCATCAAAATTAATAGTGCCTCCTGCTCCTGTAAAATCACTGGGCGCACGGGCAGTACCCGGAGTTGTGTACCAGGTCACTGAATATCCACCGATCACTTCTTGTCCTGAATGTGTCACAACAAATGAAAATGGAGTGGTCGTCCCGGATGTCCCTTCAGGAAGACTTACATTATTGATAGAAACCGTAGCTGCATCATTATCATTATTGGTAACCGATACATTGTCCGGATCTTCAGTTGATAAATCCCTGTAAACAGGATCAGTTGTTTCCAATTCGTCCCTGTCAGTTGAAAGGGTAATGGTATAAGTGATATTGCCATCTACTACTATATCGTCAACAGAAGTTACTGTAACCGTTTGAGGAATATCCCAATTGGCTGCAGTAAAGGTAAGGGTTGATAAGTCCACTGTACCTTCGGTCAGGTCGCCACTGACTACATTTACCACAACCTCAAAATCTTGTGTATCAGTAGCTGGTTTGCTGGTCAGCCTGACAGTAAACGTAGCAGTGGTAGGTGTAGTCGCGTGTTCTGTAGTTACCAGCGTAAGCGGTGTAACAATGAAACCGGGAACATCGTTGTCCAGATTGATCATCGTTACATCATCCACAACCAGATTGTGATATTGGGGATCAGTCGAAGAGCTTGCACTCGTAACTATATCGTAACTTTCATCACCATCCACTATCTCTTCATCGATACCAGTAACAGTCACTAACTGGGGAATATTCCAGTTGGCGGGTGTAAAAGTAAGGGTTTTTGTTACCGGATCAGTAATATCCCCTTCTGTCAGATCATTGCTTGAAAGCGTTATCGTTACATCGTGAGTAGGCTCTGTGTCTAACACCACCGTAAAGGTACCGGTACCTCCTGCTTCAGTAGTTTCTGTATCAATCGGCACCACAGTGATTCCTGCAATATCGTTGTCCACATGTGTTGCATCAACATCTTCAGGATCAGCATAGTAGAATCCAGAACCAAGATCAGTATTTGCCTGATTAATAGTGAGTTCAATAGTATATGGATTGTTATCAACTACTTCATCAACCAGGTCATCAACTCCAAAAACATAGATGGTTTGCTCTACGTTCCAGTTTGATTCATTGAAGCAGATCATTTTTGTCTCTGCTG
Organism: Saprospiraceae bacterium UBA2365; assembly: GCA_002344345.1. Lineage (GTDB taxonomy): Bacteria > Bacteroidota > Bacteroidia > Chitinophagales > Saprospiraceae > UBA2365. The sequence continues at coordinate 4,774 of DDTL01000104.1, forward strand.
CACCTGCCCGGTTGTTGGCGGTATTGACCAATCCTTCAGAAGTTGCCAGGCTTTTTACATCTATACAAACATCTCCTGTTGGAGCTGCAGGCAACTTAACTGTAAATGTAGCTGGACCATGTGCCTGATCTTCATATGTAGTGATTGGGCCTCCGGCAACAATTACCGCATCCAATGGCAAAGCATTTACTGTTATTGTAAAATTACAGTTGTGTGAATTCCCTGCAGCATCATATGCTATATAGCTGATAGTAGTTGTCCCAACATTAAAAGTGGCTTCGTTCAACAAATTGATCCCTGAAAGTTGATGGTTTGATGTTGTAGCTCCGCTAAAGGCATAGGTCAGCATGGTAACTGCACAATTATCATCATAATCCGGATTGGGAATTAATGATACGATCGCATCAAGATCACCCGGGTCAGCAACACTTTGAGTAATATTCGCCGGACAAGTAATCGTTGGATCTTCTTCATCAATAACCACTACCACAAACTCAACTATTCCGTTATTTCCACTCGCATCAGCAACTGTCCAGGTTACCGTTGTGCTACCCTGATTAAATACCTGACCATTCAGGGTTGTATTTGGTGGAGTAACCACAGTTGTACTGCCACTCAATGTATAAGTGATCGTCGGTGCAGGATCACAATTGTCAGTTGGATTCCATTGGTTATCAGTATGTGTATAGGTACATACATTATTATCTGTTTCTTTTTCAAGGTCTGCAATATCTTCAGCATCCAATGCTGGCGCCTGTTGGTCAACCACCGAAATCTGGTGTGAGCAGACATCTGAATTTCCGGCTGCATCAGTTACCCTTAAATAAGCTGTTGGCGTGCCGATTTCTGAACAATTGTATGTTACAGAAGAAGCCCAGTTTGTATTATCCTTTGAAATTTCGTAAGTGACAATTCCACAATTATCATAAGAAGCATTGTCAATTTGTACCGGTGTGACAATGGCTTCACCATTGCGTTGCAATTGAGCAGTGTAAGTTTTGCATAAAGCTTCCGGATCTTGTTCGTCATTGATGTTAACCGTGAACACACAGGTTTCACTATTGCCCGATGCATCTGTTGCTGTCCAGGTAACCGTAGTTATTCCTTTAGCAAATATCTGATCTTCCAGCGTCGTGTTTGGGGCTGTTAAGGTTGAAGGAGCTGAAACCGTATATATCAGGGTACTTACTCCGCAATTATCTCCCACTACGGGATCCCATGTGTCATCAGGATGTTCATAAGTGCATAAATCATTATCGGTAACTTCTGTTTTATTCCCCGGGCAGGATGTAAATACCGGGTTTACCTCATCCTCAATCGTGACTAAGGCATCGCAGGTAGAAATATTTCCATTTACATCAGTAACAGTCAACGTAACCGTATTTTCACCTATATCAGCACATGAAAATGCAGTTTTGCTGGCAGAAAGACTAAAAATTCCGCAGGCATCTGTGGAAACATTGTCAATCTGACTGGCAGTAATGCTGGCATTGCCTGTTACATCCAACTGAACAGTAATATTTTTGCAAAGTGCATCCGGATCTACATTATCTTCGACAGTAATAGTAGCTGAACAATAGTCTGTTGAAAGATTTCCGGCTAAGTCACGAACTTTCATGTATAAGGTTCTTATGCCAACTTCTCCACAATGATATTCAATGTTTTCAGTATAAATTCCATCACTCGTTTTTGAAACTAAGTAGGTCAACAGACATGAAGTATTATCTGTTGAGCCGTCATTTACCTGATTTCCTGGTACAGTTACTTCACCTGAAACATCAAGTTGAACGGTGATATCCTGACAAACCGCTACCGGAGGAATGATGTCTTCAACTGTAATATTTGCCAAACAGGTTGAAGTATTTAAACTACCATCAGTTACTGTCAGTGTTACAGAATTAACTCCAAGGTCATTGCAATCAAATGTTGATTGATCCAGAGAAAGTGAAATATCCGTGCAATTGTCATTTGAGCCATTATCAACCTGTGCTGGTGTGATCGTCGCTTCACCGGTTACATCCAGCTGTATTGTCAAATTCTGACAAATGGCTTCAGGATCCTGATTATCCTCAACAGTAACTGTGAAAGAACAGTTTGAACTATTGCCTGATCCATCAACAGCTGTCCAGTTAACTGTAGTAACACCTTTATTGAATTCAACATTATTTAAACTGGTATTCAGAGGATTAGAAACAACTTCTGTTGCTCCCGACAAAGCATAGGTCAGGCTGGCAATGGTTGTACAGACATCATTGGCCGAAGCATCCCATCCTGTTCCAGAATGTTGGTAACTGCATTCATCCAGATCTGTATTAACCGTTTTATTTCCGGTACAAATGACTCCCGGATCAATATCATCTACGATGGTTACAATGGCCAAACAGGTTGATGAGTTTCCATTATTATCTGTCAATGTTAAAGTCACGTTATTATCACCTAAATCAGCGCACGTAAAATCAGTTTTGCTTGCAGAAAGACTAAAAATTCCGCAGGCATCTGTTGAGTTGTTGTTGATATCTCCGGGAAGAATGCTTGCTGTACCAAGTGCATCCAATACCTCTGTGATGTTCTTACAAATTGCTACCGGAGGTTCATTGTCAACGACATTAATGGTCGTAGTACAAACATCACTGTTTGCACTCGGGTCGGTAACGGTCAGAGTCACTTCATTTGAACCTATGTCATTACAATTAAAAGTGTTTGGTACTACTGATCTGATTAGCGAACAGTTATCCGTTGAACCAAGTGATATCGCATTCACATCATCAATTCCCAATAAATAATTACCATTATCATCCAGGTAAATGGTTATCGGATTGCATACTGCAGATGGAGTTAAATCATCTTCAATAGTTACCTCAGATGTACAGATTGAAGAATTCCCATTATTGTCAGTAACCGTAAGTGTTATTGTATTGACACCAAAATCAGAACAAGTAAAGTTGGTTTTATCCACTGACAAACTCGCAATGCCACATGCATCGGCAGATCCATTATTGATATCACTGGCTGTTAAAGTTGCCTGACCTAGTACATCTAATGGCAATAGTATGTTTTTACAAATGGCAGCCGGGGCAATATTATCCTCCACAGTCACCACTGCATCACAGGTTGCCGAATTTCCATAAATATCCGTGACAGTGAGAGTAACATCATTTTCACCCACATCAATGCATTCAAAAACATCAGGTGAAACGGTGAATATCACGTCTCCGCTTGGGTCCGAAGATCCTGCGCCGATAGCTTCTTTATCATCTTCAGTAAGAGTATAAAGTCCGTTACTGTTCAATTCAACCGTTATATCATTACAATTGACCGTAGGAGGCTCATTATCAGTCACTATGACAGTATATACTCCAGTGCTTTTGTGCCCGTAAATATCTGTTGCTTCCCAAATAATATCATGGGTTCCAACCGGGAGTTCTTCACCTAAAATGGAGGTTCCTGTTCCAGTTCCAACAGGATCTTCGTCATTGATCTTGTATGTAATCAATTGTACTGCACAATTGTCGGTTACCACCGGATTCCAACTATTGCCCGGAATATCTTCTATTATTGTATAATTTGCTTCACCGGCATCAACTGTGCGATTTTGATTGTCTGCAATTACAATCACCGGTGGCTGTGTGTCAATTACGTCAAAGTCTATTACACAGGTAGTGATATTCCCGCTGACATCATAAAGTGTCCAGGTAATGGTGTGCTCGCCTACAGGTATATCCACGCCAGCCAAAGAGGTGGTCAGATCATTACCAACCGGAGCATCCATGTCAATCTGGTAAGTTATTTTTTGGAGCTGATGGTTATCAGTAAAGCCAAAGGGATCATATTCAGCACCGGCCACCCGATAGCGGCAGAAATTCAAATCTGCAACCCGGTCTACAGATGACGACGGACACTCGGCGATCACAGGATCTTCATTATCCTCTACATCAACCTCAATCTGACAGGTAGAAACATTTCCACTTGCATCAGTAGCTGTCCATGTAATGGTATGCTCACCTATCTGAATGTGGTCACCGGAAAGATTTGAAGAAAAATCCAAATTATTCGTAAGGTTTACTTCGCAATTATCAGTAGCAGCAGCATTGAATTCATTTGCATTCACTGTATAATATGCTTCTCCCGGATCACTTTGTCTGGTAAATGGAGATCCTGCCGGGCAAGTAATCACTGGCAGGGTTTCATCCAAAACAGTTACATCAAATGTATAGGCAAAATTATTCCCGGCTTCATCAACCACCATATAAGTTACTTCTGTCACTCCTACTGGGAAAATTGCACCCGGTACAGCCCAATCCGGCGAAATCGTGATAGAAAGACTACCTATATTGGGTGGAACTCCGGTTACATTATCCTCAAAAACCGGAGGAGTATAATTTACTGCTATTTCACATTCTTCTCCTGCATTGACAGTAGTTCCGGTTTCTGCATCTTGTAACCTGGGATCCAGATTATCAAGTATGGTTACATAAAACAATTCAGTATTATGATTACCCTTATCATCCTCTGCATACCAGGATATAATATTTAAACCCACATTAAGTGTTTTATCTGCAAGAGTTGATGAATTGTAATGATTCTCAAGTTTTACTACTATGCCACAGTTATCCGTAGCAATGACATCATCGAATTCGGTTCCATTTACTGTATATGTATTGGTATAACTATCCGTATACCTTATAGCATTACCCGGCACAATGATTTTCGGGCCTTCCAGATCCTGAATGGTCAGATCAAATTCACAATTCGTCGTATTTCCTTTCACATCGGTGGCTGTCCAGGTAATAGTAACTATACCTGTTTCTCCCAGTCCAAATCCCCGGGGTATTACCACTCCTGAAAGTGTATTGAAGCCTGTTACAACTTCTTCCTCAACTTTATCATAAAAACTCCAGCTCAAACTGGCTACTGCACAGTTATCACTGAATACCAACGGGTCAAACTCATTTCCAAGTGTTTTATAGGAACATACACCCGAATTGGTGGAGCGTGTTTGATCACTTACACAGGTTATAACCGGAGGAATGTCTGTCACAATAACATCGAATGTACATGTGCTGATATTTCCCTCATTATCAATAGCTGTATATGTTACTTCGGTAGTACCTACCGGAAATAGTGAACCGGGAGAATGAGACGTGACAAAACTCAGCACACCGCTACAAGCATCAGTTGCAATAAGCGGAGGCCATGATACCACCGCCTGACAGGAAGCACCAATTGATTGCGCTGTGATGGGTTCTGTTGGACAATTTGAGATTTCAGGTCCTTCATTATCCATCACTGTTACTTCCTGGACGTAAATTGAGAAATTACCACTTTCGTCGGTCACTGTCCATCTTACGTTGGTTGTGCCTACCAGGAAATTTACCGGACGATTATTGATAATCGTCAGGTTTCCATAAGTTGTACAATTATCCGTTACCACAAGCGGATCAAGTACCAATGAATTGTTATAACAGAATCCGGGTGTATTGTCAATAGAAATATCGGCTGGAGGAGTAATTACAGGAGGAGTATTATCAATCACTTCAATATTATATTCACACGTTGTGGTATAAGTGATACCACCAATGGTTTGACTGGCTGTCCAGGTAACAGAAGTTACTCCTTTGGGAAAGACAGCACCTGCCAATGTAGTTGAGCTCAAAGCATAAGGGACAATTGCAGAATTGCCCGTTTGTATATTATGTGTAAGTGTTCTTCCAGCGATCACACTTTGGTTTTGCCAGGAGGGGTCAATGGCTGTGCCAGAAACGGTATAGTCACATTGGTCAGCAGGGCTGTAAAAGGTAACATCATCAGGACAGTTCAGGATGGGCTCAAAGGAATCCACCACCGTAACGTTCACGGTGCATTCGGCAGTGTTGGCGCTTCCGTCAGTGGCAGTCCAAACTATGGCATGGTCGCCAATGGCAAGGTTATGGCCATTTAGTGTGCTGGTTGTCCATCCCGGAATATTGTTGGTGTAGCTGGCAATGGTGCAGTTATCGGAACGGCCGGGCCTGAACTCCGTGCCTGTTATGGTGTAATAGCTGACGCTTGAGTTGTTGAACTCGCGGTAATACCTTTCGGTGGGGCAGGCAATTACGGGCGCGATATTGTCCACAACGGTTACGGTCTGGGTATGTGTACTAACATTTCCCCTGATATCAGTTGCACGCCAGTAAACTGAGGTAGTACCTATCTGGAAGGTGTTCCCTGAAGGCGTACGGGTAAAGACAATAACTTCATCATCATCGCAGTTATCCGTGGCTGTGGGCGTTCCCAAATTCACATTGGTTGCTGTACAACCCCCTACATCCACATTAACACTTACATTTTCAGGCCATGTCACTGAAGGATTCTGATTGTCATAAACATTGATCGTAAAAACGCAACATTCATTTTCTTCCGTGCCCGAAACTGCTTTCCAGGTAACTGTAGTCAAACCTCTGTTAAGCGTTACTCCAGATAATGTTGAGCCACCACTACCCGTGGTAGCACCTGAAAGGGTATAAGTTATAGTAGGTGTCGGAGTTGTTGTTGAAGAAATATCGAATTCGGTTCCGGAAATAATATATGTACAAGTCCCGGCATCTGTCGGTCTTGTTTCATTTCCCCTGCAGGTCACTGACGGAGGATCACTGGAAAGAATAGAAATATTGATAGTACATGTGCTGACATTATCCGCATTGTCTGTCACTGTCCAGGTGATTGAAGTAGTTGTTGTCGGGATCTGAGCTCCGTCTAATGAAGCATTTCCGTCAAAATCATTGGTAATACTCTTGATCCCGGAACAATCATAAACGCCGTATGGATTAAACTCGTGACCGTTTACAGTGTAATAAGTTTGCCCTTCATCAACCTGACGACAAAGAGAGCCAACACAACTAAATGTGGGCGGATCATCATCTGCAACCACCACTTCTTGTTCTGCGGAGGATATATTTCCATAAATATCCTCCACCCACCAGGTCACCGTTGTGGAATTTCTGGGATAATAGGTTGGAGCATTGTTCCAATAATTGAAAATGCCACAATTGTCTGTGACAACCGGAGTGCCTAGATTAACTCCTGAAGCATAACATCCGGAATTCGTGTTGACGTTCACGGTTGCGGCGGGAGTGATTACCGGATCTTCATTATCAACCACGGTTACCCAGAAACTACAGGTACTCGTATAAACTGTACCGGAAATCGTTTGTGATGCTGTCCAGGTTACCAGTTGTTCACCAACCGGAAATTCGGCTCCATCTAATGTATTGCTATTCGGTGAATAAGGCAGGATACCAGAATTAACAGTCTGGACATCGTGTGTTAGTGTAGCTGCTCCGGAAGTGGATGTAGCATTGAATCCATTACCAGAAACGGTATAGCTGCAATCTCCTGTTGTATTGTCTTTGATCTGATCACCTACACAAGTGATAGGTGGGTGTAATGAAGTAACTACGTGAATATTGACAGCACATGTTGTCACATTATTAGCTGCATCGGTTGCTGTCCAGGTAATGGTATATGACCCTTCCGGTAATTGCACCCCATTCAATGTGGTCTTATCAGCTTGTGGTCCATAGTTGTGAACATAGGTAACTACTCCGCAATTATCGGTTGTTACGGGTTTGAATTCATTGACACCAACCGTATAATAGTTTTGGCCTGAATCCACGATACGCACATAGTCATTGGTCGGACAATTGATGACTGGCGGTGTGATGTCTGTGACATTGATGGTAATGCTTTTCTTCTGCTCATTCCCGTGAAAATCTCGCACCGTCCATTCAACCGTGGTTGATCCAACCGGAAACTGTTCATACGCCAGACTCGAATAATCATTGTATGGATTGTTAACATAGAAATTATCAGGAGTACAGGCATCAGAAATATTCTGTGGATCAAATTCATTGCCAATTGCTGCATAATAACATCCTGTGGCAGAGGCATTCCTGTCAACTGTAGCAGTTAATGTATAATCAGGTGGAGTAACATCGAGTACGGTTACTTCAAATTCCATAGTAGTCATGTTATCAGAAGCATCCCTTGCTGTCCACACAACTACCGTTTTGCCAACCGGAAACTGGTAACCATCCAGTGAGTTTGTCCCGTTCAGGTTATTGGTCAGGGTTGGTAAGTTGCAATTGTCAGAGGCTGACGGATTAAATTCTCCACCTACAGCCACATAATAACAAGTTGATGCAGGCGCTTCACGTGTTTGATCGGCTATGGCTGTGATAATTGGGTCAACCAAATCTTTAACTGTAATTGTAAAGACACAATTGGTGCTGTTATTCCAGGTATCTTTAATAGTCCAGATGATAGTATGAACTCCTGCATCCAGTATAACATCGTCTAAGGTTGTTCCAGCGCCCAAAACTCCGTTTATAGTGTAAGAAATGGTAAGATTCCCTACCGGATCGCAATTGTCGACCAGGTTAATCGGATCAAACTCGGTACCAGATACCTGATATTGACAATCTCCATAATTCTTTTCTCTAATGACATTACCACTGCAAACATATAACGGTGCCTGATTATCTGAAACAGTTACGCTAAATGGTGTCCCTATCACTGTATTACCATGAATATCTGTTACTGTCCAGGTGATTACATATGGAAAAGTTTGATCAGCAGTTAACTGTACTCCAGAAAGTGTGCCGGAACCTGTATGTGTTGTAATTCCGTTTTTGGTAACCACATAGGTCGAAGTTGCGATCCCACAATTGTCAGACAGACCGGCAGGATCAAATTCAACACCCGGAACAGCAAAATAACAGGTTCCCGGGTCAGCTAATTTTGGAGTATTTCCCGCTGGTAATGTATATTGTGGAGATTGATTATCAATTACATTTACATAAATTGTACAACTTGAGCTATTGAACCCATCAGTGGCTGTCCAGACTATTTCATGATTACCCACTGGTAATTGCTTACCATTCAATGTATTGGTACCATCAAAACTGTTGGTAGCTGTAACTGTACAACCACTGCTGGTGGTAATAACCGGAGTACATTCTCCTTCTAAGATGGTATAAAAACAAACTCCTGCATCCGCATTTCTAATGAATGGATTAGATTCAGAACTTGGCAAACCACCATTTAACGGACAATTGACTGTTGGGGCTTCATCAATGCTGACCACCACCTCAAATTCCATTATTGAAAAATTGCCGGCTGTGTCTTCTGCGCGGTATCTGATCAGTGTAGTACCTAATGCAAATGTACTTCCCGAAGGAGGACCAGCTATGCGCGTTAACGTATAATCTCCACAATTGTCCGTGACTGTTGGCTCTGCCCATGTCACAACTGCGCTGCACTCGCCCTCATCAACCGGCAAGAGTATGTCATCTATGCTAGTGATCACGGGTGGTTCATCTTCCTCAACCGTTACCCTGAAACTGGTAGATCTGCTATTGGAACCGTCGCTTACCGTCCACTCAATCAGATTAACCCCAACCGGAAGAGCAACTCCTGCCATGGTAGTGGCTTCAACCGGAGTTCCTGCACCAATTTTATATGTTACTGATGCTATATTGCAGTTATCACTATAAGTAATATCAAATTCATTCCCCACTGCTGTGTACGTACACAACCCCGGGTCGGTTGAACGGGTCTGATTTGATTTTCCGGTTATCACTGGAATCTGATTATCGATGACTGTTTTTGTAAATGATAATGGAGTCGAAGCTGGATTTCCGCTGGCATCCAGGGCTGTCCAGGTGATCAAGTTGGCTCCAGCATTCAAAATCTTTCCTGACAAACTTCCTGATCCGGACAATGTTGTAGCACCTGTTACATTATAACTTTTAATTACGCCTGAACAATTATCTGCTGTAACAGGATCAAACTCCGATCCCGTAATTGTATAGGTACAAGAACCCGTATTGGAATTTATATTGGATGTCACAGTCCCTGAAGTCGAAGTAAGTGTAGGTGGTATATTATCAATAACAGTTACTGTCGCTGTGCATGTTCCTGTATTCCCTGCTAAATCACGTATTGTCAAAGTTACGGTATTGGCTCCGAGATTACTGCAGTTGAAATTTGTTTTGCTTAATGTTTTAACCAAACCGCCCTCAGGTGTACAATTGTCGCTTGAACCATTGTTAACATCAACAACAGCCAATGTCGCTGTTCCACTTGAATTGAGATAAATGGTAGCCGGTTTACAGAGTGCAGTTGGTGCAATATTATCAACAACGGTTACAGTAAAACTACAGGTATTACTGGTGTTTCCGTTTCCATCAGCCACTGAATATGTGACTGTTGTAGTGCCTGCATTAAAAGTAGCACCCGGAGTATGGGATTTCGTCCAGATCAGACTACCCGAGGGTGTACAATTATCAGTAGCAGTGGGTTCTGTCCAAGTGGCTGTTGCAGAACATTGCCCTGCCGCTACATTTATAACCATATTTGAAGGACATCCTGTGATCACAGGCTTTTGGTTATCAGTAACAATGACATTAAAACTGCAAACATCGCTTACATTGCCTGCTGCATCTCTCACCGTGTAAGTCACTGTTGTGGTACCAACCGGAAAAGAGGTCCCAGGTGTATGAGATTTTGTCCAGACCAAATTACCTGAAGATGTACAATTATCTGTGGCAACTGGCTCTGTCCAGGACACATTCGCTGAACATTGTCCGGCTCCACTGGTACGATTGATGTTGGAAGGACATCCTGAAATGACTGGTTTCTGCGTATCCGTTACCGTAATGGTAAAACTGCACTGAGCTGTCAGACCTGCTCCATCCGTAACGGTATAACTGACATTGGTTACTCCCACGTTAAATGTTCGGGTACCTATGTATCCTGTACCACTGCCTGAAGTTGCTCCACTTAATACCCAGCTTAATGCAGGATCAGGGCAGTTATCAGTGAAGGTAACAACAGGAACTGTATAAGATCGGTTGCAGGAACCTGGATCATTGGTAAGATTGACGTTCCCCGGACAACTGATCTCAGGCAACTGGCTATCTGTTACAGTTACTGTAAAACTACATTGAGCAGTATTGTTAACTGCATCGGTGACTGTCAGTGTGACCGTTGTCAAACCTTTGGCAAAAGTTTGTTGTCCGGGCTGACCGCTGCCATTTAGTGTCGTTGAGCCACTCAGACTCCAGGCAAGAGACGAACCTGAACAGTTATCCCCAAAAACAATGGCTGGAATGGTGACCAATGCGTTGCAAACGTCATTGTCTGTATTCACTGAAATGTTACCAGGACAGGTCACTGTTGGAAGAATGTTATCGGACAATGTAACAGAAAAACTACATTCTGCTGTACGACCCGAAGCATCTGTTACAGTCACTGTAACCATTGTGAGTCCTGAATTAAATATTTGTGTCCCGGGTTGGCCACTTCCTGAAAGGTTGGTGGCACCACTTGTGCTCCAGGCAATGGTTGATCCCGGACAATTGTCATTGAATAAAATTGCAGGAATGTTAATGGATTTTGAGCACCCAGCTACAACTTCCTCAATTATATCATCAGGGCAAGTAATGCCTGGATCTTGATTATCAGTTATATTTACTGTAAAAGAACAACTTGCTGAATTGGCTGGGGATGCGCCATCCAATACAGTTACATTAACTGTGGTAGTACCTTTATTAAATACAACGTTATTTAAAGTCGAATTGTAAGTTCCTTCTGTGGCTCCTGAAAGTACATAAGATATGGATGCTACCGTGCAGTTGTCCGCAGCAGATACATTCCAGTCAGTACCAATATTTGTATAGGTACAAATACCAGCGCTGGTATTGGCAGCCTGATTACCCGGACAGGTGACTGTTGGATTTTGGGTGTCATCTATGGAAACCGTAAAACTACAATTAGCCATATTCCCTGCTGAATCAGTTACCCGCCAGGTAACGGTGGTGGTTCCCGGCTGGAATGTCACACCATTGAGGCTGGTATTGGCTGCGTTGAAAGGAACTTCTGTAGCACCGCTCAACTGATATATAATGGATGATACCACACAATTATCGGTTGCTGAAACTCCTGACAGAGGATTCCAGGTATTATCAAGATGTGTGTAAGTGCAATTAGCACTTGCCGGTACTGTTTTATTTCCCACACACGTGATGGATGGATTGATATTGTCAATCAGGGTTACATTAAAACTGCAGTTCGATGAGTTTCCAGCTTCATCAGTTGCAGTAATGGTGACCAACTGGGTCGTATTATGTCCTGATATACTTGTTCCGATAGAAGGGCTCTGACTAAGTGTAATGGAACCATTGGCCGTACAATTATCACTGACCGTGACCAATCCGCGATAATCAGGTAAACTTGCTGAACAACCGCTTGCAGGATTCAATGTCTGATTTCCGGGACAGGTGATCGAAGGCGGTGTGTTTTCCAACAAAACTGAATAGCTCGTTGACGTGGTACATGCTGGTGTGGTTCCGCTGATTGCACGCACTGTATAGTTGGTATTTGAAGTAATGGATGTGGTGTAAGGCAGGTCGGCAATTTTACTTGTGTTGGCAGCATTCCATAATTCAAAAGTGCTGCCATTGGTTGCCGTAGCTGAAATGGTGAAATCAACTCCGGGGCAAACCCTGGTTGATGGAGAAACCGAAATATTTGAAGGAAGCGGATTAACCGTTATTGTCACAGTCACTCCACTATTGATGGGCAAAGCATTATTCCATGCATCATGAACACTCACTAAAGAATAAGTCGTGGTAACAGTTGGCGAAACGGTAATGGGATCTCCGCCATATGAGGGACTTTCAGGGTCACCAATGCTGTTATAATTGTTTACCGTAAAATTGGCGCTACCATTTGAATAGACCACTGTATAAGGACCCTGACTGGCACCAATGATCACCTGGATCGTCGTACTTTGGCTCTGACAAATGGTTGTCTCCCCATCGGATGCAATAAATGCTTCAGCCTGTGACTGCGCACTATAAGACATTCCAAAAAATAACACCATCAGATTGGAAATAATAAAAGATTTCCCACTTTTAAACGTAAAAATGTTCCTCAACGCTGAATAATTTTCAGTTTTCATATATCGGTTTTGTTGGAGTTTATTTGTATCTAAAAAGATATATTAATGGAATTTTAAACTGCAATTAAAAATCCATCATTGCAGCAAGGCATAAATTAGATAATCATACGGTTAATTACAGCAAAAAGTCTGCCAAAACGGGGATTTCCATAATGGATTTATATATTAAAAAAATACTTAATATGAATATTTCAACTTCAACCGNNCGTGAGAAATAAAAAATGGTCTGTCAAAAATAATTCACAATCTAATTTTCAGGAACCTGGATCAAAATCCTGTATGGCACAATTCTACCTCAATTTCCGGCTTTCTCACAGTTCAATTTTGAGAGTCAGTTTATACTACTTATCTATATTACAATACATTACATATATGTTATAACAATTTTTGAAAGTTTAGTACCAATCTGACCATATATCATAACGGATCAAAAATGAATTGAATAATATAAAAATTGAATACAATTTCTTTGTGCTTCTCTGACAACTTATGTACGCTGTTTCAAAATAAAATTCATAGTTTTTTGTTGATGATTAATCAATTAAGATTGAATATAAATAAGCAAGTGGTGATTTTTGGGTGAATATTTTTAACTCTTGGTATGAATTATACCAGGAATCCATATTGGGGCACAAAACTTAATTGAAAGTAAATGGGCGATGGATGCCTTTCAAACCAAATGAGCAATCACCCGATTATGATAAATTGAAAGGACATATCCGGGGTTTTACTAAAAGAGCTTTTACTCCAGGATCTGATCAAAGAGTTTGCGGCAAAATCCGGCACGGTGATGTGGGGAAAGTCCTGTTTTCAAAATAGCTTGACGATGCTTAAAGGTCCCATAACCTTTATTATTGAACCAGTCAAATTCAGGATGTTCTTCATGAAGTTTTTTCATCCATGCGTCTCTTGCAGTTTTTGCGAGAATGGAAGCAGCCGCTATAGACGTATAGGTCGAATCTCCTTTGACAATCGTTTCGTGTTTATATCCATCCATTGCATTAAATCGATTCCCGTCGATCAATAATAACTCAGGCCTGGGATTGAGAATTAAAACTGCTTTTTGCATTGCCAAAATGGAAGCTTGCAATATGTTGATGTTTCCGATCACATCTACATCCAAACTGACTACCCCGTATGCAATCGCATTTTCCATGATCAACCCGGCCATAGCTTCTCTCTGCCCGGCGGTCAGTTGTTTCGAATCCCTGATCCCTTCAACATTCAGATATGCTGGCCAGATCACTGCAGCAGCAAAAACAGGTCCCGCCAATGCACCTCTTCCTGCTTCATCACAACCAGCTTCCAAAACTCCCTGATGCCTGAAATTCAGCAAAGACATTTTCTTCATGTTCTATTGATCCAATGATCTGATTATCTGATGATCCAATCCAATAATGATCTGATGTTGAAATACTATAATATTCAAATGTTCAAAAAATATAATTATTTAATGGTGTCCGACAAAATTTAAAAGGATAGAATTTTTTGTTCGAGATTCCTCACTTCGTTCGGACCTGTCCCGATCGAATTGGATGAGCATCGGGAATGACAGACAGTTAGTTGTTTAAGTTATGGGGTAGGCGGTGGCATTGCCGCCGCTTACCCGATAACCTCCTAAAACCCCTGAATGCCTTGTCATTCCTGACGCTGCGGTCAGGACAGGTCCGAGCGGAGCGAGAAATCTTGTAATTTTTGTCGGACACTAGTGATAATTATTTATTTATCAGATCATCAGATCATCAGATCATCAACGCAATCCTCTTTTATCCAGCATAGCCATGATATCAGGGGTCTTACCTCTGAATTTTACATACATATCCATAGCATCTTCTGTTCCTCCTCTGCTCAAAACATGCTTTCTAAGCCTGGAAGCGAGTTCCTGATTAAAGATATCACCTGTGGCTTCAAATGCTGCAAAAGCATCTGCATCAAGGACTTCTGACCAGATATAGCTATAATAGCCAGCTGAATATTCACCAGAAAAAATATGGCTGTAGTAAGTACTTCTGTATCTGAAAACGATTTCTGGAATCAGCCCTGTCTTTCTGATGATTTCTTCTTCAAAAACTTTGACATCCAGATCTTTCGGGTCTGACAAGGTATGATAGTACATATCCAGATATGCGGCAGCAATAAATTCCACCGTATTAAATCCCTGATTGAACTTGGACGCTGAAGTAATTTTTTTTACCAATTCATCCGGTATGGCTTTACCTGTTTTATAGTGAAAAGCATATTCCTTCAGAGACTCCGGATGAAATGCCCAATGTTCTATAACCTGTGATGGGAATTCTACAAAATCAGAAGGCGTGGCTGTACCTGAGAGTGATTCATAAGTACAATCTGATAGCATGCCGTGTAAAGCATGTCCAAATTCATGGAACAAAGTTTCCACATTATCCAAACTCAGTAAAGCTGGCCGGGCATCAGTTGGTTTGTCAAAATTACCCACATTGAACACTACCGGATGAAAGAATTTGCCTCCCATTTTAAATTGTTGAGAAAAATTATCCATCCATGCTCCACCTCTTTTGCTTTCCCGGGGATAATAATCAGTATAAAAAACAGCTATATGTTCTCCGTTTTTGTCCAATACCTGGTAAGCTTTTACATCCGGATGATATACCGGAATGTCTTTCAATTCCTTAAATTGGAGTCCCCATAGTTTCTTTGCAACATTAAAAACGCCTTTAACCACATTGTTAACTTCAAAATAGGGCTTGATCTCTTCTTCATTCAAAGCGTATTTTGATTGCCTGATCTTTTCTGCATAATACCACCAATCCCAGGATTCAAGCTTAAATTTATGCCCTTCAGCATAGATCATTTCCTGCATCATACGGCGCTCTTTTTTTGCAACTTTCAGCGCTGGTTCCCAGATCTGATCCAACAATTTGAATACATTTTCCGGTGTTTTGGCCATGTTTTCCGCTAATACATAATGTGCATGACTTGCATAGCCTAACAATTTAGCTCTTTGAGCCCTTAACACAACCATCCTTGAAAGGATTTTTTTATTGTCCAGTTCATCATTGTTATCTCCTTTCATGATGTAAGCCTTATATAACTTTTCCCTCAAATCTCTTCTTTTAGAATAAGTTATGAATGGATAAAGACTGGTTCGCTGAATGGAAAACAGGTATTTTCCTTCAGGATATGATCTGGCTTTAGCATCCGCAGCACCCATAGCCCTGACGCTTTCAGGCAAACCTGAAAGCTCAGCTTCAGTAGACAAAATCAACTCAAACTTATTGGTTTCCTTCAAAACATGATCTCCAAATTCAACTGACAAACCTGAAAGTTCTTCATTGATCGCTTTAAATTTTTCCTTGTCAGCAGGAGACAGATTAGCTCCTCCCCGAACAAACATTTTATATGTTTTATCAAGTAGTTTTAACTGTTCATGATTTAAATTCATTTCATCCTTTAGTTCATATACTTTTTTCACACGCTCAAACAATTGAGGGTTCAAAGTAATTTTATCAGCCTGTCGTGTGAGCAAGGGATATATTTCTTTCGCCAATTCAGTCATAGTATCGTTCGTCATAGCTTCAGTCATGGCACTAAAAACGTTTACGATCCGTATGGTCAGCTTTCCGCTTTCTTCAAGTGCTTCGATGGTGTTTTTGAAATCGGGTTGGGCTTTATTATCCAAAATAGCCTGGATCTCCAGATCATGCTTTTTCAAAGCTTCTTCTATAGCTGGTTTATAATGAACTTCCCTTATCTTGTCGAAAGGTGGTACTTCAAAAGGTGTAGTCCATTCCTGTAAAAAAGGATTAACTGTCAGATCATTGCTTTCCCCTGAAGGATGATCCTTGCAGGAAGCGATTATCATTGAAAAAATGGTCATACAAAATAATAAATTACGCATATTAATATAATTCAATTTACTTGTAAAATTTGATTTGTTAATTGCTGTTTAAATGAGCTGCCATAAACCAAAAATAAAATTCGATCAGCTAATGAAACAGATGTATTAAAACAATTTTTGAGTTTGTTTTATTCTAAATCAGATTTAAAAAGCCTCACCTTCCGGATTTCTGCACCTTTTCGGAAATCTGATATCTCCAGGTTGGTGATCTCACTGTCAACATTGGATACATCTCCCTTGAAATCTTCCTGATCCAAAATAAACTGGACTTCCAAAACCGGTGTTTCAATGATAAACATGCCACTGACATAAGTGTACCACAATTTATAATCAGAATAAGCTTTTATAAAATCCTCAATAGTCGAGTGCACTCCAATACCTTTTTCAGTCTTGAATTGATCTGAAAAAATAATGATCTCCCCCGTTTTACGATTGTATTGCATGGTTTCATAATCAAATTCGGGTTTCAGATGCATCAACACCTTTTCCCGGTCCTTTAAGACATATACTGTCTCTTCATATGGACCTTCTTCCGTATTTGTAGAAATGGTTTCCCTCGAAATCTGATAAGGTGCTACGGATTCTTTACCTGGAATTGACCTGCCTATCCTGAATTTTCCAACGGATTCACCTGTTATCAATTGTTCATCTGAAATCACTACAATTTCTTCAGGTTGCGCCGCCTGCTCTGTTGATTCTTTGGAAGGATTTCTGTTCTGAGCATCATCGCAAGTGAGGAAAATCAGGGCAAACACAGAAATGGTTATAAAAGGAAATAACTTGTGGATCATCTTTCTATGCTTAAAATTACACAATCAGCCTGTTACAAAATCAGTGCGGCGCAGCAACAACCTGCTTTTTAAAACCGACCGGGTGATTCAACATCGGATACTGGGTTTCTTTTAAACCCAATACTTGTTTAAGTTTCGGAATGTCCATGGTTGCCCTGGGTACAGTTCCAAGACCTGCAGATGCACAGTAAAGTGAAATATTCTGTGAAACAATTCCGGCGTCAATAGCCGCCCAGTTCAGCCTCGATGACTCGTCTCCCATTCTGAATCTGGATATATCTGACACCAAAACAACCATCACCGGAACCTGTGCAAATATTTCCTGGCTCCCGGCAACCGCTTTTCTATGATCACCGCTTGCAACAAATTTCATTAAATGATGATCCGGATCATAAAGATAGACTTTCTCATCCATCAAAACATACAGATCAATATCCTGTGCATTCAATGCTGAAGAAGCTGTCCTTTTGTCCTGTTCAGGCCTGTTTATACCGTTTGCGGCCCATAACAGGTTGGAAATCTCGGTCAATTTCACCATCATTGTGTCAAAATCCCTGGCTGAAGCCCTAACGGCCAATGTTTTCATGAAAGGCAAGCCTCCTTCCTTATCAGGAACCGGCAATTCAATATCCCCACCATTTACCTGAGCCTGAATTGATACGGTCATCAACAAAACACCCATCATAACAACTAATTGCTTCATCTTTTACTTCATTATATCTGGACTTCAAAAATAGAAAAAAATACTATGACTGGTAAAATAACAGCTTCAAAATAAAAGAGATCAGAAAATATGTATCATCGAACATCTTTTTCCTTGTTTTTCAATTGAAAAATTACTGGATTCTCTTCAATTTATCATTATTCCGGAAAGTCACATAAAACTGATAACCCCCAAAAAAAACCACCTCATGTATGCTGATTCCTCTGCACAATTGAGGTGGCTTAATATTTTATACTATCTTTAATGAGCCCGTTAGCAACCCGGTATTCATTTGTCTTTGACAAGAAAACAACAAATCCAGGCTTGATAAACCATTGAAAAAAGAAATATACAAAATCTAAATAACTGTTCCAAAAGCGAGCAAAACGAAGCATTTGGTCATATCCTTCAATGACAACTTAACCATACCAACCCTTGATCAAAGCCATTTAACCAACGGAAAGTCCATCCTTGAACTCAACAACGGATGTTTCGGATATAGCCTGAAAGCATAGTTGTGCATTCCTGCCCGGTGTAAAGGAAATGAGCATTTGTAAGTGATCTGGTTCTCCTCCGAATAGACAACCTTGAGTTGTTCAACCAGCTCAACGATATATTTTCCACCATTGTCTTTGGATCCGATCACCACTTCAATACCAATATCTTCCTTGTTCAAACCAGGAATTTCCACGGTGATTTCAGCCAAAAATTCCTGATCGATCTCCAATGGAATTTTATTCGAATCAAGCAATCTGGTTTTGACAACTTTGATCTGATCCCAATGTTGCTTAACTTTCTGCTTCCAGTCACTCAAGTCCAAAGCGTTTCTGTAATTATCAGCTTTCATGGATGCAGAACTGACTCTCAAAGGCAAATAATACTGTTTGTAATAGTCATTGATCATCCTTTGCATCGTAAAATGCGGGCAAATCATTGCGATATTATTTTTGATCATCTGTACCCATTTTACCGGAATGCCATTCTCATCAAGATCAAAGAATTTCACCGAAATATCATTGAGTATCTTATCATAAATCTTAGCTGCATCGAGTTGATCCTGAGATTCCTGGGATTCAAATCTCCTCCTTTCTTCCAGAGACCATCCAGCACCTTCACGGAATCCTTCTGCCCACCATCCGTCCATGACAGAGAAGTTGAGTACACCGTTTAGTATAGCCTTTTCTCCGCTGGTTCCTGATGCCTCCAATGGCCTTGTAGGCGTATTGAGCCAGACATCTACTCCGGTCGTCAACAATTTACCAAGGGTCATATCGTAGTTTTCAAGGAAAAGAATTTTTCCTTCAAATTGAGGCATCCTCGAAATTTCAATGATCCGCTTGATCAGATTCTGACCTTCAACATCTTTTGGATGTGCTTTGCCTGCAAATAAAAACAATACAGGTCTTTCAGGATTGCTGACGATCGCTTCCAGCCTGTCCAGGTTGGTGAAAAGTAATGTTGCTCGTTTGTAGGTAGCAAAACGTCTGGCAAATCCAAAGATCAGCGCATTTCCTTTCAGATTATTCCTGAGTTTAAGCAAAACTTTCGGATTGTTCTGATAATAGTTGAGGTTGGTGTCAAATTTTTTGAGGACTTCAGAAAACAGTTTTTCTTTGGCTTTCAATCGGTTGTCCCAGATTTCCTTATCAGAAACCTGGTATATTTTTTCCCAATGTTCCGCCAATGTCTGCTCTTTCTCAAAATTCTCACCGAATGCCTTTCTATATGTATTTTTCCAGATTTCATCTGTCCAGGTATGATAATGCACACCATTGGTTACATAGCCTATATTGATTTCATTGGTAAAATATGCCGGATACATGGATTGGAACATCTCTCTGGACACTCTTCCGTGCAATCTGCTCACCCCGTTTACTTCTCTTGACATGTTGGTAGCCAGAATACTCATGGAGAATTCTTCATTTTTATCGTTTACGTTGGCTCGTCCAAGTCCAATGAAAGTTTCCCAATCTATGCCCAGATAATTCGGATAATGCCCCAGATATACCCTCAAAAGATCTTCTTTGAATTTGTCATGTCCTGCCGGAACAGGCGTATGTGTTGTAAACAAGGTTGAAGCTCTGACCACTTCGAAAGCAGCATTATAATCGAGTCTTTGAGTTTCAATCATTTGCCTGATCCTCTCGATCCCGATAAAGGCAGAATGACCTTCGTTGCTGTGATACACATCAGGATTGATATTCAGTTTTTTGAGCAGCCTGATACCCCCAAAACCAAGTAAAAGTTCCTGCTTCAGACGGTGTTCTTTATCGCCTCCGTATAAATTGTGCGTCAGAGACCTGTCTTCTTCCTTATTTTCTTCCACATCTGTATCAAGCAAATACAAAGGAATGGTGCCGACCATAAGTTTCCAGACCTTGGCAGTTACAATTCTGCCAGGGAAAACCAGGTTTACAAACATCCAGCTACCGTCAGCTTCTTCAACGGGTGTAATAGGCAAATGAGAAAAATTCTGCGCTTTGATCGTTGCGATCTGATCTCCGGCAATGTTGATCTCTTGCTTAAAATAACCATTTTTATACAGCAAACCGATGGCGACCAGGTTTTTGTTGGAATCACTGGCCTGTTTGAGATAATCTCCTGCCAATACGCCCAATCCGCCTGAATAACTTTTTATACTGGTATGTAAACCATATTCCATACTGAAATAGACGATTTTGGGGCACTCTTTATTGATTTCCCTTGCCATATATTCCTTGAATTCGCCATGGATGTCATTCAGTTCCTTTAAAAATGTCTCATCTGAGATCAATTTATTCATGGATTCCATTGACAGCGTTTCCAATCTTTTGATCGGATTTTCCGTTCTCAGATCTTCTCCTCCGATGGAATTCATCAGTTTTTTTGCGCGGTCGTTCCATGACCACCATATATTGGTAGTCAAATCTTTAAGAGCTATCAGAGCCGGCGGAAATTCAGTTTTCACCAACAATTGTTTCCAGTTGGGTTCAAGATGTTGCACCTGAGTTCCTGCTTCATAACTTACCTGAATGGTTGGCAATGCCAGTTGCTTCTTCCTGTCCTGAGAATTGAGCAATGCAATCTCCCAGGCTCTGAAATAATTATTGGCAAGGTGTTTCCAATGAGCAGCTTCTGCAATGTCACGTGCTGTCTTACTGATCTTATTGGTATCGCTGGTTGCTATAAAATAGCGTATTGCTTCAGCGATGACTTTATTGGTTCCGTTATTGTTGTTGTAGTTGCGATCAATTACAGTCACCGCTTTTTGCTCTGCACCAAAATTATCGATCACCCATTTCCCGAAACCTGCAAGTTTGGTGGTCAACGTGGGAATTCCAAAGGCTGCACTTTCTAAAGGAGTGTAACCCCAAGGCTCATAATAAGAAGGGAATACGGTATAATCCATGGCCGACAGGAAGTGATAGTAATCGAGTTGAAACACCCCGTCTCTTCCATTCAGGTAGCATGGAACAAAAATGATATGTGTATTCTGATCAGGATTATTGGTGATCCCGGCACTCTTTATTCTGTTGAGTACCTGATCTTGCTCCATATTATTGAACAGGTGAGTTACAAATTTATCCCGGCCTTCGATCACCTGATCATTATTTTCTTTTAATTGCGGTAAAGGACTGAATGCACCTGCCGGAACAGCGATGATGGCAACCAATTCTCTTTTCTCTTTTCTGTTTTTCAATTCGCCAACAGCGTCAATGAAAAGATCAATCCCTTTATTCTGAAATTCATAACGTCCGCTGTTCAACACCAGGAAAGTGTCTTCCGGCAATTCTTTCCCGATCAATCGGGAAGCTACCTCCAGTATCTTGTTTTTACCTGATTTTTTGAAATCAGTAAACTTTTTTCCTTTTGGAACAAATTGATCATCAAACCCATTGATCGTTATAACATCAGGATTTCTCCCCAAAAACTGAACGCATTCTTTTGCCGTGATTTCACTGACGGTTGTAAAAGTATCAGCTACTTTTGCAGCTTTTTGTTCCAATGAATTCTTGGAAATCACCCTCAGTTCGCTGGCTTTCTGACTTGGCAGGAGCAATTGCAACTGATTGTACAATTCCTGCCCGTTGGAAGAGATGGATCTGCCCAAAACCGTGGCATGTGTAGTGAAAACTGTACTGATAAAGGGAGTGTTACTTTCAAGGTACAAAACGCCTGCTCCGGTCATCCACTCATGAAAATGAGCTATAATATGCTGATACGGGTCAAGGTAAAATTTGTAAAATGATTCGATGGCTTTACCTGCAGCATACCCGAATAATGCAGGCTCGATGTAGTCCCATCCACCACTGATGGAATCCAGTTTATAGGTTTCCCAGAACCTTTTGAAAACCAGATCTTTTTCAGCGATAAAAGGCGTGAAATCAACAAGTATGGCAATCGGTCTGGTAGCGATATTCCATCGCCCTACCCTGATGTTGATACCGTTTGTCTTGGCATGGTGGATCCAGTCCGGGAATAAACTGTCATCCTGTACAAAATCTGGATTCTCTGAAACACCTTTCCAGATGTCCGGACCGATCACGATGTATTTATCCTGATAAATTTCCTGTATGATGGGTGACTTAGACGCCAGAACCGTGTAGATTCCACCGATTTTATTGCATACTTCCCAACTAACTTCAAATATATATTGAGCTTGTTCCATTGTTCTCTGATTGTGATTAAATTTAAAAAAGACCGCAAAGATACGGCTTTTTTAAACTATCAGGTATCAGAAAGCCCCCAAATTAACCTAATCAACTGTAACTTAATATTTCAGTCTTAGCCTGAAATCTGACAAAACATTCATATAATTAATAAATGCTTCATAAGCAGAGCCATACGGATTGAAGTATTTATGCACATCTCCATCCGAGAACCACTTCGTGCACATGTAATAAAAATGATCAGAATTCTGTAAACGCAACCAATCCTGCTGTATCTGAGGATCTTTGCTCGTCCTGACTTTTCCGATCAGCTCATACAGTTTTCTGAAAGCCTCATCCTGCAATTCATTCCCAAGCCAGGCAGTCAGATCTCTTTCTTCATCTGCCCATGATGTCGGATAAGGAACATGCACAGAAGCTACGGGTTGCATAACCTGAACCAGTTCTCCGGGAAGTGAAAAATCAAATCCGCTGGATGCGAATACTCTCCCCGGAAGATTTTTCATAAAATCAAAAATTCCTGTTTCCTCCCACTGGTGTTCACCGAAAGTCTCATAATCCATAAACAGATTCACTACTTCTTCCTCAGGAGGCAAACTATCCAGCCATCCGACAAATTTCTCTGTTGTCAAAGGCCACCCATCCCAACTTTGCTGTGAAAACCTGAAAGCAATGTCATCACTCAATTTATAGTTTTTGAGCAAAAGTTTTAACTTCGGGTTCAACGGATTGGTATACATGAAGTTAGGGCTTCTCCAGCCTAAAACATGTTTCGCGCCTTCTGCCAACATCAGGTTGTAACCCATTTCAGCAACAGTTGCACCGATCTCATCAGAATAAATAAGCTCTGTGTTTCGGAAGGTTGTTGGCTTTTGGTTGAAATGTTCCTTGATCTTCTGGGCATGTTTTTTTACCTGCCGTTTGAACTCTTCTTTGTCAATAATAGATGCAAGTGAATGAGAATAAGTTTCAGACAAAAATTCGACCTGGCCTGTTTGTGCCAATGCCTTGAAACTGTTTAATACTTCGGGTGCATATTCTTCAAACTGTTCCATCACCGTTCCGGAAAGGCTAAAACTGACTTTAAACGCAGAACCGTACTGCTGGATCAGTTCGAGTAATATGTTATTCATCGGCAGATAACACTTTTCTGCGACCCTTCTGACGATAAACCTGTTCTCATGCTCGTTGAAATAGTCAGCATTTGCGCCGATATCAAAAAAGCGGTATTGCCTCAACCTGTATGGCTGATGAACCTGAAAGTAAAAACAAATCGTTCTCATATATTTAAATTTGAAGTCTGTTGCTTAATAATTGAAGTTGTTGGTTTCTTATGCTGATTGCATTATATGGATCCTGGTAGCCATAGCTTACCTCATTTAACATCGCGATACAAAATGTTTGCGACCAAAAAAAACTGGAATAAGCTGAATGAAAAAATTCTCAGCCTACCTTGAAAATGCTTCAACACCTTTTATCGTCAGAGTTTGTCATTGCTTTCAATGAAATATCTGAATGCGTTATATTATTATTAACTTCTTCTAAATTACCTGTTCGTATACCTCTTTTACCTTTTTTGCCGCATTTTTCCACTTCAGGTTTGTTACCTCTTCCTTCCCATATTTAATGAACATGTTCGAAATGGAATGATAATTGCAAAGCCCGTAAATGGCATCTGCCATTCCATCGATGTCCCAAAAATCCACTTTGATGGCATGGGTCAATATCTCAGAAACACCGGATTGTTTGGAAATAACCACCGGGACATTTGATTGCATGGCTTCCAAAGGAACTATCCCGAACGGTTCAGAGATGGATGGCATTACAAAAACATCACTGATAGCAAACAATTTGCGGATCTCTGGTCCCTTAAGGAAGCCAGTGAAATGGAATTTGTCAGTAATGCCTTTGCTGGCTGCCATTTTGATCACTTTTTCCATCATATCTCCGGATCCTGCCATGACAAAACGGATGTTCGGATCTTTCTGCAACAATTTATATGCGACATCCACAAAATAATCCGGTCCTTTCTGGAAAGTGATCCTCCCGAGGAAAGTAACCAGTTTTTCTCCAAAATTTTTCCTGATATCTGATGTATCCATTCCCGGAGGAAAATCAACAGCATTGTGAACAGTGACTACTTTATCCGGATGTATGCCATATTTTTCGATGACTATATCTCTTGTCATATTTGAAACAGCGATCACTCTGTCTGCATTCTCCATACCAAACTTTTCTATGGCAAAAACCTCTGTATTGATGTTTTCTCCTGAACGATCAAATTCTGTCGCATGCATATGTACAACCAGTGGTTTACCCGATTGATGCTTTGCGGCAACGCCTGCCGGATAACAAAGCCAGTCATGTGCATGGATCAGATCAAAATCCTTCTGTTTTCCCAGCATGGAAGCGATCAATGCATATCTGGAAACTTCTTCCATCAGGTTTTTACCATAGCCTCCTGCAAACTGATAATAACTTGAAAAAACTTTGCTCCTGATCTCTTCCGCAGTCTCGGTTTCAGGCACTTCTTTATTGAACAATTCCGGATTGACGTAGGGAATGATATTTGAGCCGATTTCAATGTACTCAATCTGGTTCATGAATTGTAAAAACTCTTTATCTTCAAAAGGCAGACGAATATCGCTGGCATTAACGATCCTCAACGCGCTCTGATCTTCATCCCCAAACGCCTTAGGAACTACAAAAAGTATCTCCACACCATGCTTGAACAATCCCTTTGTCAAGCCGTAAGATGCAGTTCCCAAACCTCCTGAAATATGAGGAGGAAACTCCCAGCCAAACATCAATACCTTCATATATTTACTAATTATTTATTTTTCAGCTTTTAAGCATTCAATTAACTCTAATGCATCCTGTTTGATCCATGTTCCATCCAGGCTGCCGGCAATTCGCGAATTGTTAAAGATCTAATTTATCCTGGTTGTCAACCATCCATTTTATCCTTAATAATTCAGCCACGTTCCTCGCCATCGATATAGCGCCTCTTCCCGTAAAAGGCGGATTTCCGTCATATATCTCAGAAATGGTTCCAAGTCCGTTTTGAACCATCTCATCTTCAAATCCAAGAAAAATCCTGGTTACAAAAGCTTTTCCCGTTTTAGGATGCATTTTCAGATATGCTTCAGAAAATGGGCCTAGCAGCCAGGGACTGGCTGATCCCTGATAATAAGCCCTTGACCTTTGTTCATAGTTGCCCTCACATGTGCCTTTGTAGTCCATATCTTTGGGAGAAAGTGTGCGGAGCCCTCTCGGAGTGAGCAATTCATCATAAAGACTTTTGAGTATATATTCTTTCTGGTCAGCTTTTAGCGGACTGTATTTTTCGGAGATCGCGAAAACCATGTTGGGTCTGACTTCCCAACTGGCGCCATCTTCATTGGAGAAATCCGCCATAATGGCTTTCTTTTTGTCCCAAAAAATCTCTGAAAAACTTTTCTCTACTTTCAGAGGTATACCTGACCATGTTTTAACAAATTTTGAATCACCGCTTTTTTCCGCCAAATCAAGGAAAAATCTGATCGCATCATACCAGATCGCATTGATTTCTACCAGATACCCATACCTGGGAACTACCGGGAAGCCTTTGACCACTGCATCCATCCAACTGTCTGCCTTCCCTTTCTCACCGGCCCAGATCAAGCCGTTATCATTCAATTTGATCGTCGGATTTTCATCATTTTTAAAACTCAATAAAATCCCGGAGATCACTTTCCCGTATTCTTTCCAGACTTTATCACAGTGGCCCGTCATCTGTGCATACTTGTGCAACGCCCTGAAAAACCAAAACGGTGTATCAATCGCATTATACATCGCCTGACCATCCATATAGGTATTGACAAAATTTCCGTTTTGGATGGATTTGATCATGGTTTTCATTACGTCATGAAATTCCTTCTCATTGTCCATGGTTAATGTAAGCCCTGGCAACGAAATAAAGGTATCCCTACCCCAATACCCAAACCAATGGTAACCACTGATGATGGAAGTTTTTGATCTTGATTTTATAATAAACTGATCTGCAGCGTTTTGCAAGCATTTTTCATAACTCTCCCGAACGATCCTTTTTTTGACTTCTCTGCTGAAAGTAGCAGAATATCCCTGAGGATTCTTAGCTTCAAGCCCAACTGAGAATACTACGGATTCACCTTTTTTCAGTTTCAATTCGAAAAAGCCCGGCACAAACAGATCTTCCAGATATTCATATCCTCTTTCCCTTTCCTTGGGATATTCAATATTATAGTGCCATTCGGGAGAATGTATATACTCAACCTCTTTCGAAGCCTGAAAGAACAACCTTGAATACCCTTCATACATTTGCCAGGAAGCACCGTTCAATTCAGGATTAAAACGGTTATTGACATATAAATTCGCTTTGGACAATGCATGTATATTGCGGAAAGCCAAAAATGGTGACAACCTGAAGGTAACATCTTCAGCGGCTGTATCCTTAAGGCTGTATTTTAATAAAATCCGGTTTTCGTTTTCCACAAAAATATATTCTTTGTTGAAAACAGTTTTGCCAATGGTATAACTGAGTTGAAGATTGGGATCGGAATCAAAATCGCTGATGTATTTATGACCTTTCGGGAAGATCACTCCACCGGGAAAAATCCTGGAACTCAGGTTAAATTCTGCATTGTTGATGATCAACGCTTCATCCACAGTAGACAGCATCACATGCCTTTCCTGATCTACCATTTCCTGCGGAGTCACCAACAGTCCATGATATTTTCGTGTATTACAACTGATGATGGTTGAACTGGAGTAAGCACCATTCCTGCTCGCTCTCAACATTTCCTTTGAAAGTGAATAGTTGAGGTTGATCAGTTGGCTTTTATTGTACTTTAAATAGGATATTTTCATTTTTCCAGCTATTTTTAACGAATATCGACCTGGGTTGAGATCATCTTATTTGCGGAGCCTATTTGAAAACCTGCGTTTAGCGCCAAAAAACGAAATTTTATTTTCATAATACCTGATAACTATAACTGCTTTATAAACAGATTTCGCTATTTTAATAAACTAAAAATAAAATTTGCCCGGATCCAAAGTAACAGAAAAACCTAAATATACTCCGGCCGCAAATATAGATATTTCAGGCAATGAATATACAGAAAATTTCAGAATTAAGCAGGGAAAATCAGTTTATTTACAAATGATTCATATAATTCAAAATGATTATACATTCCGAAAATCCCAGAATAGCCTGATCCCTTTCAAAATTCAATTAAACCGATCAATTGATTCAAAGAAATACAATCATGGAATAATCTGAATTTCAATGCCTTCAGAGAAAGATGAACAAAAAAATGACAACGATTGATTTTTCTTCTGTAAAATGCAACCGGAATGTTCTGTTAATAATTTTTATTAAAAGAAATTTTGTAATTAAATAGCTGTCTGGTATGAAAGTCCGAAGGATTAGAAACCACTTAATGCTAAATACAATTATCTCCATGTATTTATTCAGGTTTGATCCTGGCATCAAAACTCAGACTAAAAAGCTAAAAAACTAAATGACTTTCAAGCTTGACAATTTCGAAATTTTACATTTTCCCCAAAACAAGTTTTATAAATTCATCGCCTGATATCAATCCATATCCTCCGCTTTTGGCTGATACTTCGTCATATTTATCAACCTCATCGGGAACTGAACCTGGATGGTAGATGATAAAAGGCACGGGATCATGTGTGTGCGTTTTCAATGCGCAAGGGGTAGCATGGTCCGGGGTTATGGCAATGACCACCGGTTCGTCCATTTTCGCTGTTTCTTCCAGGATATACCTGACCACCCTTTGATCGAGGTATTCAATCGTACGGGTTTTCAATCCTGCATCTCCTTCATGACCAGCTTCATCACTTGCTTCTATATGCAGGTAGACCAGATCATGATCTTTCAGTGCCTCCACTGCGGCTTTTGCTTTCCCTTCATAATTTGTGTTGTATAGCCCGGTCGAACCATCCACTTTGATGGATGTCATCCCTGCATATTTTCCGATGCCATAAAGCAGATCCACTGCAGAGATCATGGCTCCTTTGATTCCATAACTCTTCTGAAGCGTGTCCATTGCAGGTCTGTTGCCAGGCGACCAAGGCCAGATGGAATTGGCAGGATCTTTCCCGTTCTTTTTCCTGTTCACATTGACCGGATGATTGGCTAAAAGATATTGCGATTTAAAAATTAATTCATTGATCAGATCACAGGTTTCGGTATCTTGCGACAGTGGTTTTACCAAAACATCTCTGAATGGAGTCCCGGGGACATCATGTGGGGGTGTACAATGAAAATTGTTTTTTCCTCCCTTGATCACCATCAGATGCCTGTAACTGACACCTGGATAAAATTTTACCTGATCATTGCCAAGTTTTTCTTCCAAAAATGCTATCAACTCGTGCGCTTCTTCATTGGATATGTGACCTGCAGAATGATTTTTGATCTTCTCATTTTCAATGCAAATGATATTGCACCTGAGCGCCAGATCATCATCAGCCAGATCCACACCCATACTGGCTGCCTCCAGGACACCCCTACCCTGAAAAACTTTTTTTACATCATAACCGAGTACAGCCATATTGGCAATTTCACTGCCGGGAGGCATATCGGGAGGCACAGTTGCGAACAAACCACTCTTTCCCATCCTCGCCAGTTGGTCAATATGCGGCTTTTGAGCTGCCATCAACGGTGTTTTATTACCCAGTGATTCGATCGGATGGTCTGCCATACCATCACCCAATATGATCATATACTTCATGTTATAAATTTTTATCGTGTAAAGTTTTATAGCCCACAAATATAATGAATTCCTTTGGTGAATGAAATCATTTTTCAGCCTAACAGGATATTTTTTGATGTACCTGCAAAATGAAGGTGTGATCAATTGAAAAAACAGATCACTTTATAATAAATTGGTTTCTCAGCTAAATAAATCAGTGAAGGATGTAAGGGTATTGCCCAAGTATTGAAAGGAAAAATGCAAAACGGAACCTGAAACAAAAAACTCATTGCAAGCTTCAATTAAAGCGCAATGAGTTTTTTATATCACAAGGCCGGAATAAATCAGAATATATGTTAATTATGATTCTGCTCCGGGAAATCTTTGCCCCCTAATCCCTATTGACGTTTTCAGTCAGTGCAGGCCTGAAGGAAGTTTTTTAATTGGTTGTTTTTCTATCGTTTACCTATAGTCTTGTGCTGATCTATGACTTCTGTGGGTTGGAAAAAAACGATTGAAAATCAACAAATTGGACTTTTCGGAGTGGCTCAATTTTTAAAATCAACATTATATCCTGTTGTTTCAACCCAGTATTTTAACAATTTGAGCTCAGTAAATTAAACATTTTTACTTGTAAAATTCCTGACCCATTCCGTTGTAACAGATTTGGGACGTTCCAGCGGGAAGCCCAAAGCCCTTGACCAAATGGCCATTGCCAGCACTCCCAATGCTCTCGAAACACCGAACATCACAGTATAATAGTCATATTCTTTCAATCCATAGTGAACCAACAACGCACCGGAGTGAGCGTCTACATTTGGCCAAGGATTTTTGACTTTGCCTTCAGTCATCAATATATGCGGTGCGTTTTCAAAAACTTTCCAGACGATGTCTATCAGGTTGGATTTGTTGATATGTTTTTCTGCAAATCGTTTTTGTGCGATAAACCTTGGATCGGGGCGGCGCAAAACTGCATGACCATATCCGGGGATCACACGGCCATTGGCCAATGTCTTTTTAATATAATCTTCTATCTGCGTATCAGATGGGGTTTCTGTTCCAAGATCCTGGATCATTTCAAATATCCATTTGATCACTTCCTGGTTCGCAAGACCATGCAATGGACCTGCCAATGCATTCATACCTGCTGCGAGTGAATTATATGAATCACTCAGTGTGGAGTTGACCAGATGTGTAGTATGGGCAGAGGCATTTCCTCCTTCATGATCTGAATGAATGGTGAGATAAAGCCTCATTAAACCTTGAAAACTCTTTTCCTCTTTTCCCAGCATGTGGGCATAATTGGCTGCCCAGTCAAGCTTTGGATCTGGTTTGATGGACAGTCCTGTTTTATATTTGGAATGGTAAATATAAGCTGCCAGATGAGGCAGACTGGCAATCAGGTTCATTGAATCCTCATACGTCGATTCCCAATAATCCTGCTTTTTCATGCCCTTGGCATATTTTGAGGCAAAAATACTTTCATTCTGCATAGACATAATACCCATACTGAACAATGTCATCGGATGCGTATCCCCGGGCATATTATCAATCATATTTTTTGTATAATCAGGTAATTTTGCCCTTTTCTGCCACTCTTTTGTCAGCCAGGCAACATTTTCATTGAGTGGAATTTCTCCTGTGAGCATAAGCCAGAATAAACCTTCGGGTAGCGGTTCATCACAACCCTCAGTTTTTGGCAGTTTTTCCCTGAGCTCAGGGATGCTATACCCCCTGAACCTGATACCCTCCACCGGATCAAGTTCTGAGGTTTCATAGATCATTGACTTCAAGCCTCTCATTCCACTATATAATTGTGAAAGCTTGACCTGATCTACAATAGAGTCTCCATGGGATCCGAGAATGTTTTTAATTTCTTCAGCTCTTGCAGCTGCTTTCTCTTTGAAAATATGTTTTAATTGATCCATAATAAAAATTTTAATAATAAAGCAATGAAATTTACTTTAACTTAATGTGAATTAATGCTGTTTAAATATGTTATCAAGCGCAAGATTAATATTATTATTGTGCTTGGATATTATCTCATCATTTTTCGTACCAATTTTTTCCTTTTTTAGAAACTGTATAAAATATATTTTATGATCTTGATTCAGGATATTCTCATGACAGAACGGGTTTTTGAAGAAAAGTTCCATTGCGATCTGGAAAAATGCAAGGGAGCGTGTTGTTGGGAAGGTGATTACGGAGCGCCTCTTTCACCTCATGAGATCGCCACGATCAAGACGCTGATGGACCGACTGGAAACTGTTCTGCCTGAAGATCAATGGAAAGTATTGCAGGAAAAAGGACCTTCTGAATATTATCTGGAAGCAGAGACCATTGGCACAGCGTTGATGCCGGATACTTCTTGCGTCTACCTTATCAGAGAACCGGGCCAGTGGGCAAAATGTGCTTTTGAAATGCTTTATGAAAAAGGAGAGATCAATTTTAAAAAACCCATTTCCTGTGAACTTTACCCTTTAAGGCTGATCGAAGTGGAGGAAACCGGTTATATCGGTATCAATTTCGACGACTGGGATATTTGCAAGCCCGCCTGTGCTCTAGGGGAAAAAATGGAGTTACCCGTATTCAGATTTGTCAAAAATGCTCTCATCAGAAAATTCGGAGAAGACTTTTACGAGGAAATGGAAGCCTTTTATGAGAACAGATTATCTGGTGATCCAATGATCTGATTTTCAAATGATCTGATTATCTACTTATCTGATTATCTAAATATTAGATCATCATAGCATTAGATCATTATATCATCAGATCATCAGATCCTTTGAACCTCAAACTTATCGTTTATTCTTGATGTGCTCAAGCAGTTTTTGCTTGAATTGTAACTCAGCCCGGTGCAGTTTTACGATTTTTGTTGCAGGCAAAACATTTTTAAGGTCGTTATACAATTGCTTTTTTAGCTTCAGTTCATTTTCTTCCCTTTCCAAAACCTTATTGATCAATTCCCTGGCTTTTTCATCAGACAATTCACTGCCAGCTCTGGCTGCCAGATCACCATCACGGAGGTTGACCATTTTATCCCAATATTCATTGTAGATCGGCCAGAATTTTTGGGATTCCTGAACGGTCAGATTTAATTCCTTAGTGATAAAGGCAACTTTCTGTGCTTCAATTTTTTCCCGGAAAGGCCTGTTTTGTTGGGCTTCCAGACCAAAGATCACTCCGATCATCAGTAATAAAACAAATAATTTTCTCATGGTATTTATCTATTTAACAACCTGGTAATATCCAACATCCCAATTAAGTAAAGTCATGATAATCAGGCTATAAGTTATTAAAATATATTATTCAAATCATGTAAATCCACATCTTCCAGTAAAACGTCCCAGTCTTCTTCGCTTTGGGGCTGATCAAACAGGATCTCGCTTTCCATTTGTTTGTCTGTCATGAGCATATCTAAAGAAATTTCGTCGATATTTTCTTCCAGATAGGCATAAACCTGGTCTTGATCGAGCTCCTGAATCCCGGCAGGATCAATTGAATGGCTCCTTTCTGCAAAAAACCAGATACCAAAGGCCAGGATCAACATGGCAGCAATACCGCTCACAGCATATAAACCTGATCTCAGATTGCGAAGATTTACGTTGGGGCGGTTGCTTTTTGACTCATGCAATTGTACCAAAACCATATTTTGCATTTCTCCGAAATAACCTTCAGGTATATCCCAGGATTCATTTTTTCCGGCAGGATCGAGCCTTGACCCGATATTTTTTAATTCATCTCTTAAATCTTCCATTTCTGGTAAAGTATATTTTAATACAAATTCTTCGATTTAATAAAATCTTCAATTTTTTTAACAGCGTGGTGAAAGGATGCTTTCAAAGCGCCTTCAGAGGTTTCCAGCACTGCAGACATTTGCCTGTAATCCATTTCCTCAAAATACCGGAGGCTGAAAACCTGTTTTTGCCTGACAGGCAAATATTCCATGGCAACATGGAGCATTTCCCTGATCTGCTCCCCATTCAGCTGTGAAGTGGACACAGATCTGCTTTCCAGTTCATCAGCATTTTCACCCTTATCAAAAAAAGCAGCATGTCTGTTGTTCTTTTTGATAAAAGTAAATGCTTCATTGCTGGCAATTTTGAATATCCAGGTGTACAGACTGGAGCGCTCTTCGAAATTTGCTATGTTCCTGAAAACCTTCAGAAAGGTATTCTGCAAAACATCATCCGCATCTTCATGCGACTGAACCATCCTTCTGATGTGCCGGTATAAAGGCAACTGATAAGCGTCCATCAGCATGCGATAACCCCGTTCAGGGTTGCCTCCGCTTTTGATCATCGCCAGTATCTGTTCATCTTTTTCTGCCGCCATCATTTCTTGTTACATGATTTTGACGTAATTTAAGGTGTATGGTTTAATCAACACTCAATTTTTTTGAAAACTTGTCAGAATTTCTAATGATCTGATGATCTAATGTTCAAATGTTGAAAATCCTGACATTCATCGTCAGGAATCTGATGATCATATGCTAAAATAATGAAACTATGTCTTTTAAAGATAAAACCAACACAATTACAATATTAGATCGTTATTTATATTGGTATTTATAACATATTTTATAATAATTATATTGGTATATGTTACATTTTAAGTAATTTTACCAAATATTATACAAATTTTAGTGGATAATGAATTTTTTTCAAAGAAATTTATACAGTAGTTTAGTAACCTGGAAGCAAAAACAAACCCGCAAACCATTGATCATCCGCGGTGCACGCCAGGTAGGCAAAACAACGTTGATCAGGCAGTTTTCCAAAGAATTCAGATTTTTCATACCTCTTAACCTGGAAAGGCCTGAGGATGCCAGACTTTTTGGTGAGCATAAAAACTCTAAAGACACCATAGAACAATTATTTTTTGAACACAATCTCAATCCTGCTGATAAAGAAACACTCTTGTTTATCGATGAAGTTCAGGCTCTGCCATTTGTGATTAAACAGGTCAGATATTTTCAGGAAGATTTCCCTGATTTACATATTGTTTTAGCAGGATCACTACTTGAATTTGCCCTAAGACAAATTCCTTCTTTTCCGGTTGGGCGCGTGGAAGAATTGGTACTGCACCCATTGAGTTTTGATGAATTTCTTCTTGCAGTCGGAGAAACGGCTGTTCACCGCAAGTTGCAAAATATTCCGTTCAGTGATTTTGCTTATGAGAAAACCACAAAACTATTCCAAACATACACAGTCATTGGCGGTATGCCGGAAATTGTCTCCGAATACGCCGAAAGGCTTTCTCTGGCAGGCATTCGGGATATTTATGCTTCTATCTGGGAATCCTATAAATCTGACTTTATCAAATATGCAGGCAATTTGTCACAGGTCAATCTGATGAGATATGTGATCAACACAGCTCCTTATGTCAGAGACCGGATTGTTTTCAACAATTTTGGCGGGTCTGAATATCGTTCGAGGGAAGTTAGCGAAGTTTTCAGGATGCTGGATCTTGCCAGGATCATTTACCTGGTTTATCCTGCAACAAGCTGTGAAATGCCACAAATCCCTAATACTTCCAGAAGGCCGCGGATGCAGTTTCTGGATACCGGCCTGCTCAATTACGCATCGGGAATTCAAACTGAACTGATGAAAATGGAAGACCTTTCTGCCTATTTCAAGGGTTTTATTTACCAGCACATCGCCACCCAGGAGTTGATTTCAATCGAATCATCTCATCATTACCGACCGTTATTTTGGGTGAAGGAAAATGCAAAAATGACATCAGAGATAGATTTAACGTTCCATTGGAATAATTTCCTCATCCCTATAGAAGTAAAATCAGGTGCTAAAGGTCGTTTAAAATCCCTGCATGAATTCATGATCTCAGCGCCTCACAAACTCAGCATCCGGCTGCAGAACAACAAATTTTCAACTGAAAGCTGCATCACCAGAACCGGCCATGAATTTACCCTGATCAACCTGCCTGTCTTCCTGACTTCTAAAATTCCCCGATACCTGCGTTATGTTTCTGATGATCTGATTATCTGATGTTCAGATTATCTAATTATCTGATGATCTGATAAATAAATATATATATTTTAGTATTATAGTATTTGAACATTATAGCATTGGAACATCAGATCATCATGGCATTTGAATATTTGAACATTTGAAAATAAACTCATTCTCCCAAAATCTCCCGGATTTCCTCATCATGACCATCCGAATATCCGTCCAGTTGGCGGATCAATTTTCCATCTTCGTCAAAGATCAGGATAACCGGGAACCCGGTCATCTTATATTTCTGTTCAAAACCGAATCGTTCCCGCATCACCGGATATTTTATTTTTTTGATCTCAACAAATTTTGCAATCCTTTCTGCCTCATCCCGGACATTCATTCCTATGAATGCGACCTCAGGGTATTCCTCGTGCAGTTTTTCCATCACAGGGATCAATCTCAGACATGGACCACATCCGATATACCAAAAATCCATCACGATCTTCTTCCCCTTGTAATCATCAAAATCAAAAGGCATTATTGAACTGTTTTCTTCCATGGTTGTATCTGCCTGTTCAACTTCAGACTGACCTGCCTGAGCATTTTCCTTTTCCTGATCTCGCTTTATCTGACTGGCATACTTGAATTTGTATCCGATTTCATGAAAAATACCCATATCAAACCAATCCGTTTCTTGCGGTTCAAGGATCACCAGGTTATGGATCAGAAACACTTGCTCCATTTCCGTTCCGGCATATTCAAATTTCATTTTATAACCTACAGGCAACATGGTTAATTTATCAAAATAATACGTAGTTGTATCATACCGGGATTCTTCGGTTTCCCCATAAACAAGCTTTAAAAAGGCATGGGGCTTTCCAAACAGATTTTCCTCGCCTGTTTCGTAAGATTCGATTCCGTCTGAATCCAGAAATTCCAAATAAAATGTTTTATCATACAAAAAATCAGGTGTTATAGACAAAACGTTTTGGACTATTTTATAAGCAAAAGGAAAACTATCCGTCTGAATCATCAAAACATCACTTTTTTTATGGTCAATAATACTGACATAACCTCCGGTATAGATTTGCTGGCTGATAATATCTTTATAAAAAGAGACTATATTATGATAAAACAGCATTGAATCTAAAGGCATATATCTGATCTTACCATAGCCAAACCGTTCCTCAGTAAGACCCATAGGACCACTGATATCTACAAAATCATACAGTACCAGTGGCGTTTCTTCAGTCAAAAAATGGATCTTTTGGAAAAAAGAATCAATGTTCTGGGCTTGAGAAGAAAATATATTCAAAAGAAGGTACAAAAAAACAAAAGCGACTTTTTTCATTGGATGAATTTTCTGATCATAATAAAAAGTCAGATCGGTGAATTAACTGGTTCAAATTTAGTGATTAACTTTCTAAAAAGCTCTAAAACTATATTTTTTCTTATTTATTTAAGAAAAAATTGTAGTTTATATCTTTTGGATTGATTTTTGTAACATTTAATATAAAGTGCCTTTTTCGGTTATATAATATTTATACTTAATACTACTTAAATATCAAGGTTCGTAATCAAAATGATTGATTCGAAATAATATAAAATGGTTTTTTAAGGTAAATATCATCATATAATCAATAATCAATTAAGATTTATTTCAACATAATAATTACTAAAAAATATTCTAAATTTATTAAAATATTGTCTGGGCTACCTACGCTGGAAAAGCCAGAACCAAAGTGGAAATTGATTTAAAAACAAGGAACACCGATTAACGATTTCAGATCTGGTAATTTATTCTAAAATCGTTAATCCTTGTTCGAGATTCAGTG
>DDTL01000092.1 GCA_002344345.1 Saprospiraceae bacterium UBA2365
GTATAATATGTAATAATTTAATAATCAGTATTAAATAAAGGAATAATAATCTTTGAAACCATGTTTTGATGTTTGCCCAAGTTCTTGTTGTCAGGTTTTACGACAATTATTTCAGAATAGCATTAAAAAGCGGCGGTAAAACTAAGAAAATAATTATTTTGACAAAAAGTCCAATAGTATTTTCTTTTTATTGATCCTTAAACAAGCTTCATCTAATGGTTGAAAAGATTGAAAAGTCCATGGTTATTTTTGTTTTTAAACCAAATATTATGAACAACATAATTAGCAGATAGTCCTGTAAGAAGTCCCAAAAATGCGCCAAAAACTACATCGCACAGAAAATGCTGCCCCAAATAAATCCTTGAAAATCCGGCAGCAATCGCAGTAATGGCAAAAATAAATTGCATAATTCCCGGTTTTGTATTGAGCGCAAGCGTTGTGAACAATGCAAACGCAGAAAAAGTGTGCCCTGAAGGAAAACTATTGAAAGCATCATGAAATGAATATCCATCAATATATCCCAACTTTTCAGCTTCTCCTATGGATTTCAGGAAAGTAAGCGGTCTTGGCTGACTGAAGAAGAGCTTGGTCAAAAATGAAAATACTATGGTGCTTAATCCTGCAAGGATCAGAGCCATCGCTTTTTTGTATGAAAAAATCAACATGACCAAAATCACCGCTATGAAAATATGTTCCTCACCCAGGCGGGTGATCCACAAAAAAATCTCATTCAACAATTGCGTCCTATTCGCTGCCAAAATCAGGATCAATTGTTTTTTAGCTGAAAAGATGCAAAATAAAGTTCCTACAAAAATAAATAAAGCAACAGTAAAAAAGAATACTCCATTTTTGTGATTCAAAGTCAGGAATGATATTTTTTTAATGTTAGGTCGGTTAATCATATAAGGAACTTAATTATTTAGCTGTTTGGCCTTTTTGTCTGTGAGATCAGAAAGTATGCCATGCTCCAAAAACAATTTAATTGCGATTAATATAAGTTTTAACAAAATAATCTAGATAAGCAAATTAAAGAATCACAAGCTAACAACCTAAGCCGGACAAGCCTGCCCGTATGGGCCTGCCCGTATGGGCTTGCCCGTATGGGGGAGGCGACCCCGTTGGATTTACATCCTACGGGGTAAATATTCTGCGTGGCATGATTTCTAAGATCAAAATTCTTTAAAATCCTGCTAAAAATACAGATTCAATTTTTTAAGACTCTAATACATTGCAATCAAACGAGAAAAAATCGTTTTGCACGGATTCATTCTACATACTTGTTGATTTCTGATCCACCTGGAATCTCTTTTTCTTTCCCGGTTTTCATAAATGGTATATATATTTTACCGATTTTAGCATCCCTCATTGCCATGAAAGTGAGGAACATAGCAATAGGCGTAAGGGCAACTACAGGCAACCAAGCCGCAAAAACAGGATCAATTTTGTCGCTTCTTACCAGGCGATCACCCATTGTATTGAAAACAATAAAACTCATAAAAAAAAGGATAGCAAATAGTACCGGGAATCCATAACCGCCTTTCCTTATGATTGACCCCATAGATGTACCTATAAAAATAAAAACGATACAAATGAAAGCCCAACTATAGGGTTGATGTAATCCAAGGAGATAATAATTTCTGGTTTTACTAAAAGATTCTATGCTCATCAGCGAGGATTGAATACGGTTTTTGGATATTTCGAGGTCTCCTATAGCTGACGGGATCAACCCGGCCAGTTGATCAGGCGGAATAGTTGAACGGAAATTCATCGGTTTCTCACCTTCCTTAAACTGAATTTGATCAATTTTACCGTAATAGCTTGCTATGTTGCCCGCTCCAAATTGGTAACCTTCATTCCGATTGCCAAAAACTGATCCGGATCCTTTGGGTGGCCATTCGGTGTATTTTGGCAAAATAGGGATCAGCATATCCAGTTGTTTTTGCATGCGATATGTAGAAGTGTCAACCTGTGCCAATAATTGCACAGTGTTCATCAGTTCACGTTTGTTGGAGAACAGGCCAGGGTTAATATTTTCAAGATTGAATTCTGACAGATCAAAAACTTTTTGCCATTCACGGAAAGTGGTTTTGATAAATGGATAATTTTCTTTGCCTCTGTCAGAGTTCGTCCTTAATTCCTGATACTGATTGCCATTTCTCAGATCGATGATAAAAAACTTTTCGTCTTCGGATGAGTACATTGATCCATCTTCTGCCGTCACAAAGCTGAAGATTACATTTCCTCTTTGAGAATGGTTGTACATCTTAACCTTGCTGATGTCTTTTCCATTTTTGTTTTTTTCACCAATATAAACGGTATGAGCGCTGAAATCTTTATTGAAAACCTTTTCATTCAATGAAATTGAAGGCTTTTTCTTTCGGATGGACAACAACTTTGAATTGAAAGAATAAGCGGCTTTTGGTTTGAGATAATTGGATACAAATAAGGAAAATCCGAAAGTTGCGATAGCGATAAAAATACCATACCGCATAACTCTCAGTAATGAAATACCCGCAGATTTCATACTTGAAAGTTCAAATTTTTCAGAGATTTCTCCAAAAACCATTACAGATGAAATCAATATAGTTATGGGCACAGCCAATGGTATCATCAGTACACCATAATAGACAACCAGCTCAGCGATGTCAAGCATGGTCAGACCCTTACCTGCCAATTCATCAATATAAAGCCATAAAAATTGCATCACCAGTACAAATTCTGCTACGATAAAGGACAGAAAATACGGTGCCAGGAAGCTACGGGTAATAAATTTATCGATTAATTTCATTGTATAATCACAGTAAAACGTAAAACTATAAAAACGGAATTAAAATTATAGTTTTTCTTTAAAACAATTTAAATTTTGAATGTCTTGTATTCTAATCAACCGGCCAAAGATTTCTTCATAAGATTTTGAAAAAAATTGCTGTTCGTTCGCCGATGAATAGATTTGATTATTCACCCGAATTTGTATACTTTCGCAAATTACTTTTATTAATACTTTCCAATGAGTCTGAATACCAATCATATCGAAGAAAAATGGAAAAAATATTGGATGGAAAATCAAACCTATAAGGTTCAAAACGATCCTTCCAAACCAAAATTTTATGTGCTGGACATGTTTCCTTATCCATCCGGAGCTGGTTTGCATGTTGGTCATCCGTTAGGTTACATCGCTTCGGACATTTACGCCAGATTCAAGAGAATGCTTGGATTTAATGTCCTTCATCCGATGGGGTTTGATTCCTTCGGATTGCCGGCTGAACAATATGCCATCCAGACAGGAATCCATCCTGCCATCTCCACGAATGAAAATATCGGCAGATACAAAGATCAGCTGTATAACCTGGGATTGAATTTTGATTGGAGCAGACAGGTTTCAACTTCTGATCCATCTTATTATAAATGGACCCAGTGGATATTTATGGAGCTTTTCAGCCATTATTACGATACGAGATCTGATAAAGCACTACCAATTTCAAATCTGATTGAACAATTTGAACAGAATGGTAATGAGGCAGTCCATGCTGTAACTACTTTTGACCAGGTATTTACTGCACAGGAGTGGCAAAACTTTTCACCTAAAGTAAAGGATGAAGTGTTGATGAATTATAGGCTGGCATACAGAAAGTTAGGCTATGTCAACTGGTGTGAAGAACTTGGAACTGTTTTGGCAAATGATGAGGTAAAAGATGGCGTTTCAGAAAGAGGAGGTTATCCTGTAGTAAAAAAACCCATGAGACAATGGTCATTAAGAATAACGGCTTATGCAGAAAGATTGTTAAAGGATCTTGATCAACTTGAATGGTCTGAATCACTGATATCCATGCAAAAAAACTGGATTGGCAGATCAGAAGGCGCTCAGGTCTTTTTCGAGATCGAGTCATTTTCTGAGCCTTTAGAAATTTTTACTACCAGACCTGATACCATTTTTGGAGTAACTTTTATGGTATTGTCTCCCGAACATGAATTTGTTGATCGCATCACGACCGTCGGTCATATGCAGGAGATCCTCCGGTACAAGGAGTATGCTGCAGGAAGATCCGATCTTGAACGCACAAGTGAGAAAAAAGTAACAGGCGCTTTCACAGGCGCATTCGCCATTAACCCCTTCAACGGGCAAAGGATTCCTGTTTGGATCAGTGAATATGTTTTGAAAGATTATGGGACGGGAGCCATCATGGCCGTTCCCAGTG
The DNA here is from genome assembly GCA_002344345.1 of Saprospiraceae bacterium UBA2365. GTDB lineage: Bacteria > Bacteroidota > Bacteroidia > Chitinophagales > Saprospiraceae > UBA2365. Next base: position 4,197 of record DDTL01000092.1, read on the forward strand.
ATGATGAACGTGATAAACTTTTTGCGGAAACATTTAACTTACCTGTGATTCCCGTTATTGATAAGTCAAAGTATCCGGGAGCTACTTCAAAAGACAAAACCGGAACGATGATCAATTCAGGTTTTATTACCGGAATGGAAGTAAAAGAAGGAATTGAAGCTGTTTTATCGGAACTGGAAAATAAAAAAATCGGTTCAAGAAAGGTGAATTACAAACTGAGGGATGCCAATTTTTCGAGACAGAGATATTGGGGAGAACCATTTCCCGTGATGTACGATCAGGATGATGTGGCTCATTTGCTGGACATGTCCGCTTTACCTCTGGAACTGCCTCCTATGTCTGATTTTAAACCGGTGGCAAATGGAAAGTCACCATTGGCCAGAAATGAGGATTGGGTTAAAGCTATTGCGGGTTACACAAGAGAAACAGATACCATGCCTGGTTTTGCTGGTTCAAGCTGGTATTTTCTCCGTTATATGGATCCACTTAATGAACAGGAGTTTGCCTCTGCCGAAGCTATTAAGTATTGGAAAGATGTGGATCTTTATATTGGCGGGACTGAGCATGCTGTTGGCCATTTGATGTATGCAAGGTTCTGGCATAAATTCCTGTTTGATAAAGGTTTGGTTCCTGGCAATGAACCTTTTCTGAAACTTGTCAATCAGGGCATGATCCAGGGTGTGATCGAGTTTATTTACCTGATGAAAGAGAAGAAAGAAGGAAGGAATCATTTTGTTTCAACAGACTTAATTGAATCTACTGACCTGGATAAAATTGCCAAAATACCTGTTCATATAGATTATATTTCAAATTACGGATCCCATGATTCCCATTTGAATGCTCAAGGCATCAGGCAATTCATAGCATGGAGAAACGAGTATAAGGAAGCTTTTTTTGAAACTAAATCTGGTGTTTTCACAATTGATCAAGTACCAGAAAATTTTAAATTGCATACACATTCCGAGGTTGGAAAGATGTCCAAAAGGTATTTCAATGTCGTGAATCCGGATGATGTCATAAATAAGTATGGCGCGGATTGCTTCAGGATGTACGAAATGTTTCTGGGTCCCATAGAGCAATCCAAACCCTGGGATATTAAAGGGATCGATGGTGTAAAGAAATTCTTGCGCAGATTCTGGAGTCTGTTCGTTGATGATGAAAACAACTGGCTATTGACGGAAGAAGCTGCGACAGTGGAAGAACTGAAGATCTTGCACCAGACGATCAAAAAGATTCACGAAGATATTTACAATTTATCCTTCAATACTGCTGTAAGTGCTTTTATGGTTTTTGTAAATGAAATGAAACGATTGGATTGTCACAAAGCAGCAGTTTTATTGCCGGCCATAAAACTCATCGCACCCTTTGCCCCATTTATTTCAGAGGAATTATGGACAAGGACCGGGTCAAAAGTCAGTGTTCATCACGAATTGATACCCATGTACAATGAAGGGTTACTAGTGGTAGACTCAGTGATCTATCCGGTGTGTATCAATGGGAAGAAAAGGGGTGAAATTGAATTAGGCGCTGAGCTCAACTCTAAAGAGATTGAAGGACACGCTTTATCGCTCGATATTGTATCAAAATGGACTGAGGGGAAATCCATCAAAAAAGTGATCGTTGTACCCAACAAAATGATCAATATTGTAGTTTAATTATCATTTTGATCATCAGTTCATTTTTTTGGCAATTACGGCAAACTGTTTGAGCCGTTATTGATTATATTTGTGTTCGTTCGTCACAATCAGTGTTTTTTTTGCATTATTATTGTAATTCCTGGGCTGTTTGATAAAAAACTATGATTTTCCACATTGTAAACCGATGGGAATTCTGTCTGCATAAGTAAAGTAAAAACCATTTTGCAGAGTCTTCAAAAATTAACTGATATGATTAATTTGTACAACCAAAAAAAATCTTTCCTAAAACTGAAGCTGAGTGTTTTCAGCTGTATTTTGATTATTACAGGAGTTCAGAATCAATTGGCAGGTCAATGTAATCCTCCAATTCTGACCACCTTCGGGAATCGGACAGAAAATTCCATTCGTGTCAACTGGCTTTATGCAGCTGGAGCTAATGCATATGAACTGGAAATGGTTAAGGAAGGAGCCCAATTTACCGGCGAACCTGGCTTCGGACCTGTTCCGGTCAATTTTATGGTGTTGAGCGATTTGAAAACAAATACTCAGTATTGCTTAAGGATACGGAGCGTTTGTGACAACCTGCCAGGACCTTGGAGTGCACCTCATTGTTTTTATTCAAGTTTGTCTAATCCGGGGTTTTGTGATCTGGATTATAATTTGCAGGACGCCAGCGAAAATTCAGACCCTAAAAACAACATGTTTTATCTGTACAACGATCAAAATGCTTCAGCAAAACTGGGAGAGGATGTTTTTATTGAAAATGTTTCCCTGGTCATTGAACATAACTGGCCAAATGATCTGGATATCGAATTGACCTCACCATCAGGTAAGAAATTGACACTGGTTTCCAAAGTCGGAAAAGGCGCTAAAAATTTTGGTGATCCGGAATCTGAGGATTGCTCGGAAACTATAAGTTTTTCTGATGATGCATGTTTGAATATCGAGGAAACACTGATTTTGACAGGTGTGTTTAAGCCACAACAATCCTTTGAAAAATTTTATGATCTATCTTCACCTGAAGGTATCTGGATACTGAATATTCGTGATAATAAATATGGACATGCTGGAAAACTAAAATATTTTTCTATTCAATTGGCGCAAAATGCCTGCAGATTGCCAAATACATACTATGTGGAGCCAATAGGGCCCACACGTGCAACTGTCAGATGGGATACTACCGGAATAAGTAGGGACACATTGGAAATTGAATATGGACAGGAAGGATTCATCCCGGGAGAAGGGATCAAATTGAAGTTTCCGGCGAAAACCGGTCAAATGACCATCACGAACCTGAGAGAGGATTTACGGTATACCGCCCTGATCAGAACAGTCTGTGACACCATTTTTTCTGTTACTTCATGTCCTGTTACTTTTGAACCATTGTGCCATCCTGTATCCTTTAAAGATAAATTTGAATCAGCAGAAGTTTGCATAAACGATTGTGATACCAATTGCGATATTTCTCCATATTGGAAAAACGCGGGACCACCTTTTATGAAATGGTTGGTTAACAAGGGCAAAACCAATACTGAAGGTACAGGGCCCAATGAAGATTTCTACAGATTTGGTCAATATATTTATGCTGAAAGTTCTCAAAACAGTTGCGAACTGAACAGGCAGGCAGTTTTAGAATCCAGGTGTCTGAATATCGTCAGCAATGAAGATGGATGTGATTTTCAATTTAGTTACCATATGTTTGGTTCTGAAATGGGTTCTATCCATTTAATGATCAGTGTGGATGGCGGCAGTGAATGGCATATTCTTTTCAGTATAACCGGCAATCAGGGAAATGTATGGCAAACACAATCAATTGATCTGAGCGCATACGATGGTATGATCGGACGGTTCAGGTTGATCGCGGATTTGCCGGAAAATGGTGAGAGGTCTGATATTGCTTTGGATGAGATCGTGTTTTTTGGTTCTTTTCCAGTCAACGAAGCCAATCAGACTTTTTATGTTGATACAGATAATGACGGATTTGGGGATCCATTTCAATCTGACTTTTTTTGCTGGAATGAGCCAAAATCCGGATATGCAGGTAACAAACTTGATTGCGATGATGCCGACCCGTTGATCAATCCTTCAGCCCATGAGATACCCTGCAACGGTCTGGATGAAAACTGTAATGGAATGGCTGATGACCTTGACCAGGAAAGCCCTATGGAAATCATCATTGAAGCAAAAGCAGATGAAACCTGCTATGGTAGCATGGATGGATACATCCATTTAAACATTACAGGCGGGCAGGCTCCATATCAGTTTTTATGGAGCGATGGTTCCGTTGGGGCCTTGTTGGACCAAAAAGGAGCTGGAGCCTATCATTGTCAGATTACAGATGCCCTTGGTTGTGTGATACACGCCAAAGATTTGGAGATCAAGGCAGGACAGCCTATTGAAATACAAATTCTTGATCAAACAATAGCAACTTGTCAGGGAACTGCTGACGGATACATACTGGTGAGTCAAACAGGAGGCGAAGAACCGGTCACTTATTTATGGAACACTGGCCATCGTGCGAACGAGCTCACAGGCATTGGCCCCGGCATTTACCAGTTGACTGTCACAGATGCCAAAGGTTGTGCTGCAATCTCTCAAAGTATTGAATTGACGGCATCTACAGTTTTTAATATAGAATATACCATCCGGCCTCCACTTTGCCACGGAGACAACAAGGGGAGCATTCTGATTGACGGAATTCTCAATGGAACTCCTCCATACACCTATCAATGGAGCAACGGTGCAGAAACTGATGATATATACAACCTTTCGCCCGGGTTTTATGCAGTGACCATCCATGACAGCGGACAATGCTATGAAGTCCTGGATTCTCTGTTTGTTCCCGAGTCTCCTTTATTGACTATCCAATTAATTGCTAAAGATGATGTTACGTGTAATGGTTCAACGGATGGGAGTTTAGAAGTGCAGGTCAAAGGTGGAAAACCTCCTTATTTTTATTTATGGTACAAAAATGGTAAGCTGTTCAGCACAAACGAAGATTTGTTTGACCTCGGCGCAGGAGATTACAGATTGATTTTATCTGATCATAACGGATGTGAAATCACCAGCGAACTGATGATCGTACACCAGCCTGATCCAATCCAAATTGTCCTTGATCAGATCAAGCATCCCTCATGTTTCGCTTCAGCTGATGGAATGATCAGCGCCTTGGTTGACGGAGGATCAGGTGATTATGCCTATTTCTGGAATGGAGACGGGTCAAATGGTTCGAGCTATTCAGGTTTGAATCCAGGCATCTACTCACTGGTGGTCACAGATAAAAACGGATGCAAGGGGATCCGGAATGGTATTGAACTAGAGTCACTCAATTTACCCATTCTGAATCGGGTTGAACTATTGGATTCTTTAAAATGCTTCGGAGACCAGGATGCCAGTCTTAGAATTGAAGTCCAGGATGTGCTTTTTCCGATCGATTATAACTGGAGCAATGGAATTAAAGTCTCAGGATTTGAACTATCAGACACTTTACACCATCTTGGAGCAGGCAATTACAAAGTCACGATCACGGATGCTGCAGGCTGTATCGGTAGTTCAGCATGGGTAGAGATCGCTGAGCCTGACAGACTTTCCTACAAAATAGATATCTTGCAGGATATCAGGTGCTACGGTGAAAGAATAGGTGCAGTTGAATTGGAAATCTTTGGAGGAACAAAACCCTTCTCAATTTTGTGGAACAATAATCTTGTGAATGCTGAAATATATGATTTGCCGGCAGGTTATTATGTTGCTGATATTCAGGATAAAAATGGATGCAGTTTGAAGACAGACAGTATATGGCTTTATCAGCCTGACCCATTGGAAATATTTCTGCTGGTCGACCATGCAACCAACGGAATGAATAATGGTAAAGTGACCGTTGTTCCTTCCGGTGGCACCAGCCCGTATTTTTACCAATGGGACAGCTCTGCGGGATATCAGACAACACAGGTAGTTAGCGGGCTTACACCCGGGATCTATCATGTAACGATAACTGATTTTAATGATTGTGTTTTCGATACAATTGTCATCATTACTGGTCAAACAGCTGTGGAGACGGCCTCAATTGACCGATTGAAACTTCATCCCAATCCCACAGCTGGAAGGATTTTTATTGATCATCAGGATTTTGCAGGGCAAAAATTTGATATGAAAATAATTGATCCGGTCGGGAAAGTCGTCATGGAAACAAGTGGAATATGGCCTGTGGACGGTATATTTGAAATTCAGGCAGAATCCTGGGATGCAGGGATTTGCACGGTGATCATCAGGAACGCAGGCAAGGTCTACAGAGAAAGGTTTATTAAGATCAGGATTTGATTTGGGATCAGGTCGATCATTAAAAGATATAAAGATATCATTACTGCTTAGGAAAGGATTTACTTTTAATAAAACCGCTGATAACATCCAGAGCAGAATTAAAGTTCTGGTTGTTGTTGATCACCATGTCGGCCAGAGGAACATAAGGCTTAATGTACAATTCATAAGCCGGTAAAACATGTTTTTCATACCTGTACAATACATCTTCCAAAGGGTAGTTCCTTTCCAGCTGGTCTCTTTTGATCCTTCTGATCACTTTCAGGTTGTCCTTTGCCTGAATGAATAGTCTTAAATCCAGTTTTTGCATCAATGGTTCATGTTGAAAAACAAATAATCCTTCCACTATGATCACAGGTGCAGGTAAAAATGTGAGCAATCTGGACTGGGCTTTTTCATTATTAAAAACATATTCCTGCCGCTGAACAGGCTTACCTGAATCCAGTAACTCAATGTCACGCAGCATCTCATCAAATAAAATTGCCTCAGGAAGATCAAAATTTCTTACCTGGTTCTCATCCAGTTTTTGCAGGTCTCTTGGTTTGTAATAATCGTCCTGTGATAAAATACATAGTTCTGACTCACTTAATCTTTTTCTCAATTCATGAATGAAGGTTGTCTTACCGGATCCGCTTCCACCGGTAAGCCCGATTAAAAATGAGTTCGACGACATATGTATGGTTTAATTGTTGACAAAATGTGATTAGCCGGCCAATACATCAGATGTGGATGCATTATAAAGTATAGATATTGCAGTTCTCTGAACAAGTTGATCGTTTTGCGGGTCAAAAGTAAAAAAAATGCCTGAAAGGGAATTATTTTTTTATCACTACGAAAATAATTATTGTGGTCATTCACAATTTTTTAATTCGATGATGATTTGTTTGGGTATTAAAAAGTTAATTAAAACTGATTATGTTTTCAGAATAATACAGGGTACAGTTGTTCCACGAAGTTTCACGAAGCAGCAACTAAGAACACGAAGTAAACACATCATATCAGTTTCCAAATAAATATTTAGCGGTTAAAAAACTTCGTGCCAACTTCGTGGATTTCGTGGAATTTTCAAAAAGAAATCGCTGCAAGAAGTTCATTGAAGATCATTTAATCAAAGAATATTTTCTTTCATATTAAACAAAAATCCACACAATTTAACAAGAACCAAAAAGTTAAATAAAAGCGGTTGGCAATAATCTGATTTCAGGTTAAGGCAAAGTATACCCGATACCCAGGTAAAAAGACATTTCATGTTTACTGAAATCAAGTACAGCGAATTGAAGCTCCACCTCGTTGAACGAAAAGCTCAGCATAGGACCTTCAACATGTTTCGTCTTCTCCGTGAATACTGCATACACCTGGTGTGCAATTCCGATACCAATATGATGAGTAACCCAGTAAGATAGATCAGATCTGTTGTAAATAAAGGAGTTTTCATTTCGTTTCAGATCGCAGGTCAATTGGCCTTCAGATACAAAAGACAGCCCTTTGTACTCCGCAAACAATTTGAGTCCGAATGAAATACCCAGGGTTTGACCAAAAGATATTCCGGCCATGGGAACTATTTCATAAATCAGTTTTTCTCCGTGGGAAAATGGCCGTCCGATGTACATGGTTAAGGTATTGATGTCCTCATAATTATATCTCCACTCAAAATAAAATTCATCAATATACATCCAGAATTGGGGTAAGATCAGCAAGGTATCATTTTGTGTCCATTCCATGTTGGTGAATAATCCGCGTTCAAGGTTGCCGGATTGATTCTCCTGTGACTTTGAGGCAAAAGGGATCAGGAAAAAAACAACTGAAAGAATAGTGAATTTGCTCATATTGCTCTTTGATCATAAAAACAGGAATGCACTTCCGAAAATCATGAGTAAGATAGCAATAATTTTTGGGGAAAGGACTTTTTTATATCATCTTTTAATGATTTCTTTTTTGGAAATGTTCAATTTAAGATGAAAACTATCACAGAAACAATTTTAGTTTAACACCTGATGTTTATCAAAAAAATCAAAAATTGAGTCTACTCCGAAAAGTACAATTTATTGATTTTCAATCGTTTTTTGCCCCAAACTACATATGTCAAAGATCAGCACAAGACTAAAGGGAAACGATTGAAAATCAACAAATTAAAAGTCCCCTTTTAGGCATGTACTGACTGAAAACGTCAGTGGAGTTTTAGGAGACATAGACTTTTCGGAGAAGACTCAAAATTAAAAAGTATACCGATATTGTTCATCAGCCGATTGTCTTCTGACAAATTCATTTAACATGTTCAATCATTAATTAACCACACTAACAAATAGAGAATAATATTTTTTTTTGTCAAAAGTTTTAACATGTCAAATCCGGCCATTAAAGTTTATTTCACTACATTTACCTCACTTTTTATTATTAAGATTTTATAAAGTCGTTATTATGAAGTTCAGATTATCTTTCGTGTTTATATTTCTGTCTTGGTTGACCAATGCTCAAACTGTGGACAGCACAGTTCAGATAAAAACTCCAAATGTTGTGGAAATGATTGCCAGTGAAGGCTTTAGTATAGGTTCACTTTGGAAAGGCGTGATGGGTATGGTTGTTTTATTGCTCATAGCATGGATTTTCAGTTCTAACAGAAAGGCGATCAATTGGAAAACCGTAGGAGTTGGTATAGCCATGCAATTGATTTTGGCCATAGGTGTTTTGAAAGTAGATCTGGTCAGAAAGATTTTTGAATTTGTTGGCAGTATTTTTATCAGTATACTCGATTTTACCCGCGCAGGGAGCAATTTTTTGTTTGGCGGCCTGATGAATGTGGAGTCAACAGGATATATTTTTGTTTTTCAGATTTTGCCCACGATCATATTTTTTTCTGCTTTGACTTCATTGCTGTTTTATCTCGGAGTGATACAAATTGTTGTAAAAGGATTAGCCTGGGTTTTAACCAAGACAATGGCGGTTTCAGGACCTGAAAGTTTGTCTGTGGCCGGAAATATTTTCCTTGGACAGACCGAAGCCCCGCTGATGATCAAAGCTTATCTGGAAAAAATGACCAAATCTGAGATTCTTTTGGTGATGATCGGAGGAATGGCCACGGTAGCCGGAGGTGTTTTGGCTGCTTATATCGGATTCCTGGGCGGTGAAGATCCTGCATTGAGGTTGGTGTATGCCAAACACTTGTTGGCAGCCTCAGTGATGGCAGCTCCGGGAGCCATTGTTGTTTCCAAAATGTTGTTTCCTCAAACAGGTGAAATCGATAAGGATGTACATGTCAGTCAGGATGTGATCGGTTCCAATATTTTGGATGCCATAGCTAATGGTACCACTGAAGGACTTAAACTGGCAGCCAATGTGGCGGCTATGTTGCTGGTCTTTTTGGCCTTTATTGCCATGATCAATGGTATCCTGGGTTGGGTAGGGGATATCACCACACTCAATCAGTGGATGGAATCCAACACGATGTATGAAAAGCTTTCGCTGGAATCCATTTTAGGTACCCTATTTGCCCCATTGATGTGGTTGATAGGGGTGGCAACCAAAGACATCATGCTGATGGGGCAATTGCTCGGCATCAAGCTTGCTGCCAGTGAATTTGTCGGATATATCCAACTGGCTGAACTCAAGGACATCACCAATTCCGTGCATCTCCATTACGAAAAATCCGTTGTGATGGCCACTTATATGCTATGCGGTTTTGCCAACTTTGCTTCCATCGGCATTCAGATCGGAGGTATTGGTTCACTGGCTCCTGGTCAGAGAAAAACGCTGTCTGAGTTTGGTATGAGGGCTGTCCTTGGTGGATCGCTTGCTTCTTTGCTTTCCGCAACCATTGCAGGAATGATCATTGGTTAAGAGTAAAAAGATTATAAAGTAGAAAGTTTATAAAG
>DDTL01000039.1 GCA_002344345.1 Saprospiraceae bacterium UBA2365
AGAAATCTTGTAATTTTTGTCGGATACTAGTGAAAAAAATAAAATATTTCTACTTTGAAAGTTCATTTTTACCATTCATTTATTACCCTAATACCTTAAAATAAGAAATTGGTTCATTTTTTGCAGTATACTTGATACAAGTTGGTGAAAAACAGTATTAAAGCCAAAAAAGGTGTTTCAAAAGAGAAACATCCTGTTTTTGCTTTTATTTATTGGGTATGCAAGAACTAAACTACCCGCATCACTTGTTTAAATTTTTAAGGAATGAAAAAGAGCCATTTAGAATTATGAGAAAGGCCCTTAATGCCTAACTTCATTTCTTTTAAATGCGCTATATTCCCGCATTTATTCATATACTTTTAACAATGTTTAGTCTTAAAAAATAAAATAATTTGGAGATGAGCCTACAGTTACAAAAAAAAATCAATACCGGATTGGCAGTTATGATCATCTGCACGATATTAATCCAACATACTTTTGGGCAGGCAGGCATCGTAACGACAGGAGGCAATATTACAACTACTTCAGGATCAGTGAGTTATTCAGTCGGGCAGATTTTTTATCTCACGCATGAATCCGGGACCGGAACTGTACTTGAAGGATTGCAGCAAGCTTATGAGATCTTTACGGTAGATATATCGGGGATGGTAAACGAATTTGACATTACCCTGTTTCCTAATCCGGCTCAGGACCATCTGGTGATCAGGGTTGCAGAAAATGAAGGAAAAAACCTCCGTTACCAGATTTATAGCGCTTCCGGTCAAATGATGGTTGTGCAAGATCTGACTGGTCCTGAATCAAACATTGATGTAGCATTACTTCCAGCTTCGACATATTTCATTCAAATTTTGTCTGGCAATGAAACCATAAAAACATTCAAACTGATCAAACACAGCAGGTAAAGTCCTTCTGCAGAGAAAACTATATCCTGATTAACTTAAACGTGAAATTGTTCGACTTGATATAAAATTTTTGAGAGACGGGACTCAAAACAAGTCTGAAAAAAGTCAATCACAAAATCATTAAAACAGTACTTTATGGATCCGATGATAAAGCATTTCAATTATTTTGAAAAAACTAATTTGAGTATCAGTTGGCAAGCGCTGGCATTCAGTCTCATTTTAATTGTATTTACAAATCCCCTGTACGGACAAATACCCCAAAAAATGAGTTATCAGGCGGTTATCCGCAATGCAGGAGGCTCCCTGGTAACAAACACTCAAACCGGAGTTCAAATCAGCATTCTCAGGGGGTCAGCGACAGGAAGCGAGATTTTTGTGGAAAGGCATCTTGCCACAACAAACGGAAATGGACTTATCAGTCTGGAAATTGGTTCAGGAACACCTGTTTTTGGAACATTTTCAAATATTGACTGGAGTAATGGAACATTTTTCCTGAAAACAGAAACAGATATCAATGGAGGCACCAATTATAATTTATCAGGCACTACTCAAATTCTGAGTGTCCCTTTTTCATTGTATGCCCGGAAAGCTGAAACAGCTGATTACAACTCCCTAACCAACCTTCCTTCACTGAATATTTCCAACTGGAATACAGCTTACAACTGGGGAAATCATGCCATAGCAGGTTATCTCAAACAAGGGGCTGAAATCGATCCGCAATGGAAAACAAGCCCTTCCTTCCTGATCACCAACACACATATAGGCAACTGGAATGCTGCCTTTAATTGGGGAAATCACGCCGAGGAAGGTTATCTGACCAATTTTGCAGAATCAGACCCTTTGTGGAAAGCGAGTCCGTCTTTTAATATCAGTCAGGGTAACTTATCCAATTGGAATGAAGCTTACAGTTGGGGCAATCATGCCAATGCCGGTTACCTGACAGCTTTGTCAGAATTTGACCCGACATGGGCAGGAAATGCAGATACCGAAGGAAATATCAGCAGAAACGGAAATATTGGCATTGGAACAGAAACTCCGGCTGCAGCCATTCACATAAAAGGCATCAATCCAGGAAAAGGCAATGTCCTTTTTGAAGGCGAAATAAAATTTGCCAATCCGGGCGAAATACCGATTGAGGATGAGGGAACCCGCATGCTTTGGTATGCTGATAAAGCTGCGTTCAGGGCTGGTGTTATCAGTGGTAAGGAATGGAACAAAGACAGCATCGGACTTTACTCTTTTGCCACCGGCAATAATGTGAAAGCCCGTGGAACAGGTTCATTTGCTTCAGGATTCACCTCTACGGCTTATGCTGATTTCTCTACAGCCATCGGTTATTTTTCAATAGCTTCATCTGCCTATGAAACAGCGATGGGGCGATTTAACAAACCTTATCAACCTTTTAATCCTACTGGTTGGGATCCTCATGACCAACTTTTCTCCATTGGTAACGGAACTTCTTTCACGAACCGATCCAATGCATTGACTATTCTGAAAAACGGATTTACCGGTTTCGGAACAGATGTTCCGACAGCATTGATCCATGCATCCGGTGAAGGTCAGGGACAAGGAAATATCCTTTTTGAGGGCGCAGTAAAATTCAATACGGCCGGCGAACCACCTGCTAATGGTCCGGGAACCAGGATGATGTGGTATCCTGACAAAGCAGCTTTCAGAGTCGGAGGCGTTGATGGAATGCATTGGAATAAAGATCATATGGGCGAATATTCAATCGCTGCCGGATTCAATACAACAGCAATTGGATTAGGGACAGTATCCATTGGAAGTACAACCACAGCAAACGGGAATTTTTCAATGGCCATCGGTAATGATGCAGAAGCCCGGTCAGCTTATGAAATCGTTTTAGGCAGGTACAACACGCTTGCAGCCACCTACAATCCAATCGGTTGGGTTGATTCAGACCGCTTATTCACTGTCGGAAACGGCAAATCAGGCGGGCAAAGAAGCAATGCCTTAACCATTCTTAAAAACGGAAATACAGGGATTGGCCTGGACAATCCAACAGCCTTGCTCCATCTTGAAGGAACAGAAACAGGGGAAGGCAATGTGCTGTTCTCAGGTACATACAAACTCACTAACCCGGGAGACCCGCCTGCATCATCTGCAGGAACAAGGTTGATGTGGTACCCAGATAAAGCTGCATTCAGAGCAGGAACAGTATCAGGAACTCAATGGGATAAAACAAATATCGGAAGCGGTTCCGCTGCCCTTGGCATTCAGACCATCGCTTCGGGCAACAGTTCTTTCGCGGCAGGAACAACGACAACTGCATCCGGTGGCGCATCAACTGCCTTAGGTTCAGGCACCACTGCTTCAGGAGACCGATCCACTGCCATTGGATGGAATACGATCGCTTCAGGAGAAAATTCAGTTGCGATGGGCGGAAAAACCAACGCTGAAGGTGATTATTCAGTTTCCATGGGTTTTGAGACGACAGCTACGGGATCTTATGCGGCCGCCTTTGGCAATGAATCTACTGCTTCGGGTGACAATGCTGTAGCTATGGGACGCGAATCTATCGCTTCAGGCAATTATACCGTTGCTATGGGCCGGTTTACGCATGCTCAATCTGCATTCGAAACCGTTTTTGGCAGGTACAATGCCGATTACGCACCATTAAGCACTACAGAATGGGAAGCAGCAGACCAACTATTTGCAGTTGGAATGGGAAATTCCAATTCAGACAGAAAAAATGCCATGACTATCCTTAAAAATGGTCGAATCGGGCTTCAATCAGTCATCAATCCAAGCTTTGCTCTTGAATTGCCCAACAGCACTTCAAATGAAACCGGCAAAGCCAGAGCCAACGAATGGGCAACCTATTCCGACAAACGTATCAAAAGCGATGTCAATCCTTTGGCTTATGGTCTGAAAGAAGTGCTCAGACTTAATCCGGTCTCCTATTTTCACCATCAATCAAAAACTGATGGTAAAAATCTGATCATCAGCGATGAAGGCTCAAAAGACATCGGACTGATCGCTCAGGAAGTCTATCAATTGATCCCTGAAGCTGTCAATAAACCGGAAGATGAAAATACCGACCTGTGGACCATGTCTTATGAAAAATTGGTTCCGGCTTTGATCAAAGCAATACAGGAACAGCAGGAGATCATTCAACAGCAAAGCGACTTGATCAAAAAACATGAGGAAATTCTGAATGATATGCAACAGCAAAAAATGATAAATATCGAAAAAACCCAGAAGACAAATACAGACAATATGCTCATCAAATAATCAGCATTGGCTGTATCTAATAATTATAAATACTTGATCTTCAATATTATTAATCAGTAAAACACTATTGATTTTATGGAAATAAAAGCGTTAACACCAGACCAGTACATTGAGCAATTGCCTGAAGAACGGATAGAAGTATTTTCCCGGCTCAGGCAACTGCTCAAAGAAAAATTGCCCAAAGGATTTGAAGAAACCATGAGTTATGGAATGATAGGATTTGTGGTTCCACACAGTATATTTCCTTCCGGTTATCATTGTGATCCCAAATTGCCTTTACCTTTTATCAGCTTAGCTTCTCAAAAAAACGCCATTTCGCTTTACCATTCCGGGATTTATGCGGATCCGGAATTGCTAAATTGGTTTGTTCAGGAATATCCAAAGCATTGTAAAACTAAATTGGACATGGGAAAAAGCTGCATCCGATTTAAAAAAATGAACGATATTCCATTTGATCTGATCGCTGAACTGGCTCAGAAATTGACTCCTGAAGAGTGGATAGCCCGTTATCAGGCAGCATTAAAAAAATAGGAAGAATCAATTGTTGAAGGTTAAAAATAAAATCTTGAGTCTTCTCTGAAAAGTCTTTGCCCCCTAAATCCCCACTGACGTTTTCAGTCAGCATATACCTAAAAGGGGGACATTTAATTTGTTGATTTTCAATCGTTTTCCTTTAGCCTTGTGTTGATCATTGACGTCAGTAGATTAGGGCAAAAAACGATTGAAAATCAACAAAATGGACTTTTCGGAATAGACTAAATCCTGGAATCAATACATCCATATAATGTTCCTAACCTGCAATAGCCAGAACCAAAGAGGAAAAAGATTTAAGAACCCCCCATACGGGCAGGCTCATACGGGCAGGCTCATACGGGCAAGCTCTACGGGCAGGCCCATATGGACAAGCTCTACGGGAAATATTCTGTGTGGTATTATTTCTAAGATCAAAATTCGTCAAAGTTCTGCCAGAAAATACACGATTTCAATTTTTCAGACACTACTCTTCGTTTTAAAAAAATAATGAATATGCAAAAAATAAAAACTGTAGATGAATATATAGACCAATTCCCTGAAAATGTGCAGGAAATTTTGCTTAAAATCAGGCAGATCATCATAAAAAATGCTCCTGATGCAACGGAAGAAATTGCTTATGGCATGCCGGCATATAAACTGAACAAAAAACCTTTGGTTTACTTTGCCGGATTCAGCAAACACATCGGATTTTATGCGGTTCCTTCCGGTCATGCAGCTTTTGCAGCAGAACTCTCTGAATACAAAGGTGGCAAAGGATCCGTACAGTTTCCACTTACCCAGCCTGTTCCTTTTGATCTCATCGAAAAAATAGTGATTTTCCGGGTAAAAGAAAACAGGACATTGAAACAATAAGACAACCTAATCTGGACAAGACAGAACCAAAGAGGAAAATGATTAAATTCAAAATCAAATTTCTTCTAATTTCTGCAAAAAAATACACGAATTCAATTTTTCAGACACTGAAAGAAAAATCCGTTAAAGGACTTGGTTGAATTAAAAATAGTTTAGCTTTGTCATTGCCTCAGCACAAAATAAATATTGTGAGGAATATGAAAAAGCAAAAGTTTTTTAGGTATGTTGCAGGGATGATCTTTATTTTTTTCCTTGCCGGATGTAATTCATCCAAAAAATTAGAAACGGAACAAAAGTCAGCATCTTTAATAATTTCTGAAAATACAACTTCTATGATAGATTCAACACCAAAAGTTACCGGGATCGGAGGTATTTTTTTTGCTACGGATGACCCGAAGGCTACAAAGGAATGGTACGGTAAAAACCTGGGACTGGCTATCGATGAATATGGCTCTCCTTTTGAATTCAGGAATGCCAACAGGCCTGAAGAGATCAATTATCTGATGTGGAGTCCTTTCAAAACCGGCAACGAGTATTTTTTGCCATCCAAAAAGGAATTCATGATCAACTACAGGGTGCTACATATCGAAGCATTAGTGGAACAACTGAAATCTAACGGAGTCACAGTTCTTGATGAGATCGAAACATATGATTACGGTAAATTTGTACATATAATGGATCCTGATGGCAATAAAATCGAACTCTGGGAGCCAGTCGACAGTGTTTTTACCAAAATGGGCGGCAAGACAACCAAATAAATCACTTGTGATGTATTTCCGACCAATACAACATTTAAAATCAATTCGCGGGTGGCTGAAAGCAATGGTTTTTTTTTGGTTGACCCTGGCTTTTATGAACCAATTGTCAGCACAGGAACAGATAGCCCCTGTATTTAAGCGAAATCATGTTTTTGTTGAAAGTTATCTGATACGGCATGATTTCAGTTCAGGTCTGGTTTCTTTAAACTATGCCCGCATTTTTGGCAAAAAAGCCGGAACGGAATTAAGGATTGGCATCTACCCTGATTTCAATACAACCTTTTCATTCCCAATTACTTTTACCTGGTTGATCAAACCTCAAAGAAAACACCAGCTAGAAATAGGGCTGGGCCTGGTATACAGACTGGAATTCTCTGAGTCTAATATTTACAAGGATATTCCCGCCGCCATTTTTCCGCTGATGTACAGGTACCGGCACAAATCAGGTTTATTTTTCCGGGGTGGTGTCAATTTAATTTACAGTTGGCCTGCCATTATTTCACCATCTCTGGGATTAGGATACCTATTTTAGTGGTTTGATTGGAATGGAGTAAACCATTCATAATCAATTTTGTTAAGCAATATATTCCACGGATCGAATATGAATCATGCAAGGGAATCATATTGAAAACAATATAAATGCGAATCAAGGGTTAAANNAACCCTTGATTCGCATTATAAATAATTAATCTTATCAAACCCTTTTTTGAATGAAAATACTCCTGATCATTATTGCCATCCTGCTGATTGTTTTTTTGGTTTTTCAGACCTGGTTGTACTTTTCGATCAAAAAAACTGAAGTACAAGCCTATTCTACTGTATATAAAGAATCATACCTGGAGATACGATATTATCCGGCAGCAACTTATGCAACAATCGAATCTCCTGCAAAAAGCTACAGTGAATTAGCTGTGTCCGGATTCAGAAAGCTGGCAGGCTATATTTTTGGCGGCAATGAAAGAAATGAAAACATTTCCATGACATCACCGGTTTATATGGATATCAATGACACATTATCCAGCATGAGTTTTGTTTTGCCGTCAAAATACAATGAAACTGTGGCTCCGCTTCCAAACAACCGATCTGTACAATTGCAGAAAAAGGAGGAAGTTTATTTTGCAGTTATGCGATTTGGGGGTTTTGCAACTGATAAAAAGATCACCAGGATATCAGAAAAACTAAAAAATGTTTTGCAGGACAAATCCATATCCTATTCTGGCAATTTTAAATACCTTGGGTATAATCCTCCGTACCAAATATTTGGTCGAAGAAATGAAATAGCCGTTGCTATAGAATGGAACAGGCCTTAATTTATATTTTTTAAAAACCCAACTTTATGCAAGTTTTCAGAGCCATTTTATTGATTTCAGGATTACTCTTATCAGCATATTTACTTCCTGCTCAAAGTTCGGGCGACTTTGCAACATTTGCTTCCGGGAAATCACCTGGAGGATATGGGGTTAAAAAGTTAAAACATCCGGAAATTTTTCAAGGCAACAGAAAAAAGAAAGGATATTTTGAAGGCTGGTATTTCAAGATGGTTTCTGCGGATCATTTGTCCGTGATCAGTGTGATACCCGGTATTTCTTTATCTGCTGACGGAAAAGAACAACATGCTTTTATCCAGGTGATTGACGGGACAACAGCGAAGACAGAATATTTCAGTTTTCCCATCGGACAATTCTCCTATTCCACAGATCGGTTTGCTGTTAAAATTGGTGACAATTATTTTTCTAATGATAGTTTGTACCTCGATATTAAAAATGATAGTGCCTCGATCAAAGGAAGTGTCCGGATGTTTGAGCAGGTGGTCTTACCCGGAAAAAAATTCTTGAATGCCGGCATTATGGGTTGGTATCGTTTTGTCCCTTTTATGGAGTGCTATCATGGTGTGGTCAGTCTGGATCATCGACTGAAGGGAAAATTGGTTTTTAATGGCCGGGAACAGGAATTTAATGAGGGAATCGGATACATTGAGAAAGACTGGGGGAGCTCTATGCCTTCAGCCTGGATTTGGATGCAGTCGAACCATTTCTCGTCCAAAAACACATCATTCATGCTTTCGGTGGCCAATATTCCCTGGATTGGCCGATCTTTTACGGGATTTTTGGGTTTTTTCGTACACGAAGGACAAATTCACCGGTTTGCTACGTACACGAAAGCCAATGTGACCATTGAAAACCTGACTGATCATGTTGCTGAGTTGACCATTGAAGACAAAAATTTTACTTACAGGATCGTTGCTAACAATAAAGATGCCGGTCTGCTGGCGGCGCCGGTTCAGGGCAGCATGGACAGGCGAATTTCGGAGAGCATTAATGCGACCATCCGGTTGCAGGTTAGGGATAAAAAGGGAAGAACAATCTTTGATGAAATCAGTGAAGTAGCGGGATTAGAACTGGTGGGTGAAAAAAAGGTACTGATGCGTTGATTAGCAATTATATTTGGGTATCAAATAAATTGCAGTTAAAAGGATGTTGATTTTGTTGATTTCAAAAAATATATCAATGCCATAATGGCTACAACCCAATTGATCCCTGTGATTTTATACCATATATATGTTGGTTGGAAAATAAAAGAAAAAGGCGCTAACACAATTTTTGCATCAGCGCCTCAATCATGACATTTCATCTGCAGGCCTTTGACCAATTCTTCATAAAATCCAAAATTGATTATTCCTTATCCATATTTTTTGTCAGGTAAAATCCAACCAGTAAACCGATACCGGTGGTCAGAAATACTGAAGCCGCATAGGAGGGGTCACCCAAAATCGTATACTTATCCAGCATACTTCCGAAAATAATCCCAAATCCGACACCGATACAGATCATGGCGATGTTGAGGATCAGGATTTTCCAGACTGCTGAGGACTTTGTTCTGGGGGATTTTGGTGTAAGAAAAATGCTGGCATCCACTCCTTTTTCGATGAGTGCGATACGCTCTTTATGCCTGGTTGAAAAATAAAGATAGCAGATCCCAAAAATGACGGTGAAAAAACTTAATGATACAATTGCTCCTTCCATGTTAACTTATTTTGTTTGTCAATTAATTTTCAACTTTGACAACAACTTATCAGACTTGGTTACAATATTTATGTTTTATTTTAATTTCCTATTTAAACACAAACTTTTTCATTGAAGCAGGTGAAATAAATCTGAGTCTATCCCGAAAAATCTAATTTGTTGATTCCCAATCGTTATTGTCCAACCTACTGACGTCAAAGATCAACACAAAACTAAATTTAAACAATTGATAATCCACTATTTAAGAACCCCTTCCAGACCCACGCTGACTGAAAACGTCAGTGCCTGTACTGACTGAAAACGTCAGTGGGGATTTTGGTACCAAAGACTTTTCGGGGAGACAAAGATTTGAGTTTATGTTGTCAATGATCAAGTCTTAAGTTGATTGGTCATTGGAGCAGAAAATGAAAACATGGAACAATAGATCCGAATTTTCTGCAGAAATGAAAGTTTTGTCCCCTGTAATAACGATTTGTAAAATGACGATCAAGCGGAGCACTTGCTTTTGGGAAATAATGTTTTTCACAATTGACCGACAAAAATTACAAGATTTCTCGCTCCGCCCGAAATGACAAGGCTTTTAGGGGTTTTTGGAGGTTAGGGGGTAGGCGGCGGCAATGCCGCCGCCTACCCCCTAACCCAAACAACTAACTGTCTGTCATTGGCAGCGTAGCGAGAAATCTCAAACAA
>DDTL01000154.1 GCA_002344345.1 Saprospiraceae bacterium UBA2365
GCTTTTCCAAACATAGATCCGCGCTGCGCAGCATCCGTGTCATCCGCGTTGCCAACTGTATTTTTCGAATGTTGATTGAAGAATCGTTGCATGTCCAATGTGGGAGTTGCTACGAATTTTCAAATTTCCACATCAATCGATTATACAATCAAAGAATATTTTTTTTTGTTCCCGCAGATCTCGCAGATCAGCGCAGAAATTAGCAATATGATTGATAGAAAAAAAAATCAGTGAAATATCAGCGAAAATCTGCGGGATCTGCGGGAAAATCCTCTTCACATCTGGGTCAATTTTCAAATTTTCAAATTTTCAAATCCCCAAATTCTCCAAACACCCCAAAGTAATCCCCATCCATTCCCTCTTAATATCAATGCACCCAAAGAAAGTTTTTTTATATCTTTTATTTCTTTATTTTTGGTGCTTTTAAAAAGTAATTTTAGCATAGAAACGATATGGCGTTGCAGAAAGATATTTTATATAAGCGGGCAATGACTGGCTTGTTGTTCGGGATCATCGTCCTGGCATTATTGCTGGCACATTCGTTTACCCGGCATCTGTTCATCTGGCTTGTTGCCCTGCTGTGCAGCTATGAATATCTGGGTGCTCAAACCAAACAGTCCATTCCCAAATTTCGCCTGACGATCTATGCTTTTATTTTTGGCCCCTTACCCGCCATGTTCATTTATTTTGGGCTCCTGTCCTTCGATCCCTTATTGTCACTGGTAGTAATTTCAGTATTGTATTTTACTTATCTGATGGGCAGCCTTTTCTTTGATCAAAAGCCTGGTTCTATCATATGGATGCATGTTATGACCTGTTTTTTCTATATCGGCATGCCCGTGCTGCTGCTCAGCCAATATATGGTCACCAACAGTCCTGAACACATGGTGTTGCAGATCATCCTGCTGATTTGGGTAACCGATACTTTTGCCTATCTGACAGGATCAAAATGGGGCAGAAGACCGCTTTTTAGTAAGATTTCTCCCAAAAAAACCATCGAAGGCGCTATCGGCGCAATGTTGGCAGCCTTACTGACAGGTGTTATTTTTTATTATACGCGGGCTGAGGGAAGCATGCTTTATAATATAGGATTTGCCCTGATCGTTTGGTTTTTTGGTATTTGGGGTGATCTTGTAGCCTCCAAAATAAAAAGAACTCAGCAGATCAAGGACTTCGGAACATTGATGCCAGGACACGGAGGCGCTTTGGATCGCTTCGATTCCTTTATTTTTGTGATTCCGTTTGTTTTGCTGTACCAGATATATTTTTTTTGATTTGATAAAAATGATACAGGAATCTGGAAATTCAATTATTGTAAGCATATATTTTTCAACAAAAAGCTCCAACTGACCGTTGTTTGAATTTTCCTGCCTTCGGATAAATATAATTCAGAATGAAAGAAAAACCTCTAATTTTAGTGACCAATGACGACGGGATCGTGGCACCGGGGATCCGCGCATTGGTGGAAATTGCTGCAAAATTCGGCGAAGTGGTCGTCATAGCGCCGGACAGCCCGCAATCAGGACAAGGGCATGCCGTCACCATCATGGATCCCATCAGACTCAATAAAGTCAGCGTTTTCCCCGGTATAGAATCATGGGAATGCACCGGCACTCCGGTCGATTGCGTCAAACTGGCCACCAATGTCGTTCTCAAAGGCCGGAAAATCGATTTTTGCCTTTCAGGGATCAATCATGGAAGCAATGCCTCCATCAATATATTGTATTCCGGAACGATGTCCGCAGCCATGGAAGCAAGCCTCGAAGGCATCATGTCGCTGGGTATTTCTTTGTTGGATTATAGTCAGAATGCAGATTTTTCGGCTTCAAAAATTGTCCTTGAAAAAATCCTGCAAAAATTGATGGTCAGCAATGGCAGCAAGCCGTACCTGCTCAATGTCAACATTCCCAATGTACCCATCGATCAGATCCGCGGGATCAAAACATGCAGACAGGCCCAGGGCAATTGGGAGGAAGAATTTATGGAGGCAAAAGATCCACGAAATCAGACATACTACTGGCTTACAGGAAAATTCGTCAACTATGATAAGGAAGAGGATACCGACCTTTGGGCGCTTGAAAACAATTTCGTTTCCATCGTTCCTTCTCACCACGACCTGACCAATTACAGCGCTTTATCATCATTGAGCTATTTTAATGAAGTGGATGTTTACGGTTAATGACGTCTCAACTCATATTAATTATCCGGGTTATTATTAAGCTGCGGACTCAAGATCTAAATTGTTAAAAGACTGCATATGAAAATTAATGTAAATTTATTGATCGGCATCGGACTCGGAATAGCCATTCCGATCGTAGGTTACGCCATCATTATGATGATTTTTGAACAGTTGGTCAGTGCAGGACTCATGAATGAACCCGTTTCTGACCTGGGTATACTAAAACGTATGCGCACGATGGGTGTTTTAGCCATCGCAACGAATCTGATCCCGTTTCATCTGTACAACCGCAAGCGCAATTTCAATGCTTCGAGAGGCATACTCCTCAGTACCATCATCTATGCAGGTATTTGGGTGGTTTATTTCTGGGATAGCATCATGATGTAGGAAAATGGTATTCAGGCATTGTTACATTATTGTCGGAGAAGCTTCCGGTGACCTGTATGGAGCACGTTTGATCGAATCCCTGAACCGACTGGATCCGGAAATGCAGTTCTATGGGTTTGGCGGGCAAAAAATGGAAGCAGCCGGATGTAAACTGAGCCGCAGGATCGAACAACTCGAGATGATCGGTTTTGTGGAGGTTGCCAAAAAACTTCCAATGGTATTGAGTAATTTCAGGGTTGCCAAAAAGGATCTGTTGCGCCTTCGCCCGGATGCATTGATCCTGATTGACTACCCGGGCTTCAACCTGAGAATGGCTGAGTGGGCATCCAAAATCGGAATTAAAGTTTTCTATTACATCGCGCCCCAAACCTGGGCCTGGAAAGAAAAACGGGTTCGGTTGATGCAACGATATATCGATCAATTGTTTGTGATTTTACCTTTTGAATATACCTATTTTAAGGATAAAGGCATCCGGAACGTACATTTTTACGGGCATCCGCTGTTTCAGGAAGTCAGTCAACATGTGGCAGATGTTGATTTCAGAAAACGGTATGATTTGGAAGGTAAAAAACTTATTGCAGTATTGCCTGGAAGCAGAAAAAACGAACTGGGCTTTTTCCTGCCTGTATTGAGGGAGGTGATGCTTTACATGCCTGAATTGCATTTTGTGATCGCTGCCATGCAAAAGTTGGACCATAGCATGTATGCTCCTTTGGAAGGTTTGCCAAACGCCACCCTGATATCCGGTCATACCTATGATATTCTCCGCCAATGTGATGCCGGCCTGATCAAATCCGGCACTTCTACCCTGGAAGCAGCCTTGTTTAATTTGCCGCAGGTGGTTTTTTATAAATTGAATCCGATATCTGCAAAATTGATCCGTTGGTTCATACGGATCCCTTTTGTGGCATTGCCCAATCTGATCATGGGAAAAAAAATGGTTCCTGAATTGCTTCAGAAAGATTGCACTCCGCAAAATCTGATGCTCCATCTGAAACAAATATTGACTGGTGACAAGAGGAACGAAATGCTTTATGCTTACAACGAATTGCGCAATCTGCTCCATCACGATCAAAATGTCTCTGATCTCATCGCCGCCAGAATGATCGGGTGTCTGGATGATTAGGATTGACAGAAAGGGATCACTTTCAAATCAAATAAGAAAACCGGTTTTTACTCGTTTTAATTTAAAAACCAATGACACTATTACAAGAAGATCTGACTGCCGGCATCGTTAAAACATTTTATGATGTGTATAATGAAGTGGGTTATGGCTTTCTCGAAAAAGTATATCAGAATGCTTTATACCTTGAACTCAGGAGCCGAGCTTATGATGTTGAGGCTCAAAAGCAAATAAAAGTTTATTACAAGGGAGTCATGGTTGGGGAGTTTTATGCGGACCTGATTGTTAACAACACAGTTATTTTGGAATTAAAAGCCGTAGAAACCATTTTGATCGACTTTGAATACCAGCTTCTCAATTATTTAAATGCGTCAAATATAGAATTCGGTTTGTTGCTCAATTTTGGAAAAAAACCTGAATTCAGAAGAAAGATATTTGAAAATGCTTACAAATAAAATAAAGATGTTTGAATAGAATACTTTTGAAATCTTGATTGGAACACGGATGACGCGGATGCTTTGCAACACGGATTAAAACGGATCTGTTTTTTTTGATTGAATGACTTATGTATCTATTTACGGACGCAACCAATGTTTCGAAGATTTAAAAAATCTGTTCAAATCCGTGTTAGAATATCCGTGTCATCCGCGTTGCCAACATATCACTTTAAGTTGAATTTTCACCAAAAAAACATGCCCTCCGGGAATCATTTTTATCGTATGTTTCCTGCCTTGGACTCATGTGCTAACAAATAAGAATGTTTGAATAGAATGTTTTTAAAATCTTGATTGGAACACGGATGACGCGGATGCTTTGCACCACGGATTAAAACGGATCTGTTTTTTTGATTGGAGGACTTTTGTATCTATTTACGGACGCAACCAATGTTTCGCAGATATAAAATAAAATCTGTTCAAATCCGTGTTAGAATATCCGTGTCATCCGCGTTGCTATCATATCACTATAAGTTGAATTTTCACCAAAAAAACATGCCCTCCGGGAATCATTTTTATCGTATGTTTCCTGCCTTGGACTCATGTGCTAACAAATAAAATAAAGATGTTTGAAAAGAATATTTTTTGAAATCCTGATTGGAACACGGATGACGCGGATGCTTTGCAACACGGATTAAAACGGATCGGGTTTTTTTATTGGACGACTTTTATTTCTATTTACAGACACAACCAATGTTTCGAAGATTTAAAAAAAATCTGTTCAAATCCGTGTTAGAATATCCGTGTCATCCGCGTTGCCAACATATCACTTTAAGTTGAATTTTCACCCAAAAAATATGCCCTCCGGGAATCATTTTTATGTTATGTTTCCTGCCTTGGACTCATGTGCTTACAAATAAAATAAAGATGGTTGAATAGAATACTTTTGAAATCCTGATTGGAACACGGATGATGCGGATGCTTTGCAACACGGATTAAAACGGATCTGTTTTTTTGATTGAATGACTTATTTATCTATTTACGGACGCAACCAATGTTTCGCAGATATAAAATAAAATCTGTTCAAATCCGTGTTAGGATATCCGTGTCATCCGCGTTGCCAACATATCACTTTAAGTTGAATTTTCACCAAAAAAATATGCCCTCCGGGAATCATTTTTATCGTATGTTTCCTGCCTTGGACTCATGTGCTAACAAATAAGAATGTTTGAATAGAATGTTTTTAAAATCTTGATTGGAACACGGATGACGCGGATGCTTTGCACCACGGATTAAAACGGATCTGTTTTTTTGATTGGAGGACTTTTGTATCTATTTACGGACGCAACCAATGTTTCGCAGATATAAAATAAAATCTGTTCAAATCCGTGTTAGAATATCCGTGTCATCCGCGTTGCTATCATATCACTATAAATTGAATTTTCACCTAAAAAAAACATGCCCTCCGGGAATCATTTTTATCGTATGTTTCCTGCCTTGGACTCATGTGCTAACAAATAAAATAAAGATGTTTGAATAGAATATTTTTTGAAATCCTGATTGGAACACGGATGACGCGGATGCTTTGCAACACGGATTAAAACGGATCTGTTTTTTTGATTGAATGACTTATGTATCTATTAACGGACGCAACCAATGTTTCGAAGATTTAAAAAAAATCTGTTCAAACCCGTGTTAGAATATCCGTGTCATCCGCGTTGCCATCATATCAATATAAGTTGAATTTTCACCTAAAAAACATGCCCTCCGGGAATCATTTTTATCGTATGTTTGTTAGATCATCGGACTGAATATGCTCACACATAAAAACGTAAAACTATGAAAATTAACATCATTCTTGACGATATTACCAAGTTGAAAACAGATGCCATAGTCAATGCTGCAAACAGGCAACTGGCAGGTGGCGGTGGTGTCGACGGAGCCATTCATAAAGCCGGGGGAAGTGCCATTCTGGAGGAATGCAGGCAGATCGGATATTGCGAAACAGGTAAAGCCGTGGTTACTACTGCCGGTAATTTATTATCCAGATACCTGATTCATACCGTTGGTCCCATCTGGCATGAGCATCCGGCTTTGATGGCAGACCTGTTGTTGTCACTCAGTTATCGCAATTCCCTCTTGCTGGCAGACCATCTGGACTGCAAATCCCTCGCTTTTCCGAACATCAGCACCGGTGTTTATGGTTTTCCTAAAGACCGCGCAGCAGAACTGGTAAAAGAGGTCGTTCAGCATTTTGAGCCTGAAAAACTTGAGATCCTGACATTCTGTTGTTTCGATCAGGAGAACTATGATATTTATAATGAGCTATTTAAGACTTTTTAGTTCAATAATTAGTTGAAGTGAATTTCCAATTTATAACAAACTAAAGAGTAATTATAAAGTATTTGAGCAATTCGTTTTTATTCGTGCATTCGTGGCTATTTTTCCTTTTCATAGCAAACTCAAATTTCGATATTTCGAAAATTAAGCTATTTTTGTTATGATTTGGAGATATTTTCAATCAAGAGGATACAATTCTATATAATGAACGTTGCTGTCTTTCCGGGGTCATTTGACCCGATCACTTTGGGCCATGTGGAAGTTGTTAAAAGGGTTTTACCACTATTTGATCAGGTGATCATAGCTATAGGGATCAATAATTCCAAAAAAAGCCTGTTTTCTGAAGAACAAAGACTGGAATGGATCAAGGCCGTTTTTACAAATGAACCAAAGGTTAAAACTGCAACATTCAACGGGCTTACGGTCGATTATTGCAAAAACATAGGTGCAAAATTCATCGTTCGCGGATTGCGTAGCGCTTCAGACTTTGAATATGAAAAAACCATTGCACAGCTCAACTTTGTCCTCGGTGGAGATATCGAAACCATATTTATGATCAGCCGCCCGGTTTATTCCCACATTTCATCCACCATCGTCAAAGAGATCATCCGCGTCAACGGAGACGTCAGCGCCTTCGTTCCGAAAGAAGTGAAATTATACAACCCTGCCACAGGTCTCGGTCAGATCCATTGATTTTTGCATGCTTTGCTTTGTTTTTCAAATCCTACCTGATCTCAAAATATCACATCATCAAAAATCAGATCATTAGATAATCGGAGGACCTTCAGACCATCAGATCATCAGATCATCAGATGATCAGACCATCAGATCAAATTTTAATCACTTTGAAAGAATAAGTCTTTCCATTGCTACGGAAAATCAAAAAATACATCCCGGAAGGCAGACTTTCTGCGTTCCATCTGATCAGATTTTCACCTTTTTGGAGCCCGTCTGTATCAAAACGATGCATTAACATCCCGGAAGGCGTGTACAAAGCCAGCTCCGTAACTTTTGCAGGATCCTCACAATATAGTTTAATATTCAGTAACTTGATGAATGGATTTGGAAAAAGGGTCAATGCTTCTGCTCCATTTTCTTCTGATCCTTCAACTGCAACCAATTCAGTTTCATCCTCGCAATTCGGGCAAAAATAAGTCGAATCTTCGATGCACAGGAATGCAGTATATCTGGATAAAACCCTATCTGCTATGCTCTGAAAGATGATATTGTTGACCATATCATTTGTTGGGGAATTTTTCTCCATTTCCCTGATCCATTGGCCCACCCAAATTTGCTTTGCGATCGTGTCACATTCATAAGTTTCACTTTCTTCGATTTGGGTTTCATTGGAAAAGAACTCATTGCCATAATTTCCTGATATCTCGATGTTAAAGGGAAAAGATCCGTAAAATTTTCCGACCTGTACAATGATATCATTTAAATAAGTGACATGGTCATTTCCAAAAACATAATACCTGCTGAAGCAAAACCCATCTTCCAGGTCAGTATGTAGATCGAAGGAATTGATGGCGCCGTTGAGGTGTTCAAATCCTTTTGCTACGGTTTGGTTAATGGAAAAACCATCCAAAAGTCTGAAATATGAACTTCCTGTCAGCCTCGACAAATTGGTGTACAGGTACTCATTACCCCTGAAATACTGATTGTTAAAATAATAGTATGGTACACTGATGGTTTGAAAATCAGTTATATGCAACTGGATTTTCACGTCCATCAAACCGGTGATGTCCTTGATCAATGTATTGGCTACACTGTATTCTCCGTAATTGTCAGAATCGGAGATCAACAGAATTTTTCCGTCATTGCCGTGTGTCTTTACAAAATCGATCCCGTTGCCCAATAATGAAGGTAAATTGCTGTAGGCTGACAATGGATTGTTTAATGATTCAAATGCCTGAATTACATTGCTTTCCGAGGCGGAAACCCATCGATCGCTGTATCTTAAGATATTTAAATTGGAAAAAATGAGGTTGAATGAATCGACCGGAGTTAACTGATCCAGCATTTCATTTTTGATAATATTCAATAATTCCTGTTGGGTCACATCTGTGTTGGACGCATCATAATCTATCAAAACAGCGATTTTGCGGATACTTCCGGTTTCGAGAAAGTAATTCGGGTTGATCACGAGTTGATAAATACCATCGGTATCATCCTCAAAACGGGAAAGATATACCCCGTTTTTCATCGGACTGTCAAACCGGATCCTCGCAGTATTAAAAAATTTATCTGCCGGGATGGCTGCTTTTTTAAACTGGCCAAAATCCGGATGGAAATCATCCTGAAACGCCTGTGTTCCTCCTTCTGAAACCAAAGACGGGTTTTTCCATTCCTGTCCTGTCCAGGTAAATATGTAGAATTGTTCGGGTAAAATATATGATGTATGAACGATGGGAAGGGGCAATTCAGCTTCCACACTGTTTTTATTCCACGTGGCAGGCATCAGATAAGTGATTTTAACCTTTCTTTCTTCTGAACCGACCAATGGAAAAATTCTCAGTTCATATTGAGTAGAGGACGTTTTGGTAAGTATGGAAGGATCTTTGCGCCTCTTGACGATGCCTTCATAGATGGAAGAGGCAGACCATTTGTCCATGATCTGAGCCTTGACGATGTCATCACCGATCCACAACCAGGAATCTATGACTATGGCTTCTTCCGGCAGATCGAAATTCAAGACTATTTCCAGAGTGTCAGAAGATTGATTCCATGGAGACCCTTCTGACGAAAAGGTCAGGTACAATCCATACTCGAGGTAAGCGCCTTTCGGATGGATCGACATGGATGCCTCACGAATGGTGCCGGGATAGGAATACCAGGAATTGCGAGGATCGCTCACCCTCAATGAATTCAAGGCATAGAGGCTGAACAATTGAAGGATGAAAAGTAGGATCAGAGATGTTTTTTTCATGATTAAGTTTTTCATTTTATGGACTAAAGCAGTTACTTCTAATATTTCGCAACAGGGAATATATATTTTCAGGTCCTGTCGAATAGGGGAGATTGGCTTTTAGTACTTCAATGATAATTTGCCAACTAAATTAACGTTTAAAAAAGACTAATGTGAACTTTAAGTTCAATTATTTGTGATTAAAATTTTGGGGCCTGATATCCAAAACTTACCGCCATGGTGTCAGTTTTCTGATGATGGGATGTGTGATATAGTGAACCGATATCAAAATTAGTTAAAGATCATTTTTTCAAAGCAATTCAGATGCAATCCCGAAGGGATGACATGATAATAACTCATGATGATGAAACGTCTCTGTAAACCCTGAAAGGGTGGCATGATTATCTTATAATCGCTATGGCTCAATGATATTTTTGTGCCAAAAATTCAATTAATAAATCCCTCCTGGATTTTGCTAAAAATCCATGAAATAATCATGTTACCCATCGGGGTATAATCCTTCCTCCAACGATAATTAAGTGAGAAGAATGAAATTTTCAACTTTTCAAATCATCAAATTGTCTTTTTTTGGTACCCGCAGAACTCACAGATCAGCGCAGATTTAATTGAAAATGAGTAACAAATATCAACAATGACCACATGAATAATTTTTTTTTAAAGTGGGTAAATCTTCGAATTTTCAAATCTCGCAGATCACGACAT
>DDTL01000043.1 GCA_002344345.1 Saprospiraceae bacterium UBA2365
AATTTATTTTATTTATCAAAATATTCTGACTGCGAAAGGTCAGTTATTAAGATAGCGTTTAAATAATAATTAAGTTTCAAAATATCACATTTAATGTATTTGTCTGCACTCACTTTCTTATATTTGCCCCGAATTAGTTAAAATTATATTAAATATGTCAACTCAACCTTCATACACAGGTTCCCAAAAGGTGAATTATCTGAGAAAAGGACATGATATCAGACTACAGGGAGCTGCTGCGAAACATATTGTTCCTGCAGAAGGTGTCAGTACTTTTGCGGTTCAACCATTTAATTTCAGGGGAATAGTTCCCATCCCTAAATTGAATGTCAATCCTGGCGATAAAGTGCTTGCCGGCGATGTTTTACTGATAGATAAAAAAAGGCCGGAATTGAAATTCGTTGCTCCTGTAAGTGGAGAAATTGAAAGCATCAATCGTGGTGAGAAAAGAGCAATCAAGGAAATTGTCATTAAATATAATGGCAATATGGAGTATAAATCTTTCAATCCACCTGATCTGAAATCCTGTGAAAGAGCTGAGTTGGTTTCATTTTTGCAGGATGCCGGTGTCTGGCCTTTGATCAGACAAAGACCTTTTAATATGGTTCCGGACACAGAAAGTATTCCTAAAAATATTTTTATTTCAACCTTTGACACGGCACCATTGGCCCCGGATCTGAGTTTCGTCATGAATGAATCAGGGGAGTCTTTTCAGGCTGGTCTGGAAGTGCTGAGAAAACTTACTAATGGCAAGGTACATCTTGGTTTGGACGCCAACAGGAAAAATGCACCTTCATCCGTTTTCAGAAGCGCTCAAAATGTTGAAAAGCATTGGTTTAGAGGGAAACATCCTGCCGGAAACGTGGGTGTTCAAATTCATCATATTGACCCGATCAATCAGGGAGATAAAGTGTGGACTTTGAATGTTCAGGATGTCGCATTGATAGGAGATCTGTTTGTGAAGAAAATTTTCAATTCAAAAAGAGTTGTTGCGTTAACGGGTTCTGAAGTTGGAGGTGCCAAGTATATCGAAACCTATATGGGAGCCAATATTTGTCAGATGATACGTGATAAAGTAGAAACAGAAAATATCAGGATCATTTCCGGCGATGTGTTGTCAGGTGAACAAAAGTTCAAATGTGAATTTTTGAATGCATTTGATGACCAGATCACCGTGATTCCTGAAGGTAATCAATATGAATTATTTGGTTGGTTGGCACCTGGTGTTGCCCGTCCTAGTATTTCCAGGACATTTCTCAATTTCATATTTAAGAATAGGGAGTTTAAAGTGACCACCAATTCCAGAGGTGAAAAGCGTGCATTTGTGGTGACAGGAGATTATGAGTCAGTTTTACCGATGAATATTTATCCTCAGCACCTGATGAAAGCGATTTTGATCAAGGATTATGAGTTGATGGAAGGTTTAGGTATTTATGAAATTGAAGATGAAGACATTGCTATTTGCGAATTTGCATGTTTATCTAAGCAGAATTTACAACAAATACTGCGTCAAGGTCAGGAGTTGTTGATCGCACAGGCATAATTATAATTAAGTATATAGAATTAATAAACCCATGGGATTAATACGTTTTTTCAAAAAAATCGAACCAGACAAAACCAAGCATCCGTTTATGCATACATTGTATGACGGATTCTTTTCTTTTGTATTCGTACCAAATCACACTACCAGCAATGGGGTACACATCCGTGACGGCATGGATCTGAAACGATTGATGACATTTGTTGTGATTGCGCTTATCCCGGCTTATCTTTTTGGTATATACAATATAGGGCATCAGCATTTTATTGCGATGAAGGAATTTCCCGGATTCTTTGAAGCCGCCAATCTGAAGTTCTTTTACGGGCTGATCAAAATCATACCCATTTTCATTGTTGCGAATGTAGTTGGCCTTGGGCTTGAATTTTATTATGCCTATAAAAGAGGACACAATATTGAAGAAGGATTCCTGGTCACCGGTGCCCTGATACCTCTGATCATGCCACCTGATATTCCTTTATGGATATTAGCTTTAGCAGTTGTATTTGCTGTGATCATAGGAAAGGAAGCATTTGGAGGTACCGGTATGAATATCTGGAACATTGCATTGCTAACCAGGATGTTTGTGTTTTTTGCATATCCAACTTCCATAACCGGAGACACTGTATGGGTTTCAGGTTTCGAAACGCTCAAAGTTGGTGCTGCAGCGGATTACAGTTGGTGGCACACAGGATTACTGAACACAATTTTCGATTGGTTTGGATGGCTAAAATTTGATCCATCAGGTGTGATAGCGGACGGATTTTCAGGAGCTACACCTTTAGGTATTGGAGCTGAAGGTGGCTGGGAAGGTATTGTATCCAGGTATCCAAATGGGGTTTCAGATTTGTTTTGGGGTAAAATTCCTGGGTCTATAGGAGAAACTTCAAAACCTCTTATCATTCTTGGTGGTATTTTTCTATTAGTGACCAGGGTAGCAAGTTGGCGTATCATGCTGGGCGCAGTGTTGGGAACAGCCTTAACTGCAATCTTATTAAATTTTTGGGGAGCAACTCCAATGATGCAAATTCCCTGGTATTATCAGTTTTTTATCGGGAGTGCTTTATTTGCAATTGTATTTATGGCCACTGACCCTGTAACTGCAGCCTCTACCAATAAAGGTAAATGGATTTATGGTTTCTTTATTGGATTTTTGGCTATTGTCATCAGGGTGTTGAATCCGGCATATCCTGAAGGCTGGATGCTGGCTATTATTTTCATGAATACATTGGCTCCAATGATCGATTATTATACTATTCAAAATCATATTAAAAAAAGATTAAAACGTGCGTAGTTCAAAATTTATCATCGTTTTTATTAGCCTTTTGACTTCCATCGTAGCTTTGGTACTTTCAGTTCTTTTTACCGGATTGAAAGATAAACACGATGAGAATCAGGTAATATTCAGCAAGAAATCTATACTTCTTGCTATACAGGAAGAGTTGGGTGATGGATCAGTTTTGGACATGACCAACCAAGAGATAAATGAATTGTTTGATAAAAATATCGAGCAATTAGTAGTTAATTCGGAAGGACATATCCTTGATAAAGAGGCTGTTGAGGCAAAAGGATATTTGGGCGGATTAGCGGAGGATGTCAATCTGTCAAAAGAGAAGAAAAAAAAGGAAACTGACAGATTACTACCTTTATACATTTACAAGGGGAAAAAAGACAACCCCATTTATATTGTTACATTGAAAGGAAGTGGCCTATGGGATGAGGTCAGTGGGAATATTGCCATTGATGCTGACTTAAATACTGTTGTCGGTGCATCTTTTGACCATGTATCCGAGACACCGGGTATGGGAGCTGAAATCAAAGACAACCCTAACTTTCGTTTGAGATTTAAAGGGAAAAAGATCTATGATGAAAGTGGAAATTATCGTTCTGTCAAATTGGTCAAAGGAGGAGTTTTTACTGACCCTGAACATGAGGTTGATGGGATCACAGCTGCAACATTAACGGGGGTGGGTGTTTCAAAAATGCTTCAAAATGGTATAAAAAGTTATGAGGCGTATTTCAAAACATTAAAGAAATAAAATTTATCATACAATGACTGAAGTTAAAGAAAGAAAGCTTTCATTTTTTGCTTTTGGCAGAAAAGAACGGAGGCTTGTGACCGAGCCAATCAACGATACAAACCCGATTACTGTTCAAATTTTGGGTGTTTGTTCGGCGTTGGCAGTAACCTCATTGATGTGGCCTTCAATTGTTATGAGTATAGCAGTTTTGTTCGTAGTCGCATTTTCCAGTTTTTTCACATCGCTTTTGAGAAATTATATTCCATCCCAGGTAAGAATGATTGTTCAATTGGTCATTATTGCTTTTTTGGTTACAGTAGTTGAACTTTTCCTTAAAGCTTACAGCTTTCCGGTTTGGAAACAATTATCAGTTTTTATAGGCCTGATCATCACGAACTGTATCCCAATGGGTAGACTGGAAGCTTATGCGATGGCAAATTCGCCATGGAAATCATTTTTGGACGGTGTGGGTAACTCTCTTGGATATGGTATCATTTTGATTGTGATCTCATTTATTAGAGAATTACTGGGTAAAGGATCCTTGATGGCTGGCAGCCCACTTGAAGTGAAACTGATTGGTAATAGCTCAGCTTACTTAATTAATACGTCTGAAGTCAGCTGGTTAAATTGGTATTCCAACAATAACCTCATGTCTTTACCAGTCGCAGCTATGTTCATATTAGCCATCATTATTTGGATTCAGCGATCATCAAATCGCAAATTGATTAACATTTCTTAATTCGTTTATTATGTTAGATTTTTTTAATACGTTTATTAAGTCTGCCTTTATAGAAAATATGATTTTATCCTATTTTCTGGGAATGTGTTCATATCTGGCAGTGTCAAAATCTGTAAAAACTGCAACCGGATTAGGATTGGCAGTCATTTTTGTACAAGGTATTACCATTCCCGTTAATTGGCTGATCAGCGAATATTTATTGGTGGAAACCGGGATTTTTGGTATAGATTTAACCTTTTTGAGGTTTATTTTATTTATTGCAGTGATTGCTTCAATGGTTCAACTGGTGGAAATGGTGGTTGAAAAAGTTTCCCCGGCTTTATATAACTCATTGGGTATCTTTCTTCCTTTGATCACTGTTAACTGTGCCATCCTGGGAGGATCTTTATTTATGATTTCAAGAGAATATAATTTTCCTAATGCTGTCGCTTTTGGACTTGGAGGTGGTATGGGTTGGGCACTGGCCATCATCGCTATCGCAGCTATCAGAGAAAAGATCAGATATTCAAACATTCCTGCTCCTTTACAGGGATTGGGAATTGCCTTTATCATTACAGGTCTGATGGGCATGGCTTTTATGAGCCTGATGGGGATTGATCCCGCAGCTTTTTTTAAGTATTAATTACAGTTTTAATCTAAAATGTTAAGTCAGGTTTAAAAGTTTGATCCTGAAATACACTGAATTCGAAAAATAAAAATGCACACATGAACCTCGCTATCGATTACATTATGATACTTTCTTCCGTAGCAGTATTTATGTTAACAATTCTGTTGCTTTCATTTATGCTCATCTTTGCCCGTATCAAGTTGCTTCCGGCCGGAGATGTTAAAATAATTGTTAATGGTGAAACGGAAAAACCGCTCGTTGCCCAACCTGGCAATTCTTTACTATCTGCCTTGGCTTCTTTGGATGTGTTTTTGCCTTCTGCATGCGGTGGTGGTGGTACCTGTGCCATGTGCAGATGCAAAATCGATTCCGGCGGTGGAGACGTGCTTCCAACCGAATTGAACCACCTTTCCCGGGGTGAAGTAGCCGACCACGTCCGACTTGCTTGTCAGGTGAAAGTCAGAGGCGATATGGAAATCCGCGTTCCAGAAGAGGTTTTCGGAGTTAAAAAACTGGAATGCGAAGTTGTTTCCAACTACAATGTTGCCACATTCATTAAAGAATTCGTAGTAAAACTTCCTGAAGGTGAACACCTGGATTATAAAGCTGGAGGGTACATACAGATTGATGTGCCAAAATGTACTGTTGAATATAAGGATATCGACATCACGGCACATCCGAGAATGGGCAAAAAACCTGATGAATTCCAATCTGAATGGGACAACTGGAAAATGTGGGGACTTAAGATGAAAAATGAAGAACCAATTTTCAGGGCTTATTCCATGGCCTCACACCCGGCTGAAGGGGATATCGTTATGTTGAATATCCGTGTTGCAGCTCCACCATGGGATAAAGAAAAAAATAAGTGGGCTGATATCAATCCCGGTATCTGCAGTTCGTTCATTTTCAGCAGGAAACCTGGCGATAAAGTAACCATTTCCGGACCTTATGGTGAATTTTTCATCCAGGAAAAATCTAAAAAGGAAATGGTATATATCGGTGGTGGAGCAGGTATGGCTCCACTGAGGTCTCATATTTTCCACATGTTCCATACAGAAAAAATGAGCAATAGGAAAGTTTCCTACTGGTATGGAGGTAGAACCAAAAGAGAACTTTTCTACCTGGAAGATTTCAAAAAAATTGAAAACGAATTCGACAACTTTAAATTCTTTGTTGCACTGGATAACCCGCTTCCTGAGGATAACTGGATCATCAAAAAAGATGTCAACGATCGTGAAGGTGATGGATTTAAAGGTTTTATTATGCCTGTTTTATATGAACAATACCTTAAAAATCATCCTGAACCGGAAGAAATTGAATATTACTATTGCGGACCTCCGGCCATGGCAGATTCGATTCAGAAAACGCTTAATCAATTGGGTGTTCCGAGAGAGAATATTTTCTTTGACGACTTCGGATAAAATAACAAAGCCTTCCTTTACGGAAGGTTTTTTTTTGCCCTGATCTTTCGATTCTGCCAATAGTTATGATAAAAATTACTAATTTTTTTGGTGGTTAACCACTGTAAGTCTATTTGAATTGAGCGGGTACATGGAGCCAAAGACACTTAATTTCTCCTGGAATCAGAGGCTTTGACCCCTTGT
This sequence comes from Saprospiraceae bacterium UBA2365, assembly GCA_002344345.1. GTDB lineage: Bacteria > Bacteroidota > Bacteroidia > Chitinophagales > Saprospiraceae > UBA2365. The sequence continues at coordinate 6,509 of DDTL01000043.1, forward strand.
TTAAATCACAGGCTGATAGACTAAAGACTAAAAGACTAATGAGCAAAACAAATACAAAATCTGAATGAATTGTTAATTTCCGGTTCCTTTAGTACCTTCAAAGAACAAATCTGACAGAGACTTGTTATCAATTTTATTCTTTTCAAATTTTTCAAAAAAGCAGGATTTGTTCTTCATGGATACCTCAATGGGATTTTTTCCTGATATATGAATCATTTGGGGAATGGATAATCGTAAATGCTAAAATTAAAAAATTAACACATGAAAAGTTTCAAATCTTTGTTTTTATTCGGAATGGTCTTTATTTCTGTTTTTGCCCAGGCACAATTTTCACAAAAACCATTACCATATAGTAAAGAATCACTTGAGCCTTATATCGACGCCGCCACAATGGATATTCATTACAACAAGCACCATGCTGCTTATGTGACCAATCTGAATAAAGCGTTGGAAGGTAAAACGGATGCTCCAAAAACGATCGAAGAACTACTTGCAAATGTATCGAAATGCAGTCCTGCGGTCAGGAATAATGGAGGAGGACATTTTAATCACGAATTGTTTTGGTCAATTTTATCTGCTGAAAAAACTGCTCCTTCACCAAAACTTGAGAAAGCGATCATTGATGCTTTCGGTGATGTCAATGCAATGAAGGAAGCTGTGAATAAAGCCGGACTGACACAATTTGGTAGTGGCTGGTCATGGTTATATGTCAACAGCGATGGAAAGCTTGCAGTTTGTTCCACACCCAATCAGGACAATCCCCTGATGGATGTTTGCCAATGTAAGGGAATACCTGTTTTGGGTATTGACGTTTGGGAACATGCTTATTACCTTAAATACCAAAATAAAAGAGCTGACTACCTCAATAATATCTGGAATATTATAAATTGGAATCAGGTAAGCGAGAACTACGAGATGGCTCTCAGAAAAATAAATATGTAATAGTTAACTAAGCTGGACGAGCCAGAACCAAATAGGAAAAAGATTTAAGAACTACTATGGGCAGGCCCCGTTGGATTTACATCCTACGGGGTAAATATTCATTGCGGCTTTAGTTCAAAATCAAATTTCTTCTATTTTCTGCCAAAAAATACACGGATTCAATTTTTAAACCGCTAAAAGCATTGTAAAAAATGCATATTCAGATTTAGAATATGCATTTTTTTTTGGTCTAAAGTGTTGAAGAAACTTTATCAGAAGCTCGAATGAATGAATTTTACTCTGTCTTGATCACTTTTTTGATCACCATACCATCACTAAAGGTGAATTTTGTAAGGTAAATTCCTTCAGGAATATCTGAAAAATCTATTGCTCCAATCATTTCCGGCATCTTTTCTTTTCTGATCAGATTTCCATGAAAATCATAAACTTCGAATCCTAAAGGTACGCTATTGCAACGGTAGCGAAGTAAATCAAACACGGGATTCGGAAAAACAATGACGTTTTCTTCAGTGAGCACGGGATTTTGAACATCGGTGATCATGCCGACACTGCATTCAAAATTGTAGATATTGCCTCCTGTGTTCCCCGTTCCCAACTGTCCTGTATAGTTTGAACCGGCAACACAGATTGACTCAGCATGCTCTGTCAACATCAGGGTATGGATGCCATAGACACTACCACCATAATACAAGCCTTTTGCCGGAGCTATAGCAACTACATTTTCTATTCCCTGGATCAGGACCGGGCTTGTTTTTTGTGTAATATCTCCGGTTCCCAGCTGCCCGAAACTGTTAAATCCCCATCCCCAAACGCTGCCATCTTTTCTGATGCCAAAGGAAAAGGATGCTCCAGCGTATATCTTTACCCAATCGTGAAATTCGCCTATCTTTGCAGGTGATTTTACAAGCGAATTGGTACCCTGACCCAATTGTCCGTTACCATTGAAACCCCATGACCAGATCGTACTGTCAGACTTCATCGCTAAGGAATACTGAAACCCTGCAGATACCTCCACCCAATCTCCAGAATCAGAAATGAGCGTAGGTATGAAAGATTGGGAAAGCGATGGATTGCCTAACTGAAAAGTACCATTATCACCCCAGGCCCATAAATTACCATACTCATCCACACCGAGCGAGTGATATCCTCCGGCACTGGCTGTCAGCCATTTGGTTCCAGGTATTATTTCTACAGGACTGAATACATCTGAAGGTGTCTCAATACCTGCTGCACCGGTACCATTATAACCCCAAGCCCATAGGCTACTGTCCTGTTTTAATGCAAGACAATGAACCTGACCAGCCGTGATTTGAGCCCAATCAGTATCAGTGCCTAGTTTTTGAGGGCTGCTATACTCTGTTGTGTTCCCTAAACCCAATTGTCCATTTCCATTCAATCCCCAGGACCATAAGCTTCCATCTCCGGCAATGGCCGCCGCATGAATGGCACCAACGTCTGCCCCGATCCATTTAATACTGGAATTGATCTGAGCAGGCACATTGCTTAAATTTTTATGTCCCAGCCCCAACTGTCCATTTCCATTAAATCCCCATGACCACAAAGTACTATCGGATTTAAGCGCCATACTGAATTCGGTTCCGGCATATACGTTTTTCCAGTTCAGTTGAGCTGTAAATTTTACGTTTACCCATATCAATAAGAGACAGGTAATAATAGAAATAAGTGAACGTTTCATTTTTTGATAATTTTTAGTTAGATAAACCAGAAAAAATTGAATTATAATAAGATATTTAGGTTGATTGTGTTCAACCAACTAAAAAAAACTAAGCGTGAAGGTTTTTCAGTTCGTTAATCCCATACATATTTCCAACTCTTATCCGCTTGTTTTTTCCAAACTGTATGGAAAACACCGTTCAACTCAATTTTCTCGCCTGTTTCATTGGTTAATGTCCATAAATATTTTCCATATGTATAAGCCATGGTGCCACATTCAGAAACTTCTATGAAATCAGGCGTCCATAATACTTTTGCTCCGACAGGTGTATTTTGGTCATAATATTTTTTGATCTCATCCTTTCCAATGATGAGTGTATCATTTTCTCTTTTGATCACAGCATTGTCATCCGCAAAAAAATAAAATGCTTCAGGAATGCCTTTTTCAGCTGCCATCTTCTCAAACGCTTTTTCGGCTGCAAAGATTTCTTTTTTAGTAGCCTCCTTGTCTTTAGGGGGATTGCATGCCATATAGAAAAAACTTGTCAATAAAACTAAAAAATATGTCCTCATATAAAACGGATTAAATTATTGAAACTTAATCCAAAATAATAATAAAACCAATACAATTGAATGATTTTTGTATATTTTGGAAATAAATGCTTATTTTTTTTGAATAAAATCTATTTTTTCGGGGAAAATAGTCTGTTTTATAGGAAAAATGAAAATTGTAGATCTAATTCGGATTTGAGTTGAAATATACAATCTTTTGTCAGATATTGATTTCAATTATAAAAATTTGTTGCAGTAGAAAGATTTGTCCGATGGATTCAGATCAAAAAATTGTTTTCGTTATTTTTTGAAGTGGCATAAGAAAAGTTTTCACCAATTGAGAAGAAATATTAGAAGGACAGGTTAAGTTAATTGCTGAGTAAAATTCATTTTTAATCAAATAACCGATTTCTTTTTACCTGCAATCTGTACCTGTAAATAATGAGGAAGTTTGGCGGATTGCTGCATCAGTTTGTCTTCATAAGCTTTCCGAGACTTATCATCCCGGATAAGCAGGATATAATCTTTGAAAATGAGATAAAAAATCAACCGGTTATAGTCATCCAGTTCATCATCCCCAATGATCGTTAATATTTGCTCCTCGATCTCAGTTCTGTTTTGACTTTCGTATAAGACATTTTCTACCATTCCGATGCTTGGGAAATAATGGTGATAACCCGGATTTTCAGTTCTGAAGCTGATGCCTAGCAAGAGATCCGGTACATTGATCTTCAATTCTTCCAACTCTTTAATATAAGTATTCCGGTTGACCAGTTGGGTAGGTCCATACCTTCTTTCAAACCGGTAGTTCATGATATCCAGATGAGCTTTGATAAAAACCTGCCAGTTGGCAGTTTCTGCAGAAAGCAGTGCGATATTGAAAGCATGTTGTTGTGGTCTGCTGTCAAGACTGCATGTTCCGAGAACCTTTAATTTGCGAAGCGAATCAAGTAATACCTTCATGCTGTCAATGGACAATGAAAGCCAATTATCCGGTAAAGCGATCCAGCCTTCCCTCGTTTTTTCACTGTTGGTGTTATGAGTGGTATCTGTCATGCAAACTGCATAAGAGATCATTTCGGCATAATTATCCGGAATTTCAATGGTTTCAAAATCCTGTGGTATATAAATCGCTTTAAGATAACCCTTCAGGTGTTTTGTCCTGGGCTGGTATTCGAAAACCCAATGAGTCTCTTTGGCCCTCAATGATTCAAGTGTTTCTTTATCAGGGTAAAAACTGTAACTGTTTCCATTTTTCACATCCAAATGGAGGTATTCGATCAATTCATCCTTGTCATCCAACAGATATTTATTTCTTACTATCAGGACATCTTTTTGAAATTTTGCAGTAGAGTATTTTTTAATAAACTTTTCAAATGAAATATTATCTGCTATGTCATTCATGGCTTTTTCAATATCACCCTTTTCCATTCTGATGGCATAACCGATCGTCTGTGGTTTGGAATAATGACTGGATTTCTTGCCGGAATTGCTGAATTGTGTATTCAGTGAATCTACGATACCTGTTAGTCGGTTTATGGTGTAATGACAATAGAGCAGACCTTCCTTATCTACAATAAACTCTGTAAACTGACCGGAAGCAGTGGTGCACAAAAAACCGGCAAAAAGATATAGTATAATTCTTTTCATCATAAGCCCTGTAAATATAAGATAATTTTTCAGGGTTAAATGCTGTAAGGGCTTTGATTTTTTTTCATGCAAATTTGAAGGTAAAAAAACCGTTCCTTTTCTGAAACGGTTTTTCTATCCGGGAAAGTTTATTTAAAATCTATCAAACCTTCAATTTTTGATGCATTGTTTGAGGAGATCTACAAAGGTCCAGATCCTTACATGCCGCCAAAGTATCGCACATTCTCTGTTCACATCGGCCATTTCTTCGGTACCATTGATTGTAAGTACTCTTCCATCCTTCATAGTAAGGAAAACATGATAAACTAAATGAGGCCTTTGATGAACAACAGGATTGGCTAGTCTAGATGCCAGAATTGCCGCTTTGAAATCCTCCTTCCTTGGAGCCGTAAAACTTGATTCATCCGGGAATTGCAGGGTAACAGGATAATTGAAATTGAAACATTTTTTTGCACGATTCATTGGCATGGTTTCAACCTCCAGAGCGTCAAAAGGCACTTTTTCAAAGTTTGCGAAAGCAAGTGCCAGGTCATTTTCACCCACCTCGATGGTGCAGATACCTTAGCTGGACGAGCCTGCCCTTAAGGAGGGATTGACCCCGTTGGATATGCATCCTACGGGGTTAAAATTCTGTGTGGTCTAATTTCTAAGATCAAAATTCTTTAAAGTTCTGCCAAAAAACACACGAATTCAATTTTTAAGACACTAACTTTATAGAAAATTTGCCGGGATTTCATTTTAACCCGAACAGATATTATAAAAACGAACAAATACCATGACTAAAACAATCTTACCTCTCGTTCAAAATGATTCCTGGCTTGAGCCGGTAAATGATGCAGTTAACTACAGATGGGAAAGATATTGCAACCGGCTGAAACAGATTGAAGCTAAGTATGGGAGTTTGCAGAATTTTGCCAAAGCGGACGAGTTTTTGGGGTTCAATTATGACAAACAAAGGAAAGGATGGTGGTACAGGGAATGGGCGCCGGCAGCCGAAGCTTTATATCTCATGGGAGATTTCAACCATTGGGATCAGTTTTCACATCCTTTATTCAATGATCGTGGAGTTTGGGAAATATTTTTGGATGATGAAACGTACGCCCATTGTTTTGTTCATCAAAGCTTGTTTAAGGTTGTGGTTCACGGTGGTGGCAGGATTTTGGAACGAATCCCTGTCTATGCCAAAAGGGTTGTACAGGATGAAAATACAAAGGATTTTTCCGGGCAATTGTGGTATCCGAAAAAAAAATATAAGTTCAAATATGATACACCCAAAGTATTACCTGATGAGGCTTTATTCATCTATGAATCTCATGTTGGTATGGCACAGGAGACTGAAAGTGTAGGTAGTTATGATGAGTTTCGTAAAAACGTACTTCCCAGGGTTGTTAAAGCTGGTTATAATGTGGTACAGTTGATGGCGATTGCAGAGCATCCATATTATGGTTCTTTTGGTTACCATGTTTCCGGATTTTTTGCTCCGAGTTCCAGATTCGGTACGCCGGAAGAACTTAAAGAACTGATCGATGCTGCCCATCAAATGGGTTTGCTGGTGATCATGGATGTAGTGCATTCACACACAGTAAAGAATGTGCGCGAAGGGTTGAATCTTTTTGATGGAACCGACTATCAGTATACCCATGCCGGAGCTCGCGGAGATCATCCGCAATGGGATTCCAAACTATTTGACTATGGCAAGGAAGAAGTACAAAAATTCCTGTTGTCCAATCTGCGATATTGGATGGAAGAATTCAGATTTGATGGTTTCCGGTTTGACGGAGTTACTTCGATGATGTACCTGCATCATGGTATGGGTGTAGATTTCGGAAAGCCTGATCAGTATTTTACAGATGGCGTTGAATATGATGCCATCACCTATCTTCAATTGGCCAATGAATTGATCCACCGGATCAATCCGGATGTCATTTCCATCGCTGAAGATGTAAGCGGGATGCCAGGATTGTGCAGTCCTGTTGAATATGGCGGATTGGGTTTTGATTTCAGATTAGGTATGGGTTTACCTGATTTTTGGATAAAGTTGCTAAAGGATCAAAGGGATGAGGATTGGAACATCAGTGAAATGTTCCATACGATGACCAACAGGCTTTTTACTGTCAAAACGATTGCTTATTGTGAATCCCATGATCAGGCGCTGGTAGGTGATAAAACCATTGCATTCAGGCTGATGGACAAGGAAATGTATTTTCACATGGCAAAAGATGATCAAAATCTGGTCATTGATCGTGGAATGGCCTTGCATAAGATGATTCGACTTTTTACGATCAGTCTGGGCGGTGATGCCTGGCTAAATTTTATGGGCAATGAATTCGGCCATCCTGAATGGATTGATTTTCCACGAGAAGGGAATAATTGGAGTTATGCCCATGCTCGCAGACAATGGTCTCTGACCGAAAAGGATTATTTGAAATATCATTATTTGCAGGACTTTGACCGGGCAATGCTAGACCTTATACGTTCGAAAAACATTATGACTTCAGCGCCTCCATGGCTTTTGTTGGAAGATCATGACAATAAAACCCTTGTTTTTGAACGAAATCACCTGGTCTTTGTGTTCAACTGGCATCCTTACATTGCCATCCCTGACTATGAAATTCCTTTAAAGCAAACAGGAGATTACCGGATATTGCTGAGTTCTGATGATAAATGCTTTGGTGGTTTTGGCAGACTCGATATCGGATTGTATTATCCATCCTATCTGGAAGGCGATCAACCCCGGATGAAGATCTATAATGTCAACAGAGCAGCTCTCGTATTGGAAAGAGTAGAAGATTGATCTTTGCCATACAAATTAATTATTCAACTGAAACATCGTTAAATCAAATGAATAGTGAAATCCTCGAATACAATGATCATCTCACTGGAAATGAGAGAGATATATGTCATGAATTGGCCACAACTATCTACGCACACTTCAATGAAAGCACATCCAGAATCTGGCACGGACATCCGGTATGGTTTCTGAATGAAAACCCGGTAGCGGGATATAGCAAAGTAAAAGCCGGGATCAAATTGATTTTCTGGAGCGGACAATCATTTGCTGAACCCGGATTGACAGCTTCGGGAAAGTTCAAAGCAGCGGAGATTGTGTATACTTCCATTGATCAGATAAACAAAGGAGATTTAATGCGCTGGCTTGACAAATCAAAAAGCATTCAATGGGATTACAAAAACATAGTTAAAAGGAAAGGTGTATTGGAACGACTAAAATAGCGGCTATTGGTGTATTCCGGAACACGTTCGACTCTTGTTTAAGCCCGTTTTTCAAACAAGCAATTAGGGAAAACAAAATGCCATGCAAAAACGTTTATACCCTATTTGACCATGCTTGGATTTTTCAATGATAATTAATTTCGATAAAACAATTTTTTAATATGAGTATTAAATCTGTCTACATCAATTTGCCGGTAAAAGATCTTACAAAAACCAGGGCATTCTGGACTGCACTTGGTTTCACCTTCAACGAACAATTCAGCGATGACAAAGCTTTATGCCTTGTTTTGAATGAAGGTTCGATTTACTCCATGCTCATAACGCAGGATTATTTTACTACCTTCACCAACAGACCTTTGTGCGATGGAACTATGACTCAGGTGCTTCTTGCTATCGAGGTGGACAGTCGGCTTAAGGTTGATGAAATCGTTCAGGCCGCCATGGCCAACGGAGCAAACAGGTATCGTGATGCAGCAGATCATGGTTGGATGTATTACGACAGTTTTGCAGATCCGGATGGTCACCAATGGGAAATTATGTTTTCAGATTTTGATCAAATGCCGGAGCAAAATGGTTGATCAAAAAATGACGATCTGCCTTTGGTTTGATGATCAGGCAGAAGAAGCAGCTTTGTACTACAAAGGTATTTTTGATAACTTTTCTATCGGACGGATAAGCCGGTACGGCAAGGAAGGATTTGAATACCATCAAAAACCTGTTGGAACGGTGATGGCCATAGAATTTTCAATCAATGGCATGAATTTTCTGGGTTTGAACGGCGGAAACCAGTTTTCATTCAATGAGGCGACTTCCATAATGGTTCATTGCCAGACACAGGATGAAATCGACCATTTGTGGGGAAAACTTACGCATGGAGGTCAGGAAGGACCTTGTGGCTGGTTGAAAGATCGTTTTGGAGTATCCTGGCAAATTGTACCAAATGTATTTACCGAGATCCTTGCCTGCGGCAACAATGAAAAAATCGAAAGGGCCACCGGTGCATTTTTGAAAATGACAAAACCGGTCATTGAAGACATCATTCAGGCAGGTAAATAATGTATTTTTCTACATTGAAATCTGACACGGCCAGCAATAGGAAGTATTTGAATATGAGTTATAGATCATTGAATTTCATACAATGAAGCAGATTTATACAAAAACAACATTTTCAGATTGATGGATGAAGCTGAATCTATATGGATAGTTCTCAAAGGTGTTATTACCTGGTCGTTTTGCATTTGAGACAAAACAGGATGATATTTTTTTACAAAAATTTCAGCGGTTAATTGCTTTATATCAAGGATTGCCTGAAGAACTTAGTTCTCTGAGCATTGTTTCCTCTATTTTTCCTGAGAATTTTCGTTTTACTTCAAATCTCGTGAAGTGCAAATCGGACATGAATCCAAAACCATAGGTGGTGTCGCCCTTACCCGGTTGTGTCAAACGGATAAATTTGTCAGTGTAAATCTTCTGATTTCCCTCATCCCAGATCAGTTCTGAGGTTTCCAGCTTATCATTTTCAGCATTATACAATTGAACATGTTGACTGACGATCACTTTTTTCTCTTCCGGAAAACGCAGGGCATGGCCCGCTTTCAGCCATATATTTGGGCGTAAATCCTGTTGATAAAACTCAACCTGCAGACCTTTTGGGAATTCCTCAATGATCTTCCTGTCTTCTTCTCTGGTGATCATTTCAGGTGCTTTTACCGTAAGCAAAACTCTGGCAGAATCAGAATATGTCATCTCCAGATCCTTAAGTGATTCCTGCATATCACCTCCTTTTTCATATAAAGCGTCTATCTTGCTGGTATCTGCGGAGCAACCAGCCAATAGTGCCGATAACCAAATTATTAACAACCTGCTTTTCATCTCCAATTTTTTATGGGTTTGCTGATCGATTTATTTTCACCAAAACGAGGGTCGGCGTTTAAATAGTATTTCATTCATTTACTTAATATAATACAATGGTACATCAGGACCTAACGGCCATTCGAAATAAACCCATCCAATCAATAATGCTGTCCATGCAATAAAAAATGCGATCGTATAGGGCAACATACTTGCGATAATGGTACCAATGCCTGCTTTTTCATCATATTTTTGATAATACACAATAATCAAAGCAAAAAAGCTCATCATCGGTGTGATGACATTTGTAATACTGTCACCTACGCGGAAAACGGCCTGTGAAAGTTCGGGCGAATAGCCCAGCAACATGAATATTGGAACGAATACAGGCCCGATGATCGCCCATTTGGCAGAAGCGCTACCCATGAACAAGTTGATAAAAGCAGAAAGAAGAATAAATAATATGATCAGTGTAAAAATGCTCAGATCTGCATTTTGAAGCAAACCTGCACCTTTTATTGCGATCAGAAGGCCTAGGTTGCTCCATTTGAACCATGCAACGAACTGGGAAGCGAAAAACACCAGCACCAAAAATGCTACCAGGCCTTTAAAACTGGTATTCATGCCATTGATGACATCACTGTGTTTTTTGAAAGTTCCAGCCACATATCCATAAACAATGCCGCTTGTGGCAGACATAATAAATAAAACTGCAATAAAACCCTTCAAAACAGGCGTGTGAAGCACTGAATTATCTGTTCCTCTTAAAAATCCATGATCAGGATACAAACCCCAAAATATCAGCAACAGAAATACAGATACCACCACAGATGCCCAAACAAGTCCTTTTTTCTCTGGTTGTGTAAGCCCTTTGATCTCTTCCTGCACCACATTGCCGGTATAATGTCCAAGTCTGGGTTCTACAAACGCTTTGGTCACCCACGTACCTACAAATGAGATCATAATGGCAGATACTGCCATAAAATAGTAATTTGCGGTTGGCATGACATAATAATCCGGATCAATGATCCTTGCAGCCTCTGTGGATAAACCTGCCAACAATGGATCGATGGTGCCAATAAATAAATTTGCGCTAAATCCTCCACTCACTCCGGCAAATGCTGCCGACATACCAGCTATCGGATTCCTGCCCAGCGAATGAAAGATCACACCTGATAAGGGAATGATCAGCAGATATCCAAGGTCTGAGGCAGTATTGGAAACCACCCCTGTCAAAACGATCATGAAGGTGATGGAATTTTTTGGAGCTTTAAGCAGTAAAAAATTAACTGCTGAACGGATCAAACCACTGCTTTCTGCAACACCTATACCAAGTAAGGCTACCATCACAATTCCTAAGGGTGCAAATCCGGTGTAACTTTCCACCATTTCAAGTAAAATCCTGTGCAAACCTTCCTTTGAGATCAGATTAACTACCTGCACATGTTCACCTGTTGCCGGATGAATAGCCTGCCAGTCAAAAAAATAACCAATCCAGGAAAAAAACAATGTGATGATTGCCAGTAAACCGAACAAAGCTGCCGGATGAGGCAAGGCATTTCCCACTTTTTCTATTCTCTCAAAAAATCTTATCTTCATAGGAACTCAAAGTTGAATGTGATGTTGTTTTGGAACTATGATTTTAATCTGAATACCTTTTGAGCAAACCAGCCTGGCTTTTTTCGCATTGATTGCATTATTTTCAGGACAACTAAAACTAAATTATCTGATTTTCAAGATTTTGCTTTAATTATCAGGAATAATTTTCAACAAGGTTTAAATTAAATCATATTGTTTATGTTTGTAAATATCTGTAAAACAGCTTTAAGCAGCACAAATATAATATTTAATCAGGAATCTTGAAATATATACGGGCTTTCGCATGGCTGTGTCCATGAACGACATATTTTTCAGATGATCGTTTTCAGGTAAAAAATATTCCCTTTATGGTTGAAAAGACCTGGATTCGTTTAAATAAAGCTTGTTTTGTATCGAAAATGATTAGACATCTTAACAAAGATTGTTGCATAAAAGTGGTTAATTCAGCCAAACCCATCTATACTTTCCATATTTGGAATTTTATTGCCGCAGGCGAAACAAATATTCTGAGTATTGAATTCAAAGCATTATGAAATCATAGGATATCGCATGGCAGATTTCCTTTTTTTAAGGCGTTACAACAGGAATGTTTAGTCAATTGTATTTTAATTGAGAATAATCGGGCTGTTTCCGTTTACCATTGGAAGGATACATGAAATTAGCTTCAGGAAGTCAGAATAAAGGAATCGTTAATCATTCAAAGTTTATTATATAGAAGGTTTTACAAAAAAATCTTTATTTTGCAAACTATTCAGCATTAATCAATTCTGAAATATGGACATTCAGAAACTCAGAAAAAAACTTTTCAGCATTATTTTTGAATCGGACACCCGGGATGGGAGGTTGTTTGATCAAGCAGTGCTGATTTTGATTTTGATCAGCATTTTAACAGTTATCGCAGAGACGACCAGTTTATATGATGCGAAATACCATCATGTTTTTATCGTTATTGAATGGTTCATCAGCATTTTGTTTACGATTGAATATCTATTGAGAATTTGGGTTTCTTCAAAACCCCGAAAGTATATTTTTAGTTTTTATGGAATCATAGATCTTCTGGCTATTTTACCGTTGTATATCAGTTTGATATTCTTTCAAGCAAAATCTATGACCGTTATAAGAGCCTTGAGGTTGTTAAGAGTTTTCAGGATTTTGAAACTTGGGCATTTTACCCGTCAGTCAATGGTTATTGCCAGATCTATCAGGCAAAGTATGCCAAAAATCACCGTTTTTTTTTATTTTGTTGTTATTTTGGTCGTGGTTTTTGGTTCTATCATGTATCTGGTGGAAGGTGGTGTCAATGAAGGTTTTAGCAGTATACCCCAAAGCATCTATTGGGCTGTGGTGACTTTGACCACGGTTGGTTATGGAGATGTTTCTCCGATCACACCACTGGGAAAATTTCTTTCATCACTGCTGATGATCGCAGGTTATGCCATCATTGCAGTTCCTACCGGCATTATTACTGCTGAAATGGGTCGGACCAAGGCACACGACAAAAACATTTCAATTTGCTGCAGAACCTGCTTGTCAGAAGATCATGATTCCGATGCGGTATTTTGTAAAAAATGTGGGGAGAAACTGAATTGACCATTGATGAAGTACTAACTTTGCAAACTTAAAATGTCTTAATTTGGAATACAAAGACCTGTTAAAGTCCGTTAAAGGCCGCCAATGGGAACCGGTATACTTTCTGCAGGGAGAAGAAGGTTTTTTTATTGATGAGATCACCGATCTGATCCAGGCCAGTTTGCTTACTGCAGATCAAAAAGCTTTCAATGAGTTTGTCCTTTACGGAAAAGATGCTGCTCCAAGGCAAATCCTCGATCTTGCGATACAATACCCTATGATGGCGGATTACAAGCTGGTGATTGTCAAAGAAGCTCAGGAACTAAAGAAGCTTGATGAACTGAAATCTTACTTTGAGAAACCAAATCCCAAGACTGTACTGGTTTTCAACTATAAATATAAAACCATCGATGGCAGAACAGCCATTGGGAAAGCGATCTCAAACCATTGTACTCTTTTTACTGCAAAAAAACTTTATGACAATCAGGTTCCCGACTGGATTGAAAAACAAGGCGCAAAATATAATTTGACGATCAGTCATGAGGCTGCATTTATGATGCAATCACTTTTGGGAACCGACCTTTCCAAGGCAGACAAGGAAATTCAAAAACTTTCAACATCTCTGGGAGATAGCAAAACAGTGGGAATCAATGAGGTGAAGGAACACATCGCACAAAGCAAGGATTTCAATGTTTTTGAATTGACAAGCGCGATGGCTGCCAAAGATATTTTGAAAGTGAATACCATCATACAATACTTCAACAACAATCCAAAATCACACAATATCAATTCGATCATTCCTACTCTCACCAGTTATTTCTCCAAAGTCTGGATATTGCATGATGCAGCAAATGAATCTGAGGCAAAAAAACTTCAGCTTATGGGATTAAAATCGGGATTTTTCCTGAAAGAATACCTGACTGCGACTAAAAATTACCCCTTAAACAAAGTTTTTCAGGTATTTTCCATTTTGAAGGAATATGACTTAAGGTCTAAAGGCGTTGACAACAAAAGTACCAGTCAGCAGGCTTTGTTGCAGGAAATGATTTTTAAGATCCTGCATTAAAAATTTGAGTATGCTCTGAAAAGTCTTTGCCCCCAAAATCCCCACTGACGTTTTCAGTCAGTACAGGCACTGACGTTTTCAGTCAGTACACACCTAAAAGAGGACTTTTAATTTGTTGATTTTCAATTGTTTATCTTTAGTCTTATGCTGATCGATGACGTCAGTAGATTGGGGTAAAAAACGATTGAAAATCAACAAATTGGACTTTTCGGAGCAGACTCAAATTTTGCAGAATCAAACTTCCTGAGAAATCATATATCCCAGATATCCAAGGTATGCGATCAGCAACAAGGAGGCCTCCCATCTGTCAAGTGTATGTCTTTTACCAACGAACATTGCTCCAAAAACAAACAAAGTACCGATTACAAGAATGACCAGATCTCTGTTAAATACAACATCATAATCCAAAGGTGAGATCAGGGAGCTGACGCCTAAAATCAGGAAAATATTGAAAATATTGGAACCAACAATATTTCCGACAGCAATATCATTATTCTTTTTAAGTGCAGCTACAACAGAAGTTGCAAGTTCAGGTAATGAAGTTCCGGCTGCAACTATCGTTAAACCGATGATCTTATCACTCACATTCAATGCTTTAGCTATTTCAATGGCGTTATCAACCACCAACTTGCCACCTATCACCAAACCTGCAAGTCCTCCGATGATCATCAGGGTAGCCCATTTGGTGGCAATCATTTTTTGTTGTTCTGGGTGAGATTCAGGATCAGACTGTAACTGTTTATATACATAAAGCAGAAAAGAAACGAAAAATATCAGAAGGACAATTCCGTCAAACCAATTCAGGGTTTTTAAACCTCCATGAAACACACCATTTGCCAGGAATGCAAGGATGCCAACAGCTAAAAGAGAATAAGGGATTTCTTTCCATACCGTGCTGGACTTGACTGCTAAAGGAGTTATGATACCTGCAATACCCAAAATAATAAATAAGTTGAAATTATTGCTACCTATTACATTTCCGAATACAATATTGTCATAGCCATTAAATGAACCTATCAAATTGACAACCAATTCAGGAGCTGAAGTTCCAAATGCAACAATGGTCAAACCTATGGCCAGGTCAGAAACTTTCAGTCTTTTTGCGACAGCAGAGGCACCGTCCACCAGCCAGTCTGCGCCTTTAACCAAAACAACGAGTCCAAGAATTAGGATTAAAAAATTGATAAATAATGCCATTTTTTTTATATTTTAAACCGAAATTTCTGCTCTGATCGCCGGATGCGGATCGTATCCTTCCAACTCAAAATCATCATATTGAAAATCATTGATTTCCTTTACGTCTGGATTGATCAACATGGTTGGAAGTTCTTTGGGTGCTCTGGTCAGCTGAAGACGTGCCTGTTCCTGATGATTGAGGTACAAATGAGCATCCCCGAATGTATGGATGAATTCACCCGTTTGTAATCCTGTTACATGGGCCATCATCATAGTGAGCAATGCATAGGATGCAATATTGAACGGAACACCAAGGAAGGTATCTGCGGATCTTTGGTACAATTGGCAACTCAGTTTTCCATTGGCAACATAAAACTGAAACAAGGCATGACATGGCGTCAAAGCCATTTGTTCAAGTTCGCCCACATTCCATGCATTGATCATGATCCTCCTCGAATCCGGGTTGGTCCTTAAAGTATTCACTGCCTGACCGATCTGATCAATGATCCTTCCGTCAGGTGATTCCCAGCGGCGCCATTGCTTTCCATACACCGGACCTAAATCACCATGTTGATCAGCCCATTCATTCCATATCCTGACTCCGTTGTCCTGTAGATATTTAATATTGGTATCTCCATTTAAAAACCAAAGCAATTCATGGATGATGGATTTGAAATGCAGTTTTTTGGTAGTGACCGCCGGAAAACCAAGAGACAGATCAAATCTCATCTGATAACCAAAAACACTGATCGTGCCTGTTCCCGTACGATCGCTTTTTTCAACCCCGTTGTCGAGGATATGTTGAAGTAAATCCAGATATGCCTTCATCAGTTCATTTTTTTACCCACAAGGTGCAGGAAGTGAAATTATTTATTCATGTCGAGCCATTTCCTTTGATAAATGGATTAATCCTTCAATAATTCCTGCCATTAACAATCAATTAATGAATATGGTTCAATATGATCATTTCAAAAAAAATTAATTTTCAATATCATCTTTATACTGTTCCAATAACATGCCATCAGCTAATCCCATCCGGGGAACATAAGTAAAATCAATTTTAGCTGAACGCATTATACTTGTAAAGATCTCCAAAGCAGGAATGATCACGTCCGCCCTGTCAGGCTTGAGCAGAAGTTCTATGACTCTTTCTTCGTAACTCATTGATTTTAAATTATCCAATACTGCATTTATTTCATCCAGACTAATGGTTTGAAGATATAGTTTTTGTAGTATTTTAGCCACTCGGTTGATGTTGCCACCGGTTCCAACTGCGGCCATTGGTACTCCCGGAATCTTATGTTCACTGATCCATTGTTCAATCTCTTTCCATGTCTGAGGATCATTTCTCCCCATCAATTCCCTGACTGTTCCGATGGGGAAAGAACGACTATTTTGCCTGACACCCTTAAAGATAACAGATAACTCTGTTGACCCACCTCCGATGTCTATGAAAAGATAAGGCATATCAGGCATGGGTTGGGTGTAAAAAGTGGACATGATCAGGTCGGCTTCTTTTTGTCCGTCAATGGCTTCAATAAAAATCCCAGTGCGTTTTCCCGCCATTTTGGTGATTTCACTGCTGTTTTTTGCTTCCCGTAATGCAGAAGTTGCATAAGCACGATATTTCTGTACGCCATAAACATCCATCAGTAATTTAAAACTCATGAGGGAGTTAACTAACTGTTCCTGTTTGGGTTTTGAAATACTGCCGGTTTCAAAAACGTCTTTGCCCAATCGCAGCGGCACCCGCACCATTTCTACTTGTCTTGTCCTTAAAAATCCGGCTGATTCAACAATGTATCCTATCAGTAAACGGCCAGCATTCGTTCCAATGTCTATCGCTCCATATAATTTGAGATCCATGATGGTAAGTTTGAACTGGCAAAGATATCAGAAATTGCCAAGTCTGATATATTCAATAAAATAATATTTATTTTTCCGAAATATATATTATCTTCATCATTCATTTTATCAGAGGCCAGGATGGATGTGGTGGTCAGGATAAAACTTATGCTGCAAAATTCAGATTTTCACGGCGGTTTTGGCAGAAATAGAAATTTAATTCCATGTTGCTGCCCGGACATTAAAGAGGTTTGGAATCAATAATTTATATTTTCTTAAAAGGCAAACAATAGTCATATGAAACATGCAGGGAATATTTTTTCAACATTATTTTTAGCTTTTATGTCATTAATACCGTTCCGTGTGATTGGGCAGCAAGGGTTGGACGATAAAATAAATGATTTTGTGCAACCAGCCACTAGTTTAATAGAAACTATTGTGTTCTGGTCAGTTCCATTTAGTGAAAATGTATCTGTTCCCCTGGTGCTCCTCATTCTCATAGGTGCAGCCATTTATTTTACCATCTATTTCAAGTTTGTAAATTTTAAAGATTTTTGGCTGGCAATTAAGGTAACTATGGGCAAATTTGACTTTATGGATGCCAAATCCAAAGAAGTCAAAACCGAAGATTATCTGATCGGCACCGAAGAAGGGGATATTTTAAAAACTTCAAAAGTTGAACATCATATAGGAGAAGTTACCCATTTTCAGGCACTGACAGCAGCTTTGTCTGCGACCGTAGGCCTGGGAAATATCGCCGGAGTTGCCATAGCCATCGGATTGGGAGGACCGGGCGCCACCTTATGGATGATATTGGCCGGATTGTTTGGAATGAGTTCCAAATTTGTTGAGTGCACATTGGGTGTAAAGTACCGGGATATAACGGCGGACGGTGTTGTTCATGGCGGACCGATGTATTATCTGAAGAAAGGGTTTGCCAAAAGGGGTTGGGTCAAACTCGGTAAATTTCTGGCTGTTTTCTTTGCGATCATGACATTGGGTGGGTCATTCGGAGGAGGAAATATGTTCCAGGCAAATCAGGCTGCACAGCAATTGAAAGATGTCTTCCAAATGGATGCAGGATATGCAGGTTTCGCGATCGGTCTTGGGATGGCTGTTTTGGTTGCACTTGTTATAATCGGTGGAATAAAGAGGATTGGAAGTGTCACTTCCAAAATTGTGCCTTTCATGGCACTGATATATGTTGGGGCTGCATTGATCATCATTTTTGCCAATTACGATAAAATATTTTGGGCCATTTCGCTGATATTTCAGGAAGCATTTACCCCGACAGCTGTTGGTGGCGGTTTTGTGGGAGTTTTAATTCAAGGTGTCAGGAGAGCTGTTTTTTCCAACGAAGCAGGTGTTGGATCAGCTGCGATTGCCCACTCGGCAGTTAAAACCAAATATCCGGTAAGTGAAGGCCTGGTATCTCTGCTGGAACCATTTGTAGATACGGTCGTCATCTGTACCATGACCGCACTGGTAGTAATCATCACAGGTTTTTACGTCCAGCAACCGGGAGATACTACCGAGGGAGTAGCCTTGACATCCCAGGCATTCGATTCCACCATTCCTTATTTCAGATATATACTGACCATAGCTGTATTTTTGTTTGCATTTTCAACCATGATATCATGGTCATATTATGGATTACAGGCATGGAAATTTTTATTCGGTAAAACTAAAACTGCAGATTTATCTTATAAATTATTGTATTTGGTGTTCGTGATCATAGGATCATCTGTCAGTCTGGGAGCAGTAGTAGCATTTTCAGATGCGATGATCTTCGCCATGGTATTTCCAAACATGATTGGCTTGGTCGTTTTGGCGCCGGAAGTGAAAAAAGAGTACAAAAAATATATCGATGCCATTAAGTCTCATCGAGCCAAACACGTTTCTGCCTGATCAAACCCGTGTTGTTATAGGTTTAGGCGCTAATCTGGGGAAAAAAGCTGATCAGATTGTCCGGGCAATTGAGGAAATTTCTTTGCTTGGGATCATTGTGCAACGATCCGCATTATTCAAGTCCCAACCGTGGGGCAATACGGATCAGGATTTTTTTATAAATGCAGTAGTGTCCATACTGACTAGCCTGGATCCCTGGAGTTTGTTAAAGCAACTGATTGATATAGAGGAAAAAATAGGAAAAGAAAAGAAAATTCATTGGGGGCCAAGAAGGATAGATCTTGATATTTTGTATTTTGGACAGAAAATCATTTTTGAGAAATCCTTGATTATTCCGCATCCTTTTCTTCATTTGCGTAACTTTGTACTTGTTCCGTTGGAGGAGATTGAACCGGATTTTTTGCACCCGCTTTTAAAGAAAACTACAAAAGAATTGTTGATGGAGTGTCCGGATAATTCCATAGTGGAATGGTATAAATCCAGTGATTCCCGGACAATAAATGAGTAAATATTAAGAAACAGATGCAATTGCCATAAAATGTCAGAATTACATTTTCCATATCAATACATTTGTATAGAAGGCAATATAGGTACCGGAAAAACATCCTTTTCCCGGCTCATGAAAAAGGAATACGACTGTCGCCTGATCCTGGAAGAGTTTAGCGAAAACCCTTTCCTTCCTTATTTTTATGAAGATCCGGAAAGATTTGCTTTTACGGTCGAATTGTTTTTTATGACTGAAAGGTACAAACAAATGGAGCGGAATCTGATCTCGCAAAGAGACCTGTTTTCACCTTTCACTTTGTCGGATTATACCTTTGTCAAAACGCTAATTTTTGCCCGTAAGAATCTTAAAAGCGAAGAGTATAGGTTGTTCCAGCAGCTTTTTCAGACATTGCAAAACAATTTTCCGAATCCTGATCTCCTGGTTTATCTGCATAGAAATGTGGACATATTGTTACAGAATATTAAAAAAAGAGGTCGTGAGTACGAAGTTTATATCACCCGGGAATACCTTTATAATATCCAGGATTCTTATTTTGATTATTTTCGGAATATTGTCAGTTTTCCGGTATTGATCATCGACATTGATGACCTGGATTTTCTGTCCGAAAAGAAGTATTATGATGTGATCAAATCCCTGATCGCAAAAAAATATAACCCGGGGGTTCACAGAGTCAGCCTTCACGTTTAATCAAAACTATAATCGGATCTATGGATTTTAAAAAAAAGGTGGTGCTTATAACCGGCGCTTCACGTGGTATCGGCAAAGCTACGGCTATAGCCTTTGCAGAGCAAAATGCTCATGTAGTGATCAATTACAGAGAAAATGATCGAGCTGCCGGCAATACGATGACTGAAATGAAAATCGGTGATCATTTGCTCGTAAAATGTGACCTTTCCAAGCCGCTTGAGCTGAAACAAATGGTCGATTTGATCATACAGAAGTATGGTAGAATAGATGTTTTGGTCAACAATGCAGGCATCAGTCAAATCCATGAGATCGATCAGGTGTCTTTTGATGATTGGCAAAAAGCCTGGCATAACATCATCCAAACCAACCTCATCGCTGTAGCCAATCTTTGTTACCTGGTAGCGCAGAAAATGATTCCCATGGGTGGAGGGCGCATCGTAAATGTGGGTTCAAGAGGCGCTTTCCGCGGAGAACCAACCCAACCTGCCTATGGAGCCAGTAAAGCAGGCCTTCATGCGCTGAGCCAATCTCTTGCAAAGCAACTCGGAAAGTATCATATTTTTGTCAATGCGATCGCTCCGGGTTGGGTAGAAACAGAAATGGCCACCACATTCCTCAAAGATGAAGAAAGGGCTTCCATTTTGGCAGACACCCCGCTTGGAAGGCTGATCCAACCTGAAGAGATCGCTTCAGCCGTGCTTTTCCTGGCTTCCGAAGCATCTTCCGGAACCACCGGTGCCATCCTCGATATGAATGGAGCCTCTTACCTCAGAACGTAGGTAAAATCACTGAATATTGATCGAAGGGATCGTTATGGATCAACAGGATAGGCCATATCAGCAGAAATAGCCTATTTGTATTTACTATCTGATGGATCAGTGTTTATTGTACCATGATGACAGCAGAAAAAATATCATTGTTTTCAATGATCTTGAGCCAGTACATCCCTTTTTCAGATGGTAATTCCAATTGACTTTTCCCGTTTAAACCGGATGATTTCATTTTTTGACCACTTGAATTGAACAATTCAATGATGGCATTTTGCCCCGCACCTTCAATGTGAATCGTGCTGTTTGAAGGATTCGGAAAAATATGGTATCTTGTTATTGGTATTTCTTTTGTTCCAACCTGACCAGTCCAGCTCTCTCCTTTTTTATTTCCCCAGATATATTCAACCAGATCAGGCAGGTCGATAAACGGGTTCCTGTTTTTTTGCCAACTCTGAATTATATTGTTGCGGTTCATTTCAAAATCATCTGCAAGATCCATTCTGTGCCAGTCAAGCAAAGTATTCAGATCCCCGAACTTGCCGGTTTCACCTTCCGGAAATCCTTCCACAACCTCCAGGCCATTGTACCTGACGGCTAAATAAAAAATTGCCCTGGCCACATCGCCCCTGAATTTACCAGCTGTCCCTACCGGTCCTGTATAATCTCCATAAAACCTGTTTCCCCGGGTAGAATTTTCCTGCCCATCGGCAACCCTTAAGCCATGAGCATCCGAGTTGGCATGTCGGAGGGAATCGGCATTGCTATGCCAGAAAAGATCTTTTCCATCCACCAGTGTGTCGTTTGCAATGCTGTTAAAACCACCACGATCCCTTGGCCATACATGTTCCCTGTTCCAGACTCCTATATTG
Organism: Saprospiraceae bacterium UBA2365; assembly: GCA_002344345.1. Taxonomy (GTDB): domain Bacteria; phylum Bacteroidota; class Bacteroidia; order Chitinophagales; family Saprospiraceae; genus UBA2365. The sequence continues at coordinate 28,406 of DDTL01000043.1, forward strand.
CTGGAACCTGTCTGAAAATCGAGTTTGGAACGAGGAATTTCCAGATAGACCAGCCAAACCTGACCTGAGTTTTCAGGATTTTGATCTGCTTCTTTGAGGATTGTGACCAATTCATCATATGAATGCATTCTGATAAGCTCTTCATCAGAGATGATATTCTGCAATGCTTGCTTTAAATCACTGCCAGCCAGTCCTTTCAGGTTTTCATAATAATCAGGTTCAGCTGCTGAAGCAACAATTCCATAGGTTGGGTTTAGTGGCGTCCCAAAGGGGGATATCCTGAAATCGCCATCATTTACGCGAATTTTTATATGGTTGTTGACGAGCAAATAAAGTTCATTGTCAAGACTGATATCGATGACAAAGTCTTCGTCTCCTTCTTCCATGAGGTCTTCAAGGATTTGTATAGTGGTTCCTGTCTGATTCGAGCCTTTTGAAAAAACAACCTGAGTCTGCCCAAAATAATCATCATTCCCAAATCCGTTGTGATCCAAAATGAAAGAAACATTGACATCGTCTTCCAGCGGTTGATCGGCAGTAAATAGAATTTGAATGGTTTCACCTTCCTGATAAACTGTTTTATCAAAAGTCGTCCGTATTCTGGTCAATTCAATGCCCCCACCTTCATTTAAACTACCGGGATTGGGTGTTCCTGCGAAATAGGTTCCGTCATTTCTTCGCTGAATCGAATTCGTGTTATTGCCGCCACCTTCATTGATTTGCTGTAAATCCGGATTAAAAGCGCGGAAAATATTCAGAGCGGAAGTGGCTTCCGGATCGTTGGTACCATAAACGAGGACATCTACCAACCTTTCATCTACAAATGGAAGTGTACCTGAAGGGAAATCACTCGTATCCGCCAGGTAAATGGCTATGGCATCCTGTCCGTTTTGAATGGTATTATCCGGTATAACATATTGTGGAAAGGGCTCAAGTGAAGAACTTCCGATCAGGAATAAGCCATTGATATCGGTGGAGTATCCATCCAGATCTATCGCAAGGTAAGATGCATTACTGGCATTGGGATTGCAATTGAAGAACACAGCAACGTATCCGTCCAATGGAAATTTAGGATTGGCGGACCTTATTTCCAAAAATTCCCTGGTGTCCAGTCCTGGTGTGTCGCTGTCAATTTCATTGATCACAAGATTGAATTGTCCTTTGACAAAAGGTGTGAACAGCCAAAACAGCAGAAAAAAGTAAATGTATCTCATTTTTATAATATTTCGATCCGACAAAGATACATTAATTGTTCAAAGGTGCAGGTTGTTCAGATGAAGCTAAAATTAACTCATTCTATCTGGAGGAAATTCAAACAATTTGGCTCCTAAGTGCCAAAATTTCCTCGTTCTGAAGAAACACCTTTTTTGGGAGAAACTAAATGATTAAAATCTAAGTTTGACTAAATACATTCAGAGAACAAATAAATCTAAGAACCCCCATACGGCAGGCCCCATACGGGCAAGCTCATACGGGCAAGCTCCATACGGGCAGGCTCCGATCAATGATTATTGATTTAAGTAGTCTGATACATCTATCATCATAATTTAGTTAATCCTTTGCTTGCACCGTTGGATATATATCATACACGGGGTTCACCCCGTTGGATATATATCCTACG
>DDTL01000188.1:0-4662 GCA_002344345.1 Saprospiraceae bacterium UBA2365
GTATTATTATGCACTAATTGTCATTTTTACACTTTTTTGTTAGAATAATTTTCAAAATTTGCTTGAAAAAATAAAAATATCAATTTTGAACCATTGGTTCATTTTTATTTTGCTTAGCCTGACATGGGGTAGTTCATTTATACTGATCAAAAAGGCGCTCCTGGCATTTGACGATTTGCAGGTTGCTTCTCTCCGAATCGCTATTGCAACGCTTGTATCCATGCCTATTGTTGTTTATTACCGGAAAAAAATCAGATGGGAAAAATGGTATCTTTTTCTGATAGTCGGGCTTGCCGGCAACGGAATACCTCCTTTTCTTTTCGCTTCTGCTCAAACTCAGGTGAGTAGTTCCCTGGCTGGTGTCCTGAATACGCTTACCCCTATTTTCACGCTTGTACTGGCTTTTATCTTTTTCAGACACCACTTAAGTTTGAGAAATATAACCGGGGTACTGATGGGTTTGACAGGAGTACTGTTGATTTCTTTTTCCAATGGCATTGACTTCGGTGGTGACCTCAGGTATATTTTGATGATCGTATTGGCAACTGTGCTTTATGCGGTCAATATTAATGCTGTCAGGCTCTTTTTTCACGAAACCAATCCACTGATCATTCTGAGCACCTCTTTCGTATTATTCGGCCCTTTTTCTTTTATTTACCTATGGCATTCTGACATACACCAGGTTATTTTGAAGCATCCGGATGGAATGACATCACTTTTGGAGGTGATTGTTTTAGCTTTGGTAGGCACGATGATTGCAACCGTTTATTTTTTCAGATTGCTTCAAAAAACCAATACCGTATTCGCATCTTCTGTGAGTTATGTAATTCCATTGGTAGCTGTCGGATGGGGTTTGTTGGATGGAGAACCATTTAATGTCCTTTATATTATCAGCCTTTTGTTGATATTGACCGGAGTATTTTTTACCAGAAAATAAGTTTCCTTCCCTATTATCCAATCAAAAAGGTTTAAAGGATTTCATTCTTTCCATTTCAATTTCCATTTTATAATTCGGCAATTCACTCAAATGCTGAAGTACAATAGTGTTCGGCTTTCACTATTTCTAAATGAATATTTTGCTCCTTTCCAATTGGTTGATGAATAAATTATAAATAGTTTTCAATTATCAGTTTAAATAATATTGGAATTCTGAAACCGAAATATGAATTTTTGTTAATTTCGCCAAAAATTATTTCAGGGTTTGTCCTGATGAGCCTTCAATCACAAGTATCAGACTTTTTGGCGTTTCAGGAGTGTTTTGAGTAAGCCTTTTGGCATTAATCAGTAAATCATTTCCAGCGTTGAAATTTAATTTCAGGATCGGATGAACAATTTTACCCGAGTCAAAATACTTAAATTAAACAGATGAAAGAAATAAAATTGTTTTCAGGAAGCTCAACCCGACAATTATCTGAAGAGATATCCCGGTATTTTGGCGAGCCTTTGGGTGATATGCAAACTTCCCGGTTTTCTGACGGAGAGATGCAGGTAATTTATAATTCATCCATCAGAGGTGCATCTGTCAACCTCATCCAATCAACCATCGCACCGGCAGATAATCTGCTTGAATTACTCTTGATGATCGATAGTGCCAGGAGAGCATCCGCAGGCTATATCACAGCAGTTATTCCTTATTTTGGGTATGCCAGACAAGATCGGAAAGATAAGCCGCGGGTACCGATTTCTTCAAAGCTGGTAGCCAATCTCGTCACAGCATCCGGCGCTGACCGTGTGATGACCATGGATCTTCATGCCCAGCAAATCCAGGGTTTTTTCGATATTCCGGTAGATCATCTTAAAGCAGAAGCTATTTTTATGCCTTATTTGCGGCATGAACATAATCTGGATAATACGATTTTTGCCAGTCCGGATGTTGGAGGAGTAAAAAGAGCAAGAACTTATGCAAAGTATTTTGAAAAAGAGTTTGTTATCTGCGATAAGGAACGAGAAAAAGCGAATGAGATTTCCAAAATGATCGTCATAGGTAACGTTGAAGGCAAAGATGTGATCCTGGTGGATGACCTGATAGATACCGCAGGAACCATGACGATGGCCGCAGATCAGATTATCAAAAACGGGGCAAGATCAGTAAGCGCCATTTGTACCCATGCTGTGCTTTCAGGTCCTGCTTATGAAAGGATTGAAAAATCCCAGTTGAAAGAACTTCTGGTTACAGATACCATACCGCTCAGCAAACAATCACCAAAAATTAAAGTGATTTCCTGTGCCAAATTATTCGCCAATGCCATCAAGTATGTCTACGATAATAAATCTATCCAATCTTTGTTCATAGAATAAGCAGGATAAAGCTACTATTGGATTGATTTTCCTTCCTATAGAAATGTTATTTCTGAATTTTGAAACCAAGATGGTCATGACAGGAAGAAAATGATAAGATTTTTCCTGGAAGGATAATATAAATACCTTGTTTTTTATGCAATTGAATAAAAAAGTATACCTTTGCAGTCCATTTTTTAAATTATAATACATACTCAGCATTAGTTGTCTGTAAACAAGCATGGTAATAGCTTGCAGGTTTTAATGGCTAGATGTTCAGTTTTACAAAAAATAGAAAATATTTGACAGATGAATGTGATTAGTTTAACTTGTGAATCAAGGCAATCATTTGGAAAACAGCCTTCCAAAGAAATGAGGAGGAAAGAATTGGTTCCGGGTGTCATTTATGGTGGTTCTGAAGTGATTCATTTTTATGCAGATGAAACAACCTTGAAGCCGATTATTTATACGCCTGACTTCAATTTGATCGAAATAGAAGTGGAAGGGAAAAAATACAAAACTGTATTGAAAGATGTGCAGTTTCATCCTGTAAATGAAAATGTAGTGCATGTTGATTTTCAGGAACTGGTATCCAACAGAAAAGTTAAAGTTTCTGTTCCGTTGCAGTTTTATGGTGATTCTAAAGGGGTTAAACAAGGTGGTACGCTGGTTCCTGTTATGAGAAAATTGCTGATCAAATCCACACCTGAGAATTTGGTGAGTGAAATAAAGGGAAATATCTCCGCTCTGAGGCTGGATCAGTCTTTATATGTAAAAGAACTGGAAATTCCTGAAGGAATTGAAGTTTTGACAGTAAGATCTACGCCCGTTGCTTACATTGAAGTTCCAAGATCATTGAAGAGCACTGAAAATGCTGCTTTATTAGCTGCTGCCAAAAAAGGTATAGACCTTGACGAGGAAGGAGAAGGCGAGAATGCTGAATAGTTTGTAAGAATCTTAATTGTTTTTGAAAACCTGTCTTATTCAGCTGGTTTCAAAGCATGAATGATTTATAAAAAAAATATCCCGGTGTTAGTAATTTCATCGGGTTTTTTCATTTAATGGAATGTTTTAANNAGCCAGGTCTGAACCAATCCCCTCATCATCAAAAAGACCATCAATGAAAGCCATAAACCATGTATGCCCGGTAGTGATCTGCTCAGCAAAAAGGCTGTAATAAAGGCGATAAAAGATAAAACCATGCTGTTTCTCATGCTTTTAGAAGCTGTTAACCCGACAAAAATTCCATCCCAGATATAACTGCCAAATCCGGCAATGGGCAAAATGATCACCCAGAAATAATATTTCATGCTTTCTTGAATGGCAGCATAGTCAGAGGTGAAAAGTTGCACCAGATACTTACCTCCNNTGCCGTAATATTTTCCTGTCAGACTTTCAGCAGCATGTGCAAAGCCGTCCACTCCGTATGACATCCAATTGAGAAATTGGAGGAGGATAACACTGGTGGCAAGGACAAATTCGCCAGCTCCTGACGATTGCCGGTAGAAAAAAGCAAAAACACTCGTCAGACAGAGTGTCCGGATAAAAATGTCTTTGTTGAGGTGGAGAAAGCGTTTCATTTCCAGCTTGTTAAGTATTTCCTTCAAAGGCAGGAGATTTTTCAGAAAAGGATATTTAACGTACAATATAATTCCACCAGCCAGTAATCCAACATATTGAGCGATCGTAGTTCCAAGCGCAACACCGGTCTCTTCCATTTTTAGCCAAACGACCAAAACAATGCTGACCACTATGTTGATGACATTGATCGTGATCGTTATCAGCAATGGTATGAATGCATTTTGCATTCCAAAGTAAAAACCAAGCATTACCATCAAGCCTAAAGTTGCCGGGCCGGACAACATCCGTATAATGAAATAATTTTTTGATATATCATAATGCTGATCGGAAATATCCAGTAGCTGAGCGCTGATTGTCCAAATGGGTTGCCATAAAACCAGCAAGAGTATACCTATGATCAAAGATGTCAAAATCGCCCTGTAAAACGCATTGGACATGCTTTTTTCCTCTTCCTTTCCAAAAGCCTGTGCCGTAAGGCCAGTTGTACTCATGCGCAAAAAACCAAAATTCCAGAACAAAAAATTAAAGATCATGGCCGCAATGCCCACTGCGCCTAAGTGCAAGCCGGAAAGATGTCCCATCAATACAGTATCTGTAGTGGACATCAGGGGAATAGATATATTGCTTAAAATATTTGGAATGGCTAACCTAAGAATTTCCTTATTCATACTAATGCCAAAATTAGAAAACTATACGGGATAATTACCATATAATCCCAATATTGATGAAAACAATTGGTTGGGAGGTTCAAATAATGATTCTACTCCGAAAAGTCTTTGCCTCCAAAATCCCCACTGACGTTTT
>DDTL01000188.1:4721-14893 GCA_002344345.1 Saprospiraceae bacterium UBA2365
ACAAATTGGACTTTTCGGAGCAGAATCAATAATTAATCAATAAATACTCCGGTTTCCGATTGAAAATAAAATTTCAGGCAGAGGTTTTGCGATAATTCAATACGGCAAAGAAATTGACAACCAGTCCGATCAGCCCAACTTTTATAAAATGACCACTGATATCTGCAAACTCGCTTCCTTTGAGCAATATCTTTCGGTTGACATCGATAAAATACGCTACCGGATTGAACCAGGTCGTTTTCTGGGCCCAGGCTGGCATACTGTCAATCGAGGTAAAAAGACCGCTCATAAGAACAAAAATCATCAGAAAAAACCAGGAAATAAACATCGCCTGTTGCTGAGTATTGGAAAAAGTCGATACCAACAAACCTAACCCGAGTATGGTGAATAAATAGATGACAGAAAACCCGAATATCAGCCAAAGACTACCTTCCATAGGAATATCAAACATAAGTTTACCCAGTGTCAGGCCGATTGCAAGTTCCATCAGAGCAAGCAACATAAAGGGCGCAAGCTTGCCGATCAGAAATTGGTATTTCCTGATCGGGGTCACATTGATCTGTTCGATCGTGCCCATTTCCTTTTCTTTGACAATGTTGATCCCAGTAAAAAACATCCCGATGGCTGTTACGAGGATAACCAGAATACCGGGAACCATAAAATGGGCATACTCCATTTCGGGGTTGTACCAAAAAACAGTTTTGGTTTGTATACCTGCTGTCGAACGGGAGTTCGCAATTTTCATCTGTTCAAGTACAATGTTTTTATTGAATGATCTCAGGATTGAATTGGTGTAAAACGTAGTCAATCCGGCTTTCATACCGTCTATGGCATTTGCGCCAATAAAAACGGATGCTTTATTGGATTTGAGCAGGTTTTTTTCAAAATCTTTTGGAATTTCGAGGATGAGATCAACTTCTCTTTTTTCCAATTGCTGGTAAGCTAATGTATAAGAATTACTCACCTGATGGACAACAAAATGTTCTGAAGCCATAAATTGACTGATCAAACGGACATTCCAGTTTTGGTTTTCATGATTGATGATGTGAATTTTGATATTTTTAATTTCAAAATCTGCAGCATGTACCAGAATAATCAATTGAACAAATGGCATTATGAATAATGCGGGCAACATGATCTTGTGTCTGAAGATCTGTAAAAATTCTTTTCTGATAAGATATAAAATCGTTCGCATAGTAGATTATTCTAATCTGATCTTAAATTTTTTGATGCTCGCCATAATAAATATTACAGTCATGGCACCCATAATCAGGGTTTCTTTCCATAAAATATCTAAGGAACTTCCCTGCAGCATAACGCTTTTTATGATGATGATGAACCATTTGGCTGGAATGATATGGCTCACCCATTGAAGGATCACAGGCATGCTTTCGATCGGGAAAATGAATCCCGACAGCAAAACCGTAGGCAAAAACAATGCGATCATAGAAAAGATCATCGCAGCCTGCTGCGTGGAAGTAACCGTTGAAATAAAAATCCCCAGTGATAGTGAAGTCGAAATATAAAGCAAACTTTCACCTAACAATAAAGCAAGACTGCCTCTGACCGGTACATCAAAAACTATATCTCCAAGGACCAGAATGAGCAAAAGGTCTATGAAAGACAAAGCAACATATGGTATCACCTTTCCTAAAATCACAAAAGCCGGATTTAAAGGAGATGCCAGCAGCAATTCCATATTGCCAAATTCTTTTTCCCTTGTCAATGCCAAAGATGTCATTAGTGCACAAATCAACATCAGGATGATGGTTATGATACCCGGAACAAACAGATAAACGCTTTTCAATCCGGGGTTGTATAGCATGCGCATTTCAGGAATGATACTCATTAAGGATGGATTTTTACCCAGAACATCAGCTTGATAGGTTTGTACAATACCTTCTATATAACTTGATATGATGGATGCATTGTTGGGCTCGCTGGCATCAGCGATCACCTGAATTGATTGACCATTGTTTTTTATCAGATCCTGGCCAAAGTTTAGAGGAAAAACGATGGCGACATGTGCTTTTCCCCTTTTGAACATCCCCTCAACTGCTTCAATATGATCCTCATACGCCACAATCTTAAAATAATTACTCGCTTCCATTTTCCTGATCAGCTCCTGTGAATGAACGTCTCTGGAAGGATCAATGACAATGGTTTTAATGTTCCTGATCTCGTTTGAAATGGCAAATCCGAAAATTACTACCAAAGCGATCGGCATCATGACCAGGATCATTAAAGTACGCCAGTCTCTGATGATATGCAGACTTTCTTTTTGTATTATACTAATCAGTTTTTTCACTTCAAAAAAATATTATTCAAAAGGTAAGTTTCTTTTTAATTCTGAAAACTGTTGGCTTTCTTTTTTCAATCATCTGACAATATGTATAAAGACATCTTCAATATGATCCACCTGATAAGCAGCTTTCAATTCACCGGGTGAGCCAAGTGCCTCCATTTTTCCCGCATTCATAATGGCTATACGGTCACAATACGAAGCTTCATCCATGTAATGTGTTGTTACCAATACAGTGATCCCCTGAGAAGCTGCTGCATAAATCATTTCCCAAAACTGTCGTCTGGTGATCGGATCTACACCACTGGTCGGTTCATCCAGAAAAACAATTTTCGGTTCGTGAAAAATGGCCACAGAAAATGCAAGTTTTTGCCTCCACCCCAATGGCAGCGATTTTACCAGTTTTTTTGCCGAATCCTGCAATCCAAGCTGATCCAGAACCAGGGTCGTTTTCGTTTTTATATAATCTGAACTCACACCATATATGCCTCCAAAAAGCTGGATATTCTCCCTGACAGTGAGATCTTCATAAAGACTGAATTTTTGACTCATGTATCCGATATTCATTTTTACTTTTTCAACGTGACGATGAATATCAAAACCTGCAACAGTTGCTTTTCCTGAACTTGCACCGGACAAACCGGTCAATATCTTGATCAGTGTAGTCTTGCCGGCGCCATTAGCGCCAAGCAAACCAAAAATCTCTCCTTTTTGAATGCGTAACGACACTTTGTCGACTGCCGTGAAACTTCCGAATTTCTTAGTTAGCTGATCAATGATTATACTGTCCATCCGTTTTAGCTTTTATGCCATTAATTCAATGAAACGGTCCTCAATTCCAGGCAAAGCCGCCTCAATAACGATTTCGTCCATGCCCAATTGTCCTAATTGTTGGCTGATCACGACGGGTTCAACTGCCTCATCTGAAGTGCAATGAATGTATTCACCAAAAGGATAAACCTTGGTAAACAAAGATAGCGACCTGAGGGCATTGATCAGACCCAACCGCTCTTTTCCTTTGATCCTGTACAAATGGCTGCTGAAGTGATCTACAATGTTTTTTGGACTGGCTACTTCGAGTATTTCTCCGTTTTGGATCAAAGCAACCCGATCACAAAGATCTGCTTCTTCCATATAAGGCGTTGAAACCAATACGGTGATGCCATGTTCTTTCATTGTTCCAAGCATTTGCCAGAATTCCTGCCTCGAAACAGCATCCACACCGGTAGTTGGCTCGTCAAGAAGCAGCAACTCGGGTCTGTGGATCAGGGAACAGGATAATGCCAGTTTTTGCTTCATGCCACCGGATAATTTTTCCGCTCTCCGGTTTTTGAAAGGTTCTATTTGCTCGTAAATCGGTTTGATCAAATGATAATGGGTTTTGATGTTGGTGCCAAAAACTGAAGCAAAAAACCGCAGATTTTCTTCCACTGTCAAATCTCTGTACAGCGAAAAATTACCCGGCATGTAACCTACATGCTGCCTGATCTTCCTGTAGTCTTTGACCACATCCCATTGACCGATATGAGCCTTGCCGCTGTCAGGTAATAACAAGGTCATCAGTATTCTGATCAGGGTGGTTTTACCCGCGCCGTCCGGACCGATCAAGCCGAACAATTCGCCCCGGTCAACCTTGAAGCTGGCTTGCTTTAACGCTGCGTGAGCATTGTATGATTTCGATATTTGTTCTATTTGGATCATCTGTTTATTCTGCATCGAAAATTCCTTGTTCCATTATTTCAGATATACCTCGCCGGGCATTCCTATCTTTATCTTTCCTCCGGGATTGGCAACCTGAACCTTAAATGCATACACCTGATTGACGCGTTCTTCTTTGGTTTGAATGGTACGTGGTGTAAACTCTGCCTGTGAAGAGATCCAGCTGATCCTGCCTTTCAAGCTCGTATTGCTGTCTTTGGATTTATCTATCTGAACTTCTATTTCCTGTCCCAAACTGATTTGAGGCAATTGATCACCACTGATGTATGCCCTCAACACCATCGTATCCAAATTGGCTATGGAATAGACAGGTCTGGCCGGCGATACCAATTCTCCCATTTCTGCCAGTTTCAGCAAAACAGTGCCACTCACCGGATTTATTATGGTGCATCGTTTGATTTGATCATCCAGTTGCGTAATCTGACTTTCCAATGGAAGGATCTGGCTGAGGATAGCCTGATTGGCAATGGTGGTTTGTTTTTTCAAGGTGGAGATTTGTTGTTCCATTATATCCATCTGACCTGTTATATCGTCCAGTTGCTTAGGGGTTGCGGCCTGATCTTCCAGGAGTGATTTCACACGTTTTCTCTCCTTTTCAAGCACTGAAAGTTGCTTTTGGATCAACTCAATCTGTGGTTGGGGATCCTGCAATTGCTTCCTCAATGCCTTCATAGAGGCATAAGCCTGTTGTTTTTTGAGAAACAAGGGAAACGTGTCTATCTGACCACTCACTTCACCCATTTTGATCAAACTTCCTTCAAAAATTCGGAAGTCAAGTAATTTTCCGGATGCTTCGGGTGCCACAGAAACCGTAATAGCCTCAAAATTGCCATAGGCATCTGCCTGCTCTGTCTTTTCAGTACAGGAAAAGTAAATAAAACTCAACAAAAAGACGAAAAAAATACTGCGATTCATAATCAATATAATGTTTTATGATGGATAATAAATGTTGATCTTTTGATATTCAATAATTGGATTTGAAACCTGAATCCATATTTATTAAGCTTTAACTTATAATTTGCCTTTCATAAGCAGGAATTCTGTTTTAACCCTTACCAACTCCAATCGATATTGACTTAACTTGAGCTGTCCTTCGAGAAAATCATTCATGGATCGGAGAAATTCGATTGGCAATTGCGTTCCATTTTCCATTTTGGACTTCTGTATCATGGCTATTTCTTCCATTTTAATATTTATGGCTGCTTGCTGCCTGATCAGATCTTCATATTTTTGTACCAGGACTTGATGTTTTTCATCCTGCTGGGAAAATATATCATTCAACAAATTTTGCTGATTATCAATCATATTTTGCTGAAATTTGATCACCTGTTGCTCTTTCTTGCGCTTGTTCCAGTCGTAGAATTTCCAGCTGACTCCCACGCCTCCGATCGCATACAATGCAAATTGATCGTCGAAAAAATTGAGTGGATTCGGATAACCAACACCGGCGGTTCCAAACACAAACACTTTTGGCTTTGAACCCGTTTCAAGCAATTTGGATTGTGTTTCCATTTGGGCCTTCTGCATATCCAATAGCATCAGTTCTTTACGTAGTGCCTTGCCATTAAAAAGAGATTCAGCAAAGTCTGGAGTCTGGAATGAGGCTCCGGCCGGAATGGTTATGCGGGCAACGGATTCCAGATGTTTTATCTGTGCCAAACGGTCTTTTTGGTTGCTTTCTATCTGGTTGTTGAGTTCCATCTCTTTCACTTCCCATTGAAGTACCATGTTTTTATCGGCAACGCCATGCTTCACCAGACTTTCGACCAGTTTGCGGTTGTCTAATATTTTCTCGAGGTTCAACCGTAGAATTTTATCCTTTTCATCGAGAAGTAAAACACTCAAATATAATTGAACTATCTGCGACTTAACTTGGTCAATCTCAACAGCCAATTGTTGCTTTTGGGTTTTGTTTGCAGCCGATTGGGTAGCTTTGAGTTGCTGTTTATAGCCGCCGTCATAAACAACATAATTCAACTCCAGTGCTGAATTAAAACTGTAAAACGGTACCTCAAACGATGGCAGCATTGGATTGTCGAATTCGAGCGAAATGCTCTCCGATTGAGCTTTGGCAGTTGTGTTCCAACTTATCCCTGGATACGCTGCAGCATCAGCGATTTTGTGCTGTGTTTCCAGGCTTTGATCCAATACCCCGAAATTAAGATGTAAGGGATGATTTCGTGTGCCGGATTCAATACAGCTGAATAGATCTATTATATTAACTGTTTGGCTAAAAACAGGTATATTCAGAGTAATAAATATTGATATCGCTGAAATAAACTTCCTGAAATTCATAATATTTAGCTATTTGGATAATCTTTTTGTTTGATCGCATCGATGATAAATCTCGTAACTTCTTCTTTCCTGTAGTCCATCAGGCGCATAAAGTCTTCCTGGCTCATTCCAATGGCTTTCTGAATCATCGGTTTGGCAATAAATGGAAAAATACACATCGACAAAATATTGAGGATCAATTGGATCGGATTGACAGGCCTGATGTACCCTTCCCTGGTTTCCAGTTCAATCTGCCAAATGAGTTTGATCGGATTGATCTTATATCTGTTAATGATCTCTTTTGCGAATTCTTCTCCCCTGAAATTGATTTCATGCAGAATAAATGATGGTAAATATGGGTTTCGGATCAGTGTGTCGATATAAAAGTAAACAAATTGCCTGATTTTGTCAAGCAGCCTGTCTTCACTGGTAACCAGATTCTGAAGTTGTGGCGCCAACGTCTCTACTGTCATGCCCACCACTTCATTAAATAATATATCTTTTGTTTTGAAATAGTAATGTAGCAAACCTTTGTTGATTTCCGCAATATCTGCTATTTCCTGCATTCTTGCGCCGGCAAAACCCTTCTGTATAAACACCTCGCGGGCTGATTCCAATATTTTATCCCTTGTGTCACTCATTATTAGCCAAATGGGTAAATGCAATATTACAAATATCTGTTTAATTTATCCAAACTTTTTGGTAAAAACTTTTATTAATTTTGCAATTTTGTCATTGTTTACGTTGGCAGGCACTTTTTTGACATATGTGAGTTTTTTTTACTTGCCTGTTCAGTTTAATTGGTGGCGAACCAGGAATCAGATAGTAATGTTGCCTGAAATTAAATGATTGGAATGACAGAACATAAGAAATTTATGAAGATGGCTATTGACCTGGCGAAAGAAAACATTCTTGGACCGGTGGGCGGACCTTTTGGCGCAGTTATAGTCAGGAATGGTGTTGTAATAGGAAAGGGCGTTAACAAAGTCACTGCCAATCATGATCCGACAGCTCATGCAGAAGTGGAAGCCATCCGGGATGCATGCAAAAACCTGGGAACTTTTCAGTTGGACGGCTGTGTGATCTATTCCAGTTGTGAGCCTTGTCCCATGTGTCTTGGCGCGATCTATTGGGCCAGACCGGATGCTATTTATTATGCGTCCGACAGGGAAGATGCTGCCAGTGCTGAGTTTGATGATTCATTTATTTATTTGGAAATAACTAAGGATCCTTCATCGAGAAAAATCCCGACCAGACAAATCATGCGAAAGGAATCCCTTGAGATTTTCGATGAATGGATGAAGAAATCAAATAAGAAAAAATACTGATCATGGTATTTTTTTTTGTGATTTGTCTATGAAAAGGCGTCTAATAGTTATTTACAATTTAAAAATTATTTTTATGCAACGTAGTTTTATACTTACAACTTTGTTTGTTTTTTTTCTGGGTTTAAACAGTTTCGCTCAGGATACCATTCCCGTGCCAAAAAAAGCCTGGGAAACCGGTGGAAATATTGGGTTGGATTTTTCTCAGTTACTGATGTTCAATCCACCGATAGGAGGTGGGGAAAATAAAATGGGCATTGGCGGTCTGACCAGTTTGTTTGCCAAATATGCCAAAAACAAAACGGTTTGGACAAGTGACGGAAATCTGCATGTCGCTGTTCAAAGAATAGGATCTAAAGAAAAACCTTTTACCAAAAACCTTGATTTACTGCGGTTGAATACCAAATACGGCAGATTATTAAGTCCCAAACTGAATGCCAGTTTTGTAGGTACTTTTGAAAGTTTGCTCCTGAATACCTATAGTGACCTCACATTATCAGCTTCTCAAACCAACACATTGAAAGCGAAATTTCTTTCCCCTGCCACCTTATTGCTCGCACCCGGTTTTGATTATAAACACAGTGATCAACTTTCAGTTTTCCTTACACCGGCTGCTTATAAAACCATCATTGTTTTGGATGATGAAATTGCTAAACTGGGCGTTCATGGTAATCCTTTCGTGAGCGCTGCTGAATATAAAAATTTCAAGCACGAATTTGGAGGGCATTTAAAAGCCATGTATAAGAATACATTTGTTAAAAAACTTGCTTACGCTGGTGAACTCAATTTATTCTACGATTACCTGGCCAAAAATCACGGTGTGGAATACATCGATGTGGTTTGGTTGAACAATTTCGGTCTGGAAATTGTCAAAGGTCTCACACTCAATCTGATCGTCGACGCAAGATGGGACAGGGACATTGCTTCCGTATTGAGCGAAGGCACACCGGATGGCCTGACCGAATTCAGAAAATGGATGATCACTCAGGCCTTTACCATTAAATACAATTATGTATTTAAATAATTCCGGTAAAAGAATAAAAAAAAGGCCATTGGAAATCCAAAGGCCTTTTTTTTTCTTTATATAAATCTACATTAATGATTCACACAGATTTTGATCAATGCGCCCGGAGTTGGTTGATTTTTTGATGAAAAATTATTCAGTTTGATGATCGATTCCAGACTGGTATTCGGATACCTTCGGGCAACATCTTTCAGCGTTTCTCCTGCTTTTAAACGATAATAAACAAAATTTTCCCTCCTGGCATATTGTTTAGGCTTGATAGAATTTCCGGCATGCTCGCTGAGGGAAGCAAAGTCAACTTTATTGCCTCGATCTGTCGGAATATCAAATTGCTTGGTTGGAACTGAGGTAAACTCCTTGGTCTCCTGAAAATCATGCATCAGCAAAGCCACTACTGCCGGATGAAAATTCATTCTGATATAATAATTATAGTCAATGCTGTTGGGCTCCAATAGCTGTATGGTCGAATGATCCTTGGATTCCAGCAATTTGTACATCGCCTGCCTTGGTAAAACCAGTTTAAAACCTTTGGTGTTGGTCGGAATAAAATTCTTCAGATAACTCCGGTTGAGGTTTTGGATGATATCCATATTCGTATCGGTCACCCTTGAAATCTCCTGGAAGGACATGTGCTGAAAGACCAAAGCTTCCTGATTTTCAAAAAAATAGATGTCAGGTTTCGTTGGCAACAACTGGTGATCATAATGATATTTATACAAATATTTGGCTGCAATGAATTTTGGTATGTATTTTCTGGTTTCTGCCGGAAGACTTCCATGTATTGCCCAATAATCTCTTTTTCCTGTTTTGCTGATCGCCCGGTTGATTGTCCCCGGTCCACAATTGTATGCAGCAATCGCCAAAGTCCAGTCGCCAAATTCGCCGTACAAATAGCTCAGATAATCCAGTGCTGCATCAGTGGATTCATTGACCGTGTACCTTTCATCCAGATTTTTATTGATCGACAATCCAAAAGCCGTCGCTGTCTGTCTCATGAACTGCCAAAGCCCGGCTGCTCCTTTCCTGGAAACTGAATTGATCTGAAGGGATGATTCAATCACTGAAATGTATTTGATTTCTTCGGGTAAATTTCGTTCCCTGATCTTCTGCTCAAATATGGGGAAATAGATCGCTGTACGTCCAAGCAATTCCTCGGAATTTCTTCGTTGATCATTAATATAACTTTCTACAGCATTTTTAACCATATCGTTGTATCGATAGTCCACAAAACCTGACATATTGGTGATCTTGGCTTTCAGGTCGGAATCTGTAATTTTGGAATAAGCTGACTTTCCGGAATCTGCTGTTGCCGGAAAAATGAAAAATAAGAGAAAACTTATACTCAATAACGCGCTAAAAATTTTTAATTTGGATACAATCATGAAATTACAATTTGTTAACAAAAATGCAGGCTAATCCACAATCCATCAATCTCCAGGATCCAAGCCGGCAAAACTCACAGATAAAATTCCCCTGATTGAAATAATATTACAGTTTATAAGGAAATTTTATGCAAAGATACTTAAGT
>DDTL01000157.1 GCA_002344345.1 Saprospiraceae bacterium UBA2365
GACTCAGTCCAACCACATATTTTGCTCCATAATATCGGTCTGTAAGCTCGAATTGCTCAAGATCAAATCCGGTAAGAATCATTTTGCGATCAAATCACACCTGTACATAAAAGCTGTCAAAGCTGCTTTCGAGGAGTTACAGTGGATGAAATTACATTTCAAACAACTGAACTTACCTTTTAAGCCCGCAGAACCACTTTTGGCTCTGCATTAAAAATTTATTTTATTTATCAAAATATTCTGACTGCGAAAGGTCAGTTATTAAATTAAATACATGGACTTTAACATAAAAATATACCTTAAATTATTAGGAAAGTTGAAATCAAAAGGGTATAGTTTTCAGACCTTTACTGAATTTCTTCAGAATCCAGATGAAAAAGTCGTCATACTAAGGCACGATGTTGATTTGAACCCTAATAATTCAATGTCATTTGCAAAACTTCAATCAGATATGGGTATCAAAGGTTCCTATTATTTCCGGGCTGTTCCTGAATCCTGGGACGAAGATATTATTAGGAACATTTGCTCATTGGGACACGAGATTGGTTATCACTATGAGAATATGGACACAGCAAGTTCAAAGTTCAAAGTTGAAAGTTCAAAGTTGGTTTCTGGAAGTAGTAAATACGATCAATTATTGTATAGGGCTTATCAGGATTTCTGTGAGCATCTAGAAAAACTCCGCCAGCTTGTTCCTGTCACCACGATCTGCATGCACGGGAGCCCAAGAAGTAAGTTCGACAACAAAACAATTTGGGATAAATATGATTACAGAGGTCTTGGAATCTTGGGTGAGCCTTATTTTGATGTGGATTTTAACAAGGTATTTTATCTGACAGATACCGGGCGTCGCTGGGACGGATGGAAGGTCAGTGTAAGGGATAAGGTTCCCCAACAGATTGAATGGAAGCAAAAGGGGCTGGTATTCCGCTCGAGCAATGAAATTATTGCTGCAATAGAGCAGGACAGATTTCCAGGTAAAGCCATGATTACTTTTCATCCTCAACGCTGGCATAATAAAACGGTGCCCTGGATCAAGGAATGCGCTTTTCAGTCAGGGAAGAATTTGGTTAAAAGAGCTTTGATCAGCTGGCGCAAATAATCCATGAAATACCTTACAACGATACATTTATTTTATATCCTGGGTATATTGCTCCTCATTTTCCTCCCATCCAACGGCATGGGAAAGGTCGAACATACCAGAATACTGGAGCTCCGGCTGGACTACCTCGTCCACATCCTGATATTTCTTCCATGGGCTTTTCTAATACCCAAATCGGGGGTAAAACCATGGCAATGGCTGATGTTGGGGCTGGTTTTTGCTACGATAGCGGAGTTTATTCACTTTTTTTTACCTTACCGCTCCTTCAACATCAATGACCTGATTGGAAATGTAGCGGGAATTATTTTGGGGTGGGGAATTTTCTTGATTCGGGAATTAATTTTAATTTGAAAATTTGTTTTAATTTGAAAATTCGATGATTAATACAAATACTATATATAGAACCCATTATTAAGATAATCATCGAATTTTCGAATCCTCGAATTTTCAAATAATCGAATTTTAGAATTATCGAATTTTCAAATCTCATTGATTTAAACATTCATCGTAGGGATTCAAATTTCCCATTTTTACATATAACCCATTTTTATTCCATAATCATTTAACCCCATTCCAATGATTCCAAGATTTCCTAAAAGTAAGTCACGGTCATCACCCTTGCCTGAGTATATGGTCATTGATTCCAGAGATGGCCTGGAAGAACTGGTTCGCCAGGAAGTTGGTGAAGAAGCTATGAATTTCGTGCTGAGCCAGATTGGTAGTTTGAGTAGTGATGCATTTGTCGGTTCGACTTCAACCCGATTCAATATCTTACGTTTACCTGACAATCATTACAAACATATAGTCAATCTGAAACAGATCAACGATTTCAGATTTCTGAATAAATTCTTTGAATCTGTCAATAAAAAGCTACCGGATGGAGGATTATTCATTGATTTTGTCGAAACCTATGCGACAAGAAGGAACAGGAAACTAAAAAAATACTGGCCTCCTTTCAACTGGCTTGTTTATTTGATCGATCTGGTTTTTTATCGCATCATGCCAAAGTTGCCATTTACAAGAGGTATTTACTTTTTTATTACCAGGGGCAAAAGACGGATACTGAGCAAAGCAGAGACCTTTGGCAGACTTTATTCATGCGGATTCGAGGTTGTAGATGAAAAAGTGATACAGGACTTGTTATTCTTTTGTGCGAGAAAGATCAAAGAACCAGCTTATGACATGAATCCGACCTATGGCCCCATTGCCAGATTAAGAAGGGTAGGAAAGGATGGTAAAATGTTCAATGTATATAAATTACGCACCATGCATCCTTATTCAGAATACCTCCAGGATTATGTTTACCAGAAGCATAAGCTTGCAGAAGGAGGCAAATTCAAAAACGACTTTCGTATTTCCTGGGAAGGTGCTTTCTTTCGCAAATTCTGGCTGGATGAATTGCCAATGCTCATCAATTTAATTAAAGGTGATATGAAACTGGTAGGTGTCCGACCATTGAGCCGGCAGTACTTTAGTATGTATTCCAAAGAACTTCAGGAGAAAAGGACCAAAAGTAAACCAGGATTGCTCCCTCCATTTTATGCGGATATGCCAAAAACCCTGGAGGAGATCATGGACTCGGAAGCCAGATATCTCGATGCGTATGAAAAAGCTCCTTTCAGGACAGATATCAAATATTTTTTCAAAATATTTTACAATATTTTGGTTAAAGGCAAAAGGTCTAAATGAAATTTGAGTTGATGGATTTTTATTATATTATGTAAATTTCAATTTAGTTGATTTCATATTTATATATTTATTCTGCCTATGTACCTATGTGCTGACAAATAAATATTCAAAACATGAGTCTACTCCGAAAAGTCCAATTTGTTGGTTTTCAATCGTTTTTTGACACTATCTACTGACGTCATTGATCAGCACAAGACTAAAGGTAAACAATTGAAATCCAATAAATTAAAGTACATTTTCAGCGAGTTATGAGAAATATGGATTTTTCGGACCAGAGACAAAACATAGAAACATAGAAATACAAGTTTATAATGTGAGTTCCGATTCGTTTCTAATTATTTTTAAATGGATACTAAATTTGATATGTTCCTTACTCAAATCCAGGCTTGATCAATGTGATCCTGTTTTAATGATTTTCTCTGTAGCAGTGACAGGGTCATTTCAGTTAACAGCTAACAAAAAAATTCATTTTTTAAAAAATATACTACCTTTGCTGCCCTAAACGCCATAAAATCATAAAAATGAAAATGATCAACCCTTGATCCATTTTTTTTTATCAAATTAACTAAGCAAGAAAGGAATTTTTATTCGGTTGCAAATGGGACATGAATTGGTTTTATTCACTTTTATTTGATCTAAATACTTAAAATTATGCGGTATATACATTATATATTCTTTGGTATGATCTTGATTTCCTTGATTTCTTCCTGTGCATCGCCCAGGGATATTTTATATTTTCAAGACTTGCAGGTTGATACCAGTTTGCATAATGTTGTGAACTATGAAATCGAGTTTGAACCAGGAGACATGATCTATATCACTGTATCAGGCGCTGATCTGTTGGCTGTTCAGCCTTTTAATCTGCCAATTGTGAGTATGAATCCTGTAGATGGGAGGGCTACAGGACAATATATGATGCAAAGTTATCTTATCCACAAAGATGGCAGTATTGATTTTCCTCTGCTTGGGAAAATTCAGGTTGCCGGTAAAACAAAGCTTCATCTGAGAGAACATTTACTGATCAGGCTTAAAGAGTATGTGAATGATCCGATCGTGAATATATCCATGGCAAATTTCAAGGTTACTGTATTAGGGGATGTTACCAGACCGGGAACATTTGCAATTTATAATGATAAAATTACATTGTTGGAAGCGATCGGAATGGCAGGAGATCTGCAAATTACAGGTAAACGGGATAATATTATGGTTATCAGAGAAGTAGATGGTGAAAAGAGAATTTACAGGGTCGATCTGAGAGCAGGCAATATCCTAAATAGTCCTGTATATTATTTAAAACAAAATGATGTAGTGTACGTTGAGCCAAATAAAGCAAAGGTCAATTCATCCAGTTATAGCGCAACCTTCGGTATCATCATTTCCGCTGCCTCATTGGTGATCACCATTATTTCCTTGATTTTAAATATCAGCTTAAAATAATTTAATTATATTGTATGAAGTTCGAACATTTTGAACATTTACCTGATCAGCAACAGGAGGATACCATCAATATCCGTGAACAATTGGAAAGATACATTCGTCATTGGTATTGGTTTCTATTGGGGGCATTGATAGCAGGTACCATTGCTTTCTTTTACGTGAGATACAGTACGCCCGTCTATGAAGCAAAAACATCCATCTTACTTAAGCAGGACAAAAGTGGTGGCGCTTTGAGTGAAATGTCAGCTTTCCAGGATTTGGGCATTCTTAAATCTGCCAATACCCGGGTGGAAGACGAAAAACATGTGATCCAGTCACGGACGATCATGAAAGAAGTGGTGGAAGAATTGGAGCTCAATATCCAGTATCACAGAAAAACAAAATTGACGAGAAGGGTGGTGGAAATGTTCCATGATATTCCGTTTGACCTGGTTTTTGCGAGCGATACAATAATGGATAAACTAAGTACAAGTTTTACTATTAGAATTGAATCCGATGCAGAGTTTGTCATTAGAATGGATAAAGATAAACCCTGGGCTAAAGCGGTTTTTGGACAGCGAATCAAAATGCCTTTCGGAGTCATCATTTTTACACCCAATGCAGAATTTCTGGACAAATTTATTGGTGAGGAAATCATTGTTTCTATCAGACCTATGAATAATGTGGTAGCAGATTATGTCAATCGTATCATTATTGAAACTGCCAGGGAATCCTGGAGATCCAGTGTCATCAGTCTGAGTATGCAATCTATTGATTCTAAAAGAGCT
The DNA here is from genome assembly GCA_002344345.1 of Saprospiraceae bacterium UBA2365. Classification (GTDB taxonomy): domain Bacteria; phylum Bacteroidota; class Bacteroidia; order Chitinophagales; family Saprospiraceae; genus UBA2365. Next base: position 4,996 of record DDTL01000157.1, read on the forward strand.
GAGCAAATTCTGGATTTAGTCGTGGACAAATACAACGAAGATGCCATAAAGGATAAAAATGAGATCGCGATTAACACCATCAAGTTTATTGATGACCGCCTTCAGATCATAGTAGCTGAACTGACGGATGTTGAAAGAGATGCAGAATCTTTTAAGGTGACCAGAAAATTGACCGATATTACTTCAGAAGCAAGCGGTTATCTTTCCAATGTCATGGACAACGAAAAAAGACTGCTGGAATTCAAGACCCAGCGTCAATTGGTCGATTATATCATCGATTATCTGGGTAGCCAGAAAACTCAGCTTTTACCTGCCAACCTGGGAATAGCAGATGCGGGATTGCAAACTGCCATTGCAAAGTATAACGATATTGTGCTTCAACGCAACAAAATGCTGGAAAGTTCAAGCGAGAGACATCCTGCAGTCGTCAGTCTTACGGAAACATTGTCACGTCAAAGGGAATCTCTGACAGAAAGCCTCCAAAATACAAGGAAAACATTTGATATACAAATCAGAGAGTTGGAAAGACAGGTCAACCGGGTCAACAGCAAAATCGCGTCTGTGCCAGGTTATGAAAGGCAATACAGAAATGTTGAGCGTCAACAACAGATCAAAGAAGCGCTGTATCTGTATTTATTACAAAAAAGAGAGGAAACTGCTATTTCTCAGGCGGTTACCACGCCAAATGCGAAGATCATAGACCGGGCTTTTTCCAACGGAGTGCCTGTTTCACCAAAGAAAAATATCATCTACCTGATCGGGTTATTGGTTGGCCTTGCCATACCTTTCCTGATCATTTATATCAGGGATATGATGGATACCAAAGTCAGAAACAGAAAACAATTAGTCGAAAGGTTGGCCATTCCGATTCTGGGGGATATTCCTTTGTCCGATATCAAAGAAGTTAAAATCCTGGAGAACACTGACAGGTCAGCGACAGCAGAATCTTTCAGGTTATTACAGACCAACCTTGATTTTCTTCTTTCCCAAACTGCCCATGAAAATAAAACAATCTTGGTGACATCCACCTTCAGTAGTGAAGGTAAGTCCTTCATCGCCCTCAATATGGCGTCATCCCTTTCTTATTCAGGCCATAAAGTTGCATTGGTGGGACTTGACCTGAGAGCGCCAAAATTGCTGAAATACGTTGGTAGTAAACAGAAAACAGGGATCACCACCTATATTACCAATTTGAGTATGAAAATTGAAGATATCATCATTAAGATTGACGGAGTAGAAAATCTGGATATTTACGCTTCAGGAGTCATACCCCCAAATCCGAGTGATTTGCTAAAAAGCAACAGGGTCAAAGATATGTTCGATTATCTGAATAAAAACTATGATTTTGTGATCGTGGATACTGCGCCTGTAAGCATGGTATCAGACACATTGTTGTTGAGTAAATATGCTGATCTTTGCATATATGTTGTTAGAGCTAATGTGTTGGATAAAAGGATGTTAGCAGTCCCAGAGACATTGTTCAAGGAAAAGCGTTTCAACAATATGGCCATCCTGTTGAATGGGGTTAATGCATCCAAGGGATATGGCTACGGTTATGGTTACGGCTATGGATATGGCTACGGTTATGGTTACGGATTAACCAAACCAAAACCTTGGTGGAAGAAAATATTAAATGTCTTTGGCAAAAAATAATTGTCTGGGATTTTAACATCAATTTAATTGAGTTTATTCGGAAAAGTCCAATCAGTTGGTTTCAATTGTCTATCGCTTATGACTACTGACGTCATAGTTGAGCATAAGACTATATTGAAACACTTGAAAACCAACAAATTAAAGTACATTTGTTGTGACTAATAAGAAATAAGGATTTTTTGGGACAAAACCCAACTTTAATAGTCATGAATGGCTTCTTCTTAATTTTGAAGAAGCCATTTGTATTTTGTTGGAAAGCTGATTTTCTTTACAATAATGAATTTCAATCTTCTCACAAATTATTGTCCAGTTTATTTTCTCAGGCAATGCATTAAAATTTCCTTAATTTGTACTTTTTGATGTGGAATTTCGTTTTACCAAAGTCTTGCATCTTGTAAATACAAATTCAGGTTTTTGTATTTGGAACATCTTATAAACGGACTATTTATTTAATCAAAATTTATACTAAAATGAAAAGATCTTTTTATTATTATTTTTTAAGTTTATTCATCATTGCCGGCTTATTTACTGCCTGTGAACCAGAACCTGTTGAAGTGATCAGCCCTGAAATTACCTTGGTAAAGGAAGCAGGTTTCGTTTATGGGGATTCAATTCTCGAAGTGGGTCAGGCTTTTAAAGTAAAAGTGAATGTTACAAAGGGTACCAACGATATCAAACTGATTGGAATTAAAGAAAATAATGTTCAATTGCCACTTGACAGGATCCTTGAAGGTATGAGTGCAAATCCTGCCCTTGTTTTTGGAACTGAAATTGCCGGATTTACAAAAGAGATCAATTTGTACGCCCAGCAAAATGGTGAAAGCGAGTATACATTCTATGTGGAAGATATTGAAGGATATACTAATGCCGTAAAAGTTAAAATCACCGAAGTCGTGAACGATTTTGAAGGTGTATATGACAATCTTCAGGTATATAATTTTTCAGGTCCAAATTTTGGTACACTCGATTTGCATGCTGCTGCAGCAGTAGGTCAAAATGACACATCCGGTGATATCAGAGACGGTGGGATTGACATCGGACTTCCTGTTCCACAAAACTGGAAACAGATCATTTTCCCGGTCAATGGCGCCAGATTGTATAAAAGTTCAACCGCTGTCGATTTTAATACTATTAATACAAAAGCTAAACTAAAAGCTGCAATTGAATCAGCCAGTAATATTACTGCCAGCCAGAAATTGCAAAAAGGTGATATTTATTTCGCTACTACGCCTTCCCTGACTGGTAGCACTACTGACTTTTTTATGTTGAAAGTGGATGATATTGTTTTAACAGAAGAAGACAATAAAGATTTCTATTTGTTTTCTATGAAAAAAGCGCTGAAAATGTAAAATTTGCATCTATAATTTAAAAAAAGGAGTCCAGGTTCTGGACTCCTTTTTTTAATCTATCACTCCCATACATCATTAATATCAGATGTGTATTACTTCATCATAAGCGGCAGCAGCAGCTTCCATCACTGCCTCACTCATGGTAGGATGGGGATGGATGGACTTTATGATCTCATGTGCTGTCACCTCGCCGGTTTTGGCCAGGATCAGTTCAGCGATCATTTCGGTCACGTTGGAACCGATCATGTGCGCGCCCAGTAATTCCCCATATTTAGCATCAAAGATCAGTTTTACAAAACCATCGTTGTCACCTGCAGCGCTGGCTTTTCCTGATGCAGAAAACGGAAATTTTCCGATCTTCAATTCGTGTCCTGCTGCTTTGGCTTCTTCTTCTGTCAGACCCATTGAAGCAACCTCCGGGCTGCAATAAGTGTTGGATGGGATGTTCTTATAATTGATCGCATGTACTTCCATCCCTTTTATAAACTCAACACAATGAATGCCTTCAGCACTGGCGACATGGGCCAATGCGGGCGTATTGATCACATCTCCGATCGCATAGATGCCTGGAACACTGGTCTGATAATGATCGTCCACTTCAATAAATCCTTCTTTCACCGTAATTCCGGCTTCAAGCAATCCCAATTCTTCAGTATTTGGACTGATACCGGCTGCAGAAAGTACGATTTCAGCATCGATTTCTTCAAGTTTTTCATTTTTTCTGTTGCGAATGCAAACCACACTATATTCACCGTTGTCACGAATCTCTTCCACCTTTGAATTGGCCATCACTTTTATACCCACCTTCTTGAAAGACCTTGCCAATGCTTTGGATATTTCATTGTCTTCTCTTGGCAATAAGCCTTGTTCCATATATTCAACAATGGTAACTTCTGTTCCAAAACTATTGAAAAACCATGCAAATTCTACGCCTATAGCTCCGGCGCCCACGACAACCAATTTTTTGGGAAGTTTCTTGCTGGATAACGCTAAACGATAAGAAATGATCTTTTTATTGTCAATCTTGATGTTGGGCAATTCTTTCGCTCTTGCACCGGTAGCTATGATGATATGGTCTGCTTCAACATGGATGGTTTGACCTTCATGGATGACTGCAACTTTTTTATCCCCGGTCAATTTTCCAAAGCCTTTGATCACCTCGATGTTGTTCTTTCTCATCAGAAATTCAATCCCTTTGCTCATTTTTTCCGCTACTCCGCGGCTTCTGTCAATGACCGCTTCAAAATTGAATGAAATTTGATCTGCAATCAAACCATAATCAGCAGCATGCTTCATTTTATTATACACTTCAGCACTTTTTAATAATGCTTTGGTGGGTATGCAACCCCAATTCAGGCATATTCCTCCCAGTGACTCTTTTTCAATAATGGCAACTTTAAACCCAAGCTGTGCAGCTCTGATCGAAGCCACATATCCTCCGGGACCACTACCTATCACGATGATGTCATATTTCTTAGTATCCATTTATCTAAAATTTTATCTGACAAAGATAAGGATAAAATGATTTTATTATCTGATGATCTGATGATATGATTATCTAAATAACTGATGGTTGGATTATCTGATGATCTAATGATCTGATGATCTGATTATCTAACTACCTGATGGTCGGATGATCTGTTTTCAAATTTTCAAATTCCCGGATTTTCAAATTAAACTTCGACCTATCTACCAAACTCACAATCTCAACCTTGGTTCAGGAGTAATATCCTGACCCACAAACATTTTTTTTTCGTATTTGAATAATGCGGTTCGGGCAATCATGGCTGCATTGTCCGTGCAGTATTCGAACTTAGGAATAAAGGCATTCCAATGTTGGATGCCGGCTGTTTCCAGGAATGCATTTCTCAATCCGGAATTTGCTGAAACTCCTCCGGCAATACCAATGTCTTTTATTCCGGTTTCCCGGGCAGCCTTTATCAATTTTTTGATCAGAATATCCACAATACGGGTTTGGACAGAGCAGCAGATATCCTCAAGGTTATTTTTGATGAAATCAGGGTCGTTTTTGATTTGTTTTTGTAAAAAATACAAAATAGATGTTTTTAATCCGCTAAAACTGAAATCAAGCCCTCTGATATCCGGTTCAGGGAATTTATATTTTGGAGTACCTGCTGCAGCAAGTTTATCGATTACTGGTCCGGCAGGATAGGGTAGATCCAATAATTTTCCGGTTTTATCAAAAGCTTCTCCGGCAGCGTCATCGATGGTCCTTCCGATTATTTCCATATTGAATTCATCATTGACAATGGCAATTTGCGTATGACCACCGGAAACTGTCAGACATAAAAAGGGAAAATTTGGTTTTGGCTCATCAATAAACAATGCCATGACATGGGCATGCATGTGATTGATCTCGATCAACGGTAGGCGAAGGGCTAAAGCCAGTGTTTTGGCAAAGGTAACACCCACCAGCAAGCTTCCCATCAGGCCAGGTCCCTTTGTTACGGCTATCGCACTCAGATCCTCCTTGTTGATCCCTGCCTGATTCAGCGCTTGATGAACGGTAGGAATGATATTGATCTGATGTTTCCTTGAGGCAACTTCCGGAACAACACCACCATATTGACTGTGGATTTTCTGGCTGGCAACCATATTGCTGGCAATTTTACCATCACTGATCACGGAAGCACTGGTGTCATCACAAGAAGACTCAATCGCAAGTATGTGTACAGACATGATGAATTTAATTTTGAAGTGAAAAATCAGCTTTTAACAAGCCAATTGCCTTTGTCATGGTGAGGCTCTTTAACCTGATTGACTGTGTCGAGATGCAATTTGGTCGCAATCAGAGCAGCAACTCGTGATTCGGCTTCAATAGCGTGCTGAAATTTTTCCTTACTGTAATACTTATTGACAAAATTAGTATTGTAATTTCCTCCAATAAATTCAGGATGATTCATTACAAAACAACCAAAAGGTAAAGTGGTTTTTACTCCAAAAACCCTGTATTGACGTATGGCGGATTTCATTTGATTGATCGCTTCAATCCTGGTTTTTCCCCAGGTGATAAGTTTTGCCAGCATCGGATCATAGTAAATCGGAACCTCCATTCCGGATTCATACCCACTGTCCACGCGGATGTAGGAACCCTGTGGTTCAATGTAGGTCTCCAGAGTTCCGGTACTTGGAACAAATTCTTCTTCCGGATCTTCAGCATAAACCCGCAGTTCAATGGCATGACCATTGATGGGAATATCTTCCTGCTTATATCGCAGCACTTCACCTCTTGCTATTCGGATTTGTTCTTCCACAAGATCCAGCCCGGTGATATATTCTGTGACTGGATGTTCAACCTGTAGTCTGGTATTCATTTCCAGGAAATAAAAATTCTTGTGTTCATCAACCAGAAATTCCACCGTTCCGGCACCCACATAATTGCAGCATCTGGCCACCAAAATAGCTGCTTCCCCCATTTTTTGCCTCATCTCTTGGTCCAGCAGCATACTGGGTGATTCTTCCACAACCTTTTGATGCCTTCGCTGTACACTACATTCTCTTTCATTTAAATGAATGATGTTACCATATTGATCTCCAAGTATTTGCATTTCTATATGTCTTGGAGTCGTAAAATATTTTTCAATAAATACGGCGCCATCTCCAAATGCATTTTTTGCTTCACTGATCGCCCTTGACATTTGTTCTTTAAATTCACCTGCATGTTCAACGATCCTCATTCCTTTTCCACCGCCTCCGGCTGACGCTTTGATCAAAACTGGAAAACCGGTTTTTTGGGCAATATCCAGTCCGAGTTCAGGATCTTCTATAGCGAGATCGGTGCCAGGAACCATTGGGATATTGTATGTTTTGACAGCTTCTTTTGCAGCAATTTTACTTCCCATCAAGCGGATGGCTTCACTTCCGGGACCGATAAACCGAATGCCGCTTGCCTCTACCATTTCAGCAAAACCAGCATTTTCACTCAAAAATCCATATCCTGGATGGATGCCTTCACACTTTGCTTTTTTGGCAGTCTCTATAATTAAATTTGCATTGAGATATGAAGCGTGTGAAGGCGCTTCGCCAATAAAATAAGCTTCATCAGCCAATTTGACGTGCTTGGCAGCCCTGTCAGCAGATGAGTAGACAGCTACAGATCTGATGCCCATTTTTCTGAGGGTTTCGATGATTCGGACAGCAATTTCTCCCCGGTTGGCGATCAAAACTTTCTTCATATTTTGTTTTTGAATATTGAGATACAAACACAAATTTATCTAAATAATCGGGAATTATGAAGGTATTTTGATAATTAGACTAAAGGTTTTTATATATTTCCATCAGGTTGTTTCTCTGCAGCATTTTTTTTAATTATCCAATGTAAACACTTAAGACCGCTTTACTAATGGGGTAATTACTTGCAAACAACAGAATAATTCCGGATTTTTCAGATCTTGAAAATACGAAATGATCATTAATCACTAAAGACGTCTTTCAAAATTGCCTGATTCATTCAATTTTTAGTAAATTAACTTAACCTGAATGCTCATTTTTTCTATTCAAGTGATAGAAGTCACAAAAAAGTTTTCTTTAAAAAGATATCTTTGCAAGGCAAATAAAATAAAAGAATATGGAAAAAATAAAATGTTTAATTATCGGTAGCGGTCCGGCAGGTTATACAGCTGCCATTTATGCTGCCCGTGCAAATTTGTCCCCGGTTGTATATACAGGAACGGAGCCTGGTGGTCAACTTATGTTAACAACTGAAGTCGAGAATTTTCCCGGATATCCCAAAGGTGTTCAGGGACCCGAATTGATGGAAGATTTAAAAAGTCAGGCTGAACGCTATGGTACAGAAATTCGCTACGAACATATTTCAAATGTTGACTTTTCCGGTGATACACATAAAGTTGTAACAGATTCAGGTCACGAAATCGAAGCCAATTCAGTCATCATTGCAACGGGAGCCAGTGCCAGATGGCTTGGACTTGAATCAGAAAAAAGATTGATGAACAGAGGTGTTTCAGCCTGTGCTGTTTGTGACGGATTCTTTTTCAGAGGTCAGGAAGTTGCCATCGTTGGTGGTGGAGATACAGCTGCTGAAGAAGCCATTTATCTTTCAAAAATGTGCTCCAAAGTTCATATGTTGGTGCGAAGGGATGAATTGAGGGCTTCAAAATATATGGCTGAGAAAGTAGCTTCAACAGCGAACATCACCATGCATTGGAATACACAGGTGGCTGAAGTACTGGGAAATGATGTTGTCGATGGAATTAAAGTCATGAACCATAAGACCAATGAAGAAACTGTTTTGCCGGTGACTGGTTTATTTGTGGCAATCGGTCATAAACCTAATACCGATGTATTTAAAGATTTTCTTGATCTTGATCAGGTAGGATATATCAAAACAGTTCCTGGAACTGCCAAAACCAATATCGAAGGGGTGTTTGCCTGTGGTGATGTTCAGGATTCCATTTATAGGCAGGCCATTACAGCCGCAGGAACGGGGTGTATGGCCGCATTGGATGCAGAAAGATATCTGGTTAAAAAAGGAATAGAGTAATTGAGTTCAGAGTTAAGTCAGATCGGAATAAAAGCCTGGGTTTTTCCCGGGCTTTTTTGTTATGATTTCTTAGCATTGATGATTTGCATGGTTGAAATTTAAATATCAATGCTTCTTAGGGATCAAAACGGAACCCATGATTTTGTTAATAGCTTCGATCCTTTTAAAACCTTTCGAATAGCTGACAGTATCAAAAATATATATTTTTTTTGAAGGATTGGTTTGCTTAGGCAAACCCTTCTTTGAATCAATTGTACTGATGCCCACTGCGCTATAAAGTTGCATCCTTTCTTATTGATTTTCAATATATAAGAAATCTCGCTTTGTGAGTTTAAAGAAATTGCTTTAAAACAGCTCCCAACTTTTTCATGTCTGAAAAACCATTGCAGATGGATAAAATTGATTATTTTTGCGATCAGATTTATTTACTTTTATTCACAAAAAATATTTCCATGGTTTTCGAAAAAATAAGCTCAGAACAAGCGATGAAGCTTGAAGATAAATTCGGTGCACACAATTATCATCCGCTACCGGTAGTGATCAGCAAAGGAGAAGGCGTTTTTGTATGGGATGCAGAAGGTAAACGGTACTATGATTTTTTAAGTGCATATTCAGCTGTTAATCAAGGACATTGCCATCCTAGAATTGTTGAAGCTATGATACAGCAGGCAAAAACCATTCATTTGACTTCCAGAGCATTTTACAATGATGCCCTTGGTCCATATGAAAAGTATGTGACAGAATATTTTGGTTTTGACAAGGTCCTTCCGATGAATACCGGAGCAGAAGGCGTAGAAACTGCAATGAAATTGGTTCGCAAATGGGCATATAAAGTAAAGGGTGTTCCACAAAACGAAGCGATCATTTTGTTTGCGAGGGAAAACTTTCACGGCAGAACCATTTCCATCGTCTCCGCGTCCAATGACCCCGAAGCCCGTAATGATTATGGACCATACACACCAGGTATAGAAAGTATTCCTTATAATGACATTCCCGCATTGGAGAATGCCATGTCCAGAGCTGATAAAATAGCTGCTTTCATAGTAGAACCTATTCAGGGAGAGGCAGGGGTTTTTGTTCCGGATAACGACTACCTGTCCAAAGCTTACCAGATCTGTAAAGCAAACAATATTTTGTTTGTTGCGGATGAAATCCAGACAGGGATTGCCAGGACAGGGAAGTTACTGGCATGTGATTATGAAAATGTGAAACCGGATGTTTTGATTCTTGGAAAAGCATTGTCCGGTGGTGCATATCCGGTTTCAGCAGTCTTGGCCAATGACGACATCATGTTGACCATCAAACCGGGCGAACATGGTTCAACCTATGGGGGAAATCCTATGGCCTGCAAAATTGCAGTGACTGCTTTGGAAGTGGTAAAAGATGAAAAACTTGCTGAAAATGCATACAATATGGGTGAAATATTACGTGAAGGGATCAGGAATATTAAATCCGATATGATCACCCTGGTTAGAGGTAAAGGCTTGCTCAATGCGATCGTGATTCAGGAAAGAAATGGTAAATCTGCATGGGATGTCTGTATGACGCTCAGGGATAACGGATTATTGGCTAAGCCTACCCATGGCAATATCATTCGGTTTGCACCGCCTTTGGTGATCAATGAAGAACAGATCATGGAATGTGTCAGTATCATTGAAAAGTCCATTGCTGACTTCTGAGGAAGTGATTATGAATAAAAAAGTGTAATTGGTTAGGTTGATAGTCTTTTAGCCTTAAGTCTTTTTGGCTTTGAAGTGTTACAGGGGGCAAAACTTCCATTTCAATGGCAAATAAAGCTGCTTTTGTGTTTGTTCGCAACTAAGTCTGACAGACTATAAGACCAATCAGCTAAATAAATACAAAAAAGTGAACATTGATTGATTCTTTGTTCACTTTTTTTTTTGAGCGTAAAGCCCGATTTTATGATCACTTCCTCATCAGAATTTAAAAAAGTGCCTTCTGCCGGAACAAGCGGTTTTGGCAAAATATCCGATACCCCAATTCACCTCAAATACCAGTTGGGCAATGACGGGATTGGTTGCATAATATGGATTAAAAGCTTCTGTTTGAACAGGATATGCCGGATAACCAGCTTCTTTTCCGGCTGGGCTGATGAGGTCTGAAAGTCCGTATTCTATTCTGATCCCACCAATCACATTGAATGCATCTCTTCCCATAATGTACCAGCCAAATCCCAGAACAGCAGAAGGAAAATTTTCAACATAATTAGGCGTGCTTTCAACATTATTGTTGCGTGCCACCTGCATCAATGAGAATTTTGGTCCGATTTCCAGGTAATTGATGGCTCTGTACATCTTATACAATACATAAATATCGATGGTTTTCCAATCAACAGTCAGGTCAGGTTCAGTACTAAATCCATCTTTCAACCTGTAATATTGCTTGTTTTGAGCGTACATGGCATCAATAGATATCCCGTGAACATATCCGAAATTGAATCCGAATTTGCCACCTAAGCCATAACCGGTAGAAATTTGCTGACTGTAATTAGCGTTGTTAACCAGATTCTGATTATATAAGAAAGTAGGGCCCCAACTTCCTTTTAGCCCTGCATCGAACCACATCTCCTGTGATTGGATAGAGGAAAAAATAAAAAGTAAGGGAAGAAAGATCAATAATTTTTTGTTCATAAGTTGTGTTTTTTAAATATTCAATGGATATATGCTATACAAATAATATAATTATATTAAAATGGTATAATAT
>DDTL01000151.1 GCA_002344345.1 Saprospiraceae bacterium UBA2365
TTCAGGCGCAAAAGAAAATAACGCCTGCTGACGGGTGGAGCAGCGATTAAATCATTAGCCCCACCCGCCATCCATGAGTTGTCTGATTTTTACCCATAAGGAAATGATTAAGGTGAAAAAATGTTCATTTCCTTCAGCGCCCGGAATAATTCCAGGGCGCTGATTTTTTTTACCTCTTCCCTACCCTTATGATGACCACCGGTCAACTGCGAAAAGGCTCCCACCTGGATAAAATAACCGCCCTCATCCCTCAGATGACCTCGCGCAATCTCAGAATAAGCGCCTCAATGTCGGGAATTCCGACACAAATTCTCAGAATATGCACCTCCATGTCGGGAATTACGACACACAATGTCGAAATAGTGACCTCCAAGGCTGGAATTGAAACACACAATATTAGAATAGCGACCTCCAGGTTCGGAATTGAGACACACAATGTCGGAATGGCCACCTCCAAAGTCGGAATTGCGATGCACAATGTCGGAATGGCCACCTACAAAGTCGAAATTGCGATGCACAATGTCGGAATTAGTGTCGCTGAGTCGGGAATGCAGATCCGGATGATGATTTTCTATATTGCCGGTCTTAGATGATCCATTGCATTTTCTGCGCTGATCTGCTTTAATGTTCATACAATGATGGGGAAGGCATCATCATATTATGATTTGAAAAATAATGTCGCTTTTCTTATTTCGCAGCCGTCATTCCGGCCCCCGAGCCGGAACCCCGTCTCCACCTCCTCTCCGACAACGGGATGGCGGATCGGGTCCGCCATGACCCTCTGACTACAATATTTAGTATACAGTTAAAAGTATGTAAGAACACATTTTCAATCACTTAAAATGATTTTCCCGCAGATCTCGCAGATTTTCGCAGATTTTTTTTTGATCTGATGGTTACTTTCTGCGCTGATCTGCGAGATCTGCGGGAAATAAAAAAATGGCATCTCAGTTCTAATCTCAATCCTTAATCTTCAAATTTTCAAATCTTCGAATCTCGCAGATCCCGATTGAAAATGCTGACAAGCTCGCTTCGTCAGAACATTCATCGTCGGGATTCAAATTAAACTCATTCCCTGGCCTTCCTAAACAATTCCCCTACCTCTCCAAACCGAACCGGAACCAAAGTAAAGCCATACCGGTAACTCCTGTCCGGTTGCAACATATATTTATCCAATGGCTTTGAATACCAACTGTCGATTCCGCCAACGCCCCTTTGCCCGTAATCGATGTTCCAGCGGATAAAATCCCTCGGCTGAACATGTTGTATCACCTTCAATTCACGCTGGATCGGCCCGTATTCCAGACCTTCCCGGGCATCCAGATCCGCTGATAAATACTCCAGTGCCGTCATTTCAAAACCTTTTCTAAAAGCAGTAGTATCGCTGACCGCCATCAATCCATTCGCTGCACCATCGGTCAAAACGGCCCAGCGAACATCGGTTTTATTTGCGTTTTCCTGCGGCCGGATGTAAGGCACCAATTGCTCTTTTACCGGGCTCTGGTAAAGGTCAACAAATGCTGAAACCTTTCTGTCCCGGTAATTTTCCCACGGGCCTCTGCCGAACCAGATCAACTGGTCGAACTTTTTATTGACCTGCATCACCATCCCAACCCTTGGAATATCTGTTTTTTCCTTCATCGAGGGTTCAAGCATGGCATTCACATGGATCCTGCCAATGGAATGCACCGTATAAACTACAGAAAAATGTGTTTCAACCCAGGGTAAAAACCATTTTGCAGTCACTTCATAACTTCCGCCTGCTTTAGCTAATGTTTCCAGACTCACCAATTTCAATTCCAGCCCGGCCTTTTTCCAGTTGATGTTCTGCTTTTCCATCCGGTTGCCGAAATCATTATCCGTCACAGCCCTCCAGAAGTCCGGTTTCAAACCGTTTCCTTCATGGATAAATTCAATACCTTTCCACCGATAATTGCTCAAAAAACCGGTTGCCCTGTCAAAGGCAACAAACAGACTATCATGATAGAATTCCAGTTGGCTGTCTCCATTTTTGAATTGCAACGCTGATGAAGCTTTACTAACGGCTTCTTCCGATTTAAACCAGGACAGGGCAAACTGTTCCTGGGCGATCAGATGATCTGCCGGAACCATCTGAGTGGCCTTTCTGGACCTCGCTTCCAGATGAAGGAAGTATTCTGTACCCGGTTCAATTTCCATGTTTCCAAGGTTCAGTTCAACCGGTTTCCCGGTGTGCGGCACGGCCGAAATTTCCGGAAAAGGAATATTCCTCACCACTTTCCCTTTCGCTTTGATAAATGCATTGAAAGCACAATCTGACAGATCCGTAAAATCATAGAGGTTCTCAACCAGAATCGTCAGTTTTTGCCCATAAAGACCCAGCCATTTGAATTTGACCGGTTCCTGGGCTTTTTTGGCTTCGTACAATGCCGGTTTAACCCTTCTGTCCGGAAAAACCATGCCGTTGAGCAGGAAATTCCCATCTGTGGGCAACCCTTCACCAAAATGACCACCGTATGCGAAAAACGGTTGACCGTTCTGATCTTTTGTGAGCAAACCCTGATCCACCCAATCCCAGATGAAGCCACCCTGCAATTGAGGATATTTGTTGATCTCATCCCAGTATTCCTGGAAATTACCCCCACTGTTGCCCATATTGTGCGCATACTCCGATGGAATGAACGGCCTGTCCAGTTTCTTTTGTCCGAAATATTCAAAAGTGGCCGGATCAGGATATTGTGGTACCAGGATATCCGTGTTCCAGTCAAAATCAAGCGTACCCCTGTCTCTTTCCACCCTTTCATACTGAACCGGTCGTTTGCTGCGGTCTGTTTCTTTGATCGCTTTGTAGCCGGCGTAAAAATTGACCCCGTTGCCGGCTTCATTTCCCATGGACCAGATGATGACCGAGGGATGATTTTTATCCCGCTTCACCATGCGGATCATCCGGTCGAGATGAGCTTTTTCCCATTCCGGGAAATGTGCCAGACTGCGTTCTCCATAATACAGCCCATGAGATTCGATATTGGCCTCATCAACAACATAAATGCCGTGTTCATCGCATAGTTCGTACCATCGTTCCGGGAACGGGTAATGACTTTGCCTGACCGCATTGAAATTGAACTGTTTCATCAGCCGGATATCTTCCAGCATGCGGGTTTCGGGCAGATACTGACCTGTCTCCGGGCTGTGTTCGTGTATGTTGGTTCCCTTCAAAGTGACTGGAATGCCATTGATTAATAGTAAACCATTGGCAATTTTAACATTCCTAAACCCGATTTTTGTTGAAGTGCTTTCCAGAATTTTGTTGTGATCATCTATCAGAGTGATGAGAAGGGTGTACAAATTTGGATTTTCTGCATTCCAACTATGGATATTGGGAATTTCGGCATAAAAAGATGCATTTGCAATATCATTTCCCTTGATATTAACCTCTTTTTTTTCACTGAGGATCAATTGATTTTCATCCTTGATCTTGTATTCCAGATAAACTTTATGGCCCTTTGGCAAACTATTTTTAATGTCGGTAAAGAGCGAAAAAGTTCCGTTTTCAAAACTTGCATCCAGGTCTGAAATCACCTCAAAATCATTGATGTGCAGTTTTGGCCGGGCCAAAAGAAAAACAGACCGGGTAATGCCGCTCATGCGCCAGAAATCCTGGCACTCCAGGTAGGAGGCATCGGACCACCGGTAAACCTCAACCGCCAGTTGATTCGTTTTTCCCGGTTGGATCCACCGGGTAATATTGAACTCGGAAGGAAGTTTGGAACCTTCGCTGTAACCAACCATTTCTCCGTTGATCCAGAGGTAAAAAGCGGATTTCACTGAGCCGAAGTGAATAAAAACCTCCTTGTTCTCCCAGTTTTTGGGAACAGAAAAACCATGCCTGTAAGAACCGACCGGGTTAAAATCGTGCGGAACTTTTGGTGGTTCCGGCCCTTTTTTAAGTTCGGTGAAAGGAGTGCGCGGATCGGCGAACTCATAAGGGTGGTTTACATAGATCGGATAGTCAAAACCCTGCATTTCCCAGTTGCCGGGCACCCGGATCCTGTTCCAGTCTGAGGCATCGTAATCTGCCTGGTAGAAGTCCAATGGTCTTTGATCGGGATTTTTTGCCAGGTGGAATTGCCAGCTCCCATCCAGCAGGATGTAATTGCCGGAGCTTTCGGGATGATTGACCAGGGCAGCTTTTTCGTCTGCAAAACTGAAGAACAAGGATCTTCCCGGTTCCTTATTCCGTTCGATGATCATTGGATTTTCCCAATCGGGTTTGACCTGGGTGAGTGCCGGTTTGGATGTCAAAATCAATGCAAAGAGTAAGAGGAAAGTTTTAGTGGCAATTTTCATGTTGATACTGTTGCTTTATTCCCTCAAAATTAGCAAAAAATGCTTAAAGCATAGAAAGGCAAACATGAAAAGCATGAAAAACAAATCTTTGCTGCCAAAATAAAAAAGTTCCGGTTAAGCCTGCCATTTGTGCTTACCGAAACTTTCTTTTGTGACCCTATCGGGACTCGAACCCAAATCGTCAGAACCGGAATCTGATATTCTATCCATTGAACTATAGGGCCTATAAAAAGTACTTTTCATTAAAGCGGTGCAAAAGTAAACATATTAACCAGAATTTTATTTGATTGACGGATTATTATTTTGCTTAGGATCTGAAACATCTGGATTGTTGCCACTTAAATTCAAGATGCCTTGCAAACAACAAATCAGATAACCTATGGGATGATCTCTTAATAATACTTATTTGTATTTTATTTTTCTTTTCAATAATTATTGATCTATTACAGGTTAAATATTAAAAAAATATTTATGTGAATTATTTGATAAACTATTTGTTCAAACAATTGTTGATAATGCCGGTTTTATCAGGGATCGACAAAGATTTTGAATAACTAAAAAAATCAAAATCTATTTAAGGACTATCCAATATTTTAACGATAACACATTCAGATTGGCAGGTAAATTAATGAGCGATATTTTGAGGGGGATCATTCCTGTGATATTAATGGTTTTGAGTTCGGTTAGCTATGCTCAGAAAATGCCTGCAGACTCAGTTTTGCAGAGGGAACTTGATGAAATGGTTATCACTGCAACCAGGACAGAAAGACATCTGAGCAATGTGACGGTCCCTACCCTGTTGGTCAATGCCAGAAGCATACAAATGTCAGGTAATTTACGCCTGAATGAAGTTTTGCAGGAGCAGACCGGTTTGTTCCTCACTTCCGGGACCGGAAGCACATCGGTTGGCGGCGGAGTTTTTGGGAACGGGATTCAAATTCAGGGGATGGCGCCGGATTACACCCTGATCATGCTGGATGGGGAACCATTGATCGGACGGCAGGGTGGCATCATCGACCTCTCACGTTTTACGGTGAGCAATATCCGTAAAATTGAAGTGATCAAAGGACCTTCCTCAGCGCTGTATGGCAGTGAAGCCATGGGTGGCGTGGTCAATATCATCACCGAACAGCGCAGAAAAAATTACATCAGTTCCGGCATTCGCTATGGCAGTTACCACACTACAGATATCTATAGTTCAGCCAACTTAGATGCAAAAAAATCCACATTTTACCTGTTCGCCAATTTCAATGCTTCCGAAGGTTATGACCTGAACACCGGAACTCCAGAAAAAACGATCGATCCTTATTTGAATGGATCAGCTCAGTTGAAATGGACATACCGGTTTAATGACCGAACCAGACTCAGCTGGAATAACCGGATTTACCAGGGGCTACAAAGTTCCTATTTCGCCATCAACGGCAATGAGATCAATATCTCCGGCAATGGAATTACCACAGACATGAACATCAATCCTGTCCTGACTCATTTATACAACGACCAATTAAAAACCATCCTCAAGTTATACACCAGTTTTTACAGATACGAACAGAAACTCAATCACATCGATACAGAAGAAACCTATTATGCTGACGATTTCCAGCATATTTACCTGCGTGCTGAAAATCAGACAGAATGGAACTGGCATCCGAATGCACAACTGATCGCTGGCGGCGGGTACAATCTTCAGACAGTCAATACTTCCCGGTACAGAACAGAAAAAGAGGAACATCTTGGTTACGCTTTTGTCCAAAATGAATGGAAACCGGGTGCAAAATGGATACTCATTCCCGGAGTCCGGTATGATATCAATTCGGCATATGGCAATCATTTTTCCCCAAAACTTTCTGTGCAATTTAAATTTAGTGACCGGACAAACCTCAATTTTTCCTATGGAAGCGGTTTTAAAGCGCCTGATTTCAGACAATTGTATTTATATTATATCAATCCTGCAGCTCAGGGTTACCGGGTCTATGGTGCTTCTGAATTTTCTGTAGAAGAAATGGAAAAACATCTGCTGGATGGCCTGATCATTAAAATTTTGCCGGAAGCCTATCTGATCACCGGTTTAAAACCCGAAGTTTCACACGGTTTTAACGTCGGAATGACCCATAAATACAAATCCCGGGATCTTCGCATGGATTTCAATTTATTTTACAATCATATCAATGACCTGATCAACTATTTACCGGTAGCCATAACGAATAACAACACGCTGGTATTTAGTTATATGAACGTAAAAAAAGCCTATACCGGAGGAATGGAATACAATATTTCAGGTTCTTTCGGAAAGGGTTTTGAATGGTCATCAGGGTATCAGTTGTTGCTGACGGGTGATCAGGATGTACTTAAAAAGATTTTCAAAAACGAAGTTTATGGTCGTGATGAACCCCTGGGCGCCAGCCGACGAATGAGTATTTGGGATTATAGCGGCCTGATGGGCAGAAGCATGCACATGTTGAATGCCAAGCTGAATTACATCAATGAAAAAGGAGCTTATGGTGGTTCAATCAGGGCTATTTATCGTAGTCGTTGGGGTGTTTTAGATCGTGATGGCAACGGATTTGCCAATATGAAGGAAGAATATGCTGAAGGTTTTTTGATGGTGAACATGAGTTTGCAGAAAAAAATATTCAAAAATCTGACTTTACAATTGAATATCAACAACCTGTTGAACCAGACAGATGCTTTATATGTTCCCCAAAATCCGGGAATCCATTTTCTCGGATCATTACAATGGAATTTCTTAACCAAATAATATTTGATATGTATTTAAAAAACATTTTGATTGCAGGCCTTTTTATTGTGATGGGAATAGGTTTGAGCTCATGTGAAAAGGATTATGTACCAACAGAAGTAAAAACAACGGATATTTTAACAGATGTGAATCCACAAACAGGCGCTTACACTTATTTCAGCTTCAAAAACGGTACTGTGGTGGCTAATACAGAAGCACAGACTACCAATTGGGATTTCGGAGTCAAATTTACGACCTTTATCGTCAACAGTGGCATCAGCGGGCCTGGCGAAGGAGGTGTTTTAATTCAGAACGGAGTCTTCGACGAAATTTTGGAAGCACCTGAAACAGGATATCTTGTTGATGAAACAGGCGATCTGGCTATTGTGGATGGAGAGTGGTATGATTACAATCCGGTCACACATACTTTTGCGCCAAAAGCAGGAAAAGTATTCATCTTTAAAACAGCTGACGGCAAATACGCAAAGATGGAATTGCTGGCAGCAACACCAACCGATGCCAATGGCAATACGGTTACGCCTCCGACTTTCCCGACCAAGATAAAATATACCTTAAGGTATGCTTATCAGGAAGGCGGATCAAGAAAATTTTAAGAAACAAGTTAGTATTTATGAAAAAAGAGCTTTGACCCGGGTCAAAGCTTTTTTTTAAGATAAAAACCATTTTTTGAAGCTGAACCAACTTGAAAAACCAAATCAACCCTTGACAGTAACGGTGGTTTAAAGTAATTTTGATTTGATAATAATAATTTGATAATCAAAATCTTTCGTAATGGTTCACAAGATTTTCCTCTGTTTGATGATCTTGATGATCATCTCCCAAACTCAAAGTTTTGCCCAAACCGAAATCAAGGGTGCCGGCAATACCAGTGCAACAATAACCCTGAAAACCATGAACAGCGACAATACGCCGTCTATGACCATTCTCGATGACGGTAAAGTTGGCATAAACACTGTCAATCCAACCCAAAAACTTGAAGTGAATGGAATCATTTATTGTACTTCAGGTGGCATAATGCTACCTGATGGTTCTGTAATAACCACAGCACCTTTAGCTACTCCTTACGCTAAAGTCTATACAGTTGCTCTGAATGGAGGCGATTTTACCAGCATCAATCAGGCGATTATGCAATGTATGATTGACCCCATAAATCCACCTTCCAGGAACAATCCTTATTTGGTCAGAGTTATGCCTGGAGTTCATAATGAAATTGTCCAATGCCAACCCTTTGTTGACCTTTCCGGCTCAGGAAAGCATTCAAGCACCATTTCAGGAATTGTCATTGGAAGTGATAGTTGTATGATAGAAAATTTCTTCCTGAAAAGCGGCATTACATGCAACATGACATCACCCTTTATTTTAAACAATATCATAACAGCTCAGTCAACGGACAATCAGGACGGTATCTATATAAAGGATTCACGTCCATGGATAAAAGGAAATGAAATACGCGACTGCAATGGTTTTGGTATTTTCTGTGATGGTTTTGGGGCAGATGCCTGGATTATCGACAATAAAATCATTTCTAATCAGTCTGGCGGCATAAGATGCTGGAATTCATCCCCTACGATCAGCAATAATTATATCGCCCACAACGATCACTATGGAATTTATATAGCAGGAGCTCTGGGAACACCCGCAGAACCAACCATCGATGATAATGTAATTGGCTTTACAGACAATCCCGACAATCACGGAATTGGAATAGCTGTCTCCTTTTATGCAGAACCTAGGATCATTGCCAACGACATATACATCAATGATATTGGTATTGAAATTGATCCGCCATCCCAACCTTCTATTATTGGCAATAACATCAATTACAAACATGCGGCAGGAATTGTATGCTTTTCACCGGGAGCTTCTAAAAAAGTGGTCATTATGGGCAATCACATCCATAGTAATACGGGTCAATCACCTCCACCGGGCATTATGGGTGCAGGCAAATATATACAGGAAAGTGATGTACTGATCACACAGAATAATATTGCTCAAAACAGAAGGATTACAGGACAGTATAATGACATTGATTACAGCAACTGCGCTGTCTTAAAACCTATGATTTCCCTTAATGTATATGATTTCATCAACCGGTCGACGCCTGCTACAGGCGGATTGTACAATGTTACAAGCGCCGGAGTGTCCATTGCTCCTTGAAAAAAAATACTATAATGGTAGGCATTGAAAATAAAGCAGTTTCAATTCATCATTGTCATAACGCACTGACGCTGCAAGAAGTCAATTAGAATCCAAAACTAACCAACAAGTTGCCGGTTTCAGGATGGTGAGATGATTGGATAAATATTTCTGTCTGAAAAGATTTGGAAGGACGACTTTCAATTTTTTGGTTTTCATGCGTTTCCCAGGTTAGATCCTGTCCACTACCAACCTAACTTTGAGGAAAAACCGCATGAAAACCAAAAAATGAAATTTTCATAGCAAACTTATTGATTACATCTCAAATTTAGCCCCCATAAATACAGTTCTGGGTAATGCCGGACCATAAATATAAGCAGAGTCGCGATCCGGCCCCTGATCCTTATCATTCTGGTAACTGTTGAATATGTTTTGTATCCCAAAGTTCAATTGTACACGGGTTTTAGCCAGCAACATCATGTCATAGGCCACTTTCAGACTTAAATCGAGAAATTCAGGCGTTTCTACTTCCCTGTCTTCTTCGATGTATCCGGCATAATGCCTGACCAGCATGCTTCCGGTATAGGTTCCGGAAAGGGAAAATTTCAATTTTTTTAGCGGATTGTAATTTAGGACCAAAAAAGCGTAATTATCCGGAGTTCTGAACATCCGCTTTTGAGGCGCTACGCTTTCGCTCCAGCTCTGAGCCTGTACATATTGACTCTTCTGAAAAGTAGCGCCCAACTGGATCTGAAGCGCCTGGAAAGGAATGATACGTCCTTCCAGATTGACTCCCTGAACAACAGCTCCTTCACCATTGGTCCGAACCATCACGATCTGACCGTTTTGGTTCAATCCGGTTTCAGCCAATACAAAAACATCCGTTAAGGTGGTATAAAATCCTTCGATCAACAGATTGAACAGCCAGTCTGATACATCATAATAAAGATCGGTTGAAAGGCTGATGCTTTTCGATCTTTCTGGCTTCAGTTCCGGATCCAAAACTGTCAGTACCGGTTCTCCTCCGGCAATGGAAATATGCAGATCCTGGTCAAATGCCTGCGGTGCCCTGAAACCGGTTGAATAACTTGCTCTGAAATTGAATAAGCTATTTGGACTATATCGCACATTCAATCGCGGGCTGAACACTGGTTTTGACATCAGATTGTGCCTGTCCAGCCTGGTTCCNNTGTTCTATGACCCGGTTGTATCCCGGATTGACATCGCTCAGATCATTCAGACTATACTCCGAACCGACAGTCAGATCCGCAGGCAAAAACAGAAAATGATCCATTGAATAATTGTACTGTACGCCGGCTACAAATGATAGATCGCCGGTAGTACCATAAGCTGCCAGATCCTTTTGGGCGCCATAATAGCTTTTGCGGTCAATATGCTGGGCTGAAGTAAAAACATTTAGTATATGTTTGTAATTTTTTGAAAACCAATCATATTTTACACCTCCGGTATGAATGTGATGTTTGATCTCATCGGCCACGTCAGCTTCATGTGGAGGCAGATCCACCAGGTTACCACCTCTTCTATCTTCGCTGATATTATGATACTCCAGCGTAATTTTACTATACAGATCAGGTCTGATATACGTTTTGAATCCCAGGTTATTGGATTTGATCCTTGATATATCTGTAAAACCATCACCGTCATGATCGAACGGATTTCTCTGCCTGGAGGCTCCGAAAAACATCACGCCTGCACGATGGTTGTCCGCCACCACTGAAGCATTGAAATTGGTATTCATATCTGGTGTCCTGCCACCGATGAGATTGGTGGTATGGGCAATGGAAACCGCATTGGATCCTGGTTCTCTGGTAATGATGTTGATGGTTCCGGCAATGGCATTGGACCCGAATAAGGCTGATCCGCCGCCACGCACCACTTCCACCCTTTCGACCATATTGGCCGGGATCTGCTCCAGTCCGTAGACACCCGCCAAAGAACTGAAGATCGCCCTGCTGTCTATCAGGATCTGGGAATATGGACCGTCCAAACCATTGATCCTTACTTCCTGATAACCACAACTCTGACAGTTGGTCTCTACCCTCAATCCTGGTTGAAAATTCAAGCCCTGACCAAGACTTACAGAATTGGTATTCTGGAACAATGCCGGTGTCAGGACATTCACGATTGAAGGAGCATCTTTTCGGTTGGATTCATTGCGATTGGCGGATACGACGACACTTTCCAGCATCACCGCATCCTGAAGAATTTCAAAATCCACCTGTTCACTTTGATTGGCTTTGATCTCAATCTCTTTTTCAATCGTTGCATAGCCAACAGAGGAAGCAACTACGATGATTTTGCCGGTAGGAAGATTGGTCAGTAAATAATGTCCTGTAAGATCGGTTACTACTCCGATCGTGGTACCTTTGAGACTTACATTGATAAATGGTAAATGCTCCCCTGTTTTTTTGTCTACAACATGGCCGTAAATATTGGCATCTGTGGGTTTCTGGGCATTAACACTAATTACAAAAAAACATAATATATAAATAAAAGGTAAAATCCTGCTCATAATAAAGATTTTAGCGATGATGGTTTGAAGACAACCCTCATAAAGAAGTAAATCTCACGAAAACCATTCACTGATTAATTAAAACAATTAAGTTCAATGACATTTGATATCCGGAACAATGTCATATAATGCGAAAAAAGAATTAATGAATGGTTTCCAGTGGCGGTGCGCGCAGTAAAAACGCAAGTTTTGCCTGCTTAAGAAAAAAGGGTTGATCAAAATAACCATTATTACTTTTCAGAAAAGTAATCCGGTCAGCCAATAGGATGATTACAGTAGTGGCCAATGAAAGAAACATGGATAAATACCCGAGAGTCAGCAATTGATCCCCGGAATGCTGATGATTTACCGGTTGTTTTTCAGAAAATGGCCAGTACGGGTGGGAGTGAAAAATGGTTTTACCATTTATATCATGTCTGTGAAAAAACAATGAAATACCTGCCCAATAAGCCAAAAAAAGGCTTAATATCAGTATTTTAAAGATTTTATAAATCCTGTTTTTCAACACAGTGAACATAAACTTAAAAAACAATCAGATACAACGAAAGAAATAACATTTCAAAGGATTAAGTTGTTCACTGAGCATAAACAGAAATTTGTGATCGAAATTGATTTAATTACTCACCCTGAATTGTTCAAAGTATGGTGGTTCCACCCGGATAATAATGGTTTGGACAGAATCTATTCCATGAAATGTACTTGAAAACTGACCGAAACCGGCTTTACCGTTTTTTCCTGGCAACATAAATATCAGCTTCGATCATAACGCTGTTTTCAAAAAAATGGTGAACAAAATAAATATTACCCTGCGCATCCAGTGTTGGTTCTCCGGCAAATTGGGAAATGATCAATTCCGGCGGACCGAAGCTTTCCCCTGATTTCAAAGACCTGAAGATGGCGGGTGTTCCGAGGTAAGTTCTTGTAAACCACAATTCTTTACCATCATCGGTTATAAAAGGAAATCCATCATCTCCGGTTGAATTTACCTGACCGAGATTCCGGGGTTCAGTCCATTGCTGACCATTCCTGGATGTGACCCAAAGGTCCAGCCCACCCTTACTTCCGGCTCTGGCAGAATGAAAATACAGATCATCTCCGTGCATATGAACTTCTCCTATTTGGTAATCCTTCATCAATTGATCCCCGCAATATGTCCAGTTGGTCCAGTTGATGCCGTTTTTTTTGGCTGTAAACATATTTACTCCTGTATAGCCTTCCCGCGCTGAAGCAAACCACATTTCATCGCCATAGATGGCAACTGCTCCATCCAGTGATAGTTTCCCTGGTTCCTGAAGCCAGAGCCTTTCCGACAGTTGCCAGACACCGTTGACTTTTTGAGATCGCCATACACCTGAAACCTGATCAAGTACCTGTTTTTCCACAGGAATGCGGACATCCGGAGTAAAGAAAAAAAACAGCTCATTTCCATCCGGAGTGATAAATGGAGAATCTTCTGCACCCGAAGTATTTACTGCGGCATCCAGCGGAACCGGAATTTCATAATCCATATCATACAATACAGGCGGATGATGATCCGTCAATGGTACTCGTTTGGATATATCCGGAGGCAAACTATCCAGCCGATTGATTTCAGGATACTGATTTGGTTCTTCCGGATCACAGGACAGCATGACTATCGCCATGCAAAACGCGAAAGAAACTGTACAAACCGCATTAAGCAACGGTTGAGTATTCATATATTTTTGTTTGTTGTTTTCTTTTAAGCCAAATGGAATCGTATAAAAATACGGAGACACTTTTGCTGATCCGTTTTTAAAACTTCAATACCAGGTTTATTTATAAGCCTCCTTATTTTTCAAATCGATCTCACAGGGAAGGATTTTATTGTATATTAGGAAGTTGTAAAAGCATATTAAAAATCGGATCGACAAAATAATATCAAATTTTTATTGAGTATTACCATTCAAAATTACGATTAGATTTACTAAAAATCAACATGGTCAGAATAAATGTAATTATATTAATTTATTCTAAACAAAAATAAGGATGATAGCAAACTTTAATATGATTTATTTTTTTATTTCAATAAAAATACAGTGAGTTTTGCTGACTGAATTGAAAGTTTTGTCATATCAACTAAATTTAGACTATGAAGACAAATCGTAGGCAGTTTATTAAAATTGGTGCATTGGGAACCGGGGGAATCGCTCTGGCTGCAACCACCCACAACTGGTCATTTGCAGCCGACCTCGTCAAAAAATATGTTGCAGGTGATACTGCCGGTCAGCGGACCGCCACTTATTGTGAAGTTTGCTTCTGGCAATGCGCCGGATGGGTCTATAAGGATGAAGATGGAGAAATTCAAAAAATCATCGGAAATGAGGATGATCCGCATTGCAACGGACGTTTTTGTCCCCGTGGAACTGGCGGCATAGGACAATATCATGATGAAGACCGCCTAAAAACACCACTTTTGCGTACAAAGGAAAACGGTAAAGATGTTTTCAAGGCGGTGGATTGGGATGAAGCGCTTGATTTTATTGCGGCCAAGATGAAAGGCATCGCAGAAAAACACGGACCTGAGTGCATCGCTTTATTTACGCATGGATCTGGAGGCGCTCACTTTGGGCACCTGCTCAAAGCGTTTGGCTCACAATCTATTACAGCGCCTTCATTTGCACAATGTCGCGGTCCTCGTGAAGTCGGATTCCTTACGACTTTTGGTGATATCATATATTCTCCGGAGCGGACAGATATCAGAGACTCTAAATGTCTTGTCCTGATCGGTTCTCACATCGGGGAAAACATGCACAACGGACAGATCCAGGAAATGTCCGATGCAATAGACAAAGGAGCAACCATCATAACAGTTGATCCGAGATTTTCAACTGCAGCCAGTAAATCAAAATTCTGGTTACCTATCAAACCATCCACAGATATGGCATTATTGCTGGCATGGATGAATGTTTTGATAGAAAACGGCTGGTATGACAAAGATTATGTGGAAAGATATACCTATGGCTTTGAAGAACTGAAGGCACATGTTCAGCCTTTCACTCCTGAATGGGCTTATGGCATCACGACCATTGACCCGAATGTCATACGTAAGACTGCCAAAGAAATGTTTGATGCATCACCTGCGGTGATCATTCACCCAGGTCGGCATGTAACCTGGTATGGTGATGATACACAGAGACTCAGGGCTGTGGCCATATTAAATGCCCTTTTGGGTTCATGGGGTCGACGTGGCGGATTTTACAATCCGGAAAAAGCAAATGTTCCAGATTTTCCGGTGCCTGAATTTCCTACACCCAAAAGAACCCCTACTGAAGCGTACGAAGGCAAATACAATCTTGCAAATGAAGTAGTCAGCAATGGAATTTGCGACGCCACGATTCCCACTCCCGACAAAAACTGCAGCTTTAAGATGTGGATGGTCAACGGAACTAACCTTATGGCTGCTTTGCCCAATCAAAAACAAACCATCGATGCCATCAATGCCTTGGAATTGTTGGTGGTGGTAGATACCATGCCCGTTGAAATTACCGGATATGCAGACGTTGTTTTACCTGAATGCACCTATCTTGAAAGGTATGATATGCTCCGCAAATCCCCGCACAGGGAGCCAAATATCGCAGTAAGGGTTCCGGCTGCACAACCAAAATACAATTCCAAACCAGCCGACTGGATCGCAAAAAAACTGGCAGAAAAATTAGGTCTGGACGCATTTTTCCCATGGAAAGACATGGAAGAGTTACTCGACTGGCAACTAAAAGAAATCGGATCTTCTCTGGATGAAATGAAGCGGATCGGAGTCAAAAAGTTCCCGAGAACCTATGATGATCTATATTTTGCACCCGGAGAAGACGTTAGTTTTAATACTACCACAGGGAAAATAGAGTTGTATTCCACAGATATGGAAGCAGAAGGTTTTGACCCTTTACCTGTGTATACACCGCATGAAGAACCGGCCGAAGGTTTTTACAGATTGATTTACGGACGAGCTCCCATGCATACTTTCAGCAGAACCGCAAACAATCCCAACCTCACTGATCTGATGGATGAAAACACCTTATGGGTCAATCCAAAAGTTGCAAAACTCTGGGGCCTTGAAGCCGGTCAGGAAGTTAAATTAAAAAATCAGGATGGGATCATTTCCACATTTGCCATCAAAGTCAGGATAACAGAACGGATCAGGTGGGACAGCGTCTACATGGTTCACGGTTTCGGTCATAACAATAAAAAGTTATCCCGTGCTCATGGACGCGGCATCAATGACACCGAGTTGATCACGAATGTGAAAGTAGATCCTGTGATGGGTGGAACCGGTATGAGGAGCAATTTTGTGACCTTTATTACCGATATTTATTCAACTGAAAATGAGAAGAAGTCATGAGATATGCAATGGCCGTTGACACAAAAAAATGTGTCGGATGCAGCGACTGTGTAGTTGCCTGCCAAACTGAGAACAAAGTACCGATCGGTTACTGTCGTGATTGGGTGGTTGAAGTAATGGATGGTACTTATCCGCAGCTGGAGATCGAGATCAGATCGGAAAGGTGCAATCACTGTGAAAACTCACCTTGCGTACGCTGTTGTCCAACGGGAGCCAGTCATTACGCAGACGGTGGTGTCGTATTGGTAACGCCCGATGAATGTATCGGTTGCGGTGCATGTATTGCATCTTGTCCATACGATGCGAGGTACCCCCACCCTGATGGCTATGTGGATAAATGCACTTTTTGCCTGGACAACAGGGTAAAAAAAGGATTGGATCCGGCATGTGTGAGTGTTTGTCCGACCAAGTGTATGTATTTTGGTGATCTGGACGACCCGAATAGTCCTGTTTCTAAAGTACTTAAAAAACGAAAGTTTAAAACACTTATCCCCGAAGCAGGCACTCAACCACAATTATATTTTCTTATTTAACCCTGAAAAATTGCAAAATGAAAGAAGAATTAATAATTAGTGGAAGGATGAATCAGTTCATAGACCCTACCCTGCACATCTGGCATTGGCATATTCCGCTATATCTTTTCCTTGGCGGGCTTTCTGCCGGCATACTTTTTTTTGCAGCTTATTTTACAATAACTGGTAAAGAAGATAAATATCCAACGGCTGTTAAA
Source organism: Saprospiraceae bacterium UBA2365 (assembly GCA_002344345.1). Taxonomy (GTDB): domain Bacteria; phylum Bacteroidota; class Bacteroidia; order Chitinophagales; family Saprospiraceae; genus UBA2365. Next base: position 16,841 of record DDTL01000151.1, read on the forward strand.
TTAGCACCTTTTCTGACACCTGTGCTTTTATCTGTCGGTTTACTTGCATTATTGCTCGATTTAAAGCACAAAACCTATTTTTGGAGACTCTACACGACCATCAGGATCGAATCCCCGATGTCATGGGGCGCCTGGACACTGATGGTGGTAACCCCCTTGTCTTTCGTTTGGAGTGCATTGAACATAAAAACTTTATTCCCCAACTGGGACTGGAAGTATAAATTTCTTTATGATCTGGAAGCTTTTTTCCGCAAAAACATCAAACCGATCGCGTGGATATTGCTCATATTTTCCCTGATATTAGGTGTTTACACGGGCATCCTGTTTTCAGCATTTAACGCACGCCCATTGTGGAACACCTCAATACTTGGGCCATTGTTTTTAACTTCAGGCTTATCTACAGGAGCAGCGGCCATTGTATTGCTGAGCCGGAATCATGCAGAGAGGCTTACTTTTGCAAGGATCGATCTGATGCTGATAGGGATTGAAGTGTTTTTGATCATACACATGTTTATGGGTTTTCTCGCCAGCACACAGGTACACATTGAAGCGGCAGAGCTATTCCTTGGCGGGCCGTATACAACCCCATTCTGGTTGTTTGTATTCACCCTGGGATTGGCCGTTCCTGCCGTACTGGAAATGCTTGAATTGAAAAAATTCCATTTACCCTATTGGATTGCCCCTGCTTTGGTCATAGCCGGAGGCTTGATCTTCAGGTTTTTGATGGCCAATGCAGGACAAGCCAGCAGGTGGTTGTATTAATAAAACTTTTGTTCATTTAAATATAAGAAAAATTAAAATATGGAAAAGTCAAAAAGCAGAAACTATATGAATCCTTACCTTGCAGGCATACTGTTGGGTCTGGTGGTTTTAGCTGCAAATTTCATTTCAGGTCGTGGCGTTGGAGCCAGTGGAGCCATAAAAAGCACGATCGTCGCAGGAGTTGAAACAATTGCTCCGGCACATGCTGCAGGCAATGAATTCTATGACAATTTTAGCAAGGCCAATGCAGGGAAACCTATTCAAAACTGGTTGGTTTTCCAGATGTTGGGAGTGATTGTTGGTGGATTTTTGTCAGGAGTGATTTCCAGAAGATTGACGTGGAAAGTGGAGCACAACCCCAAAATTAAATCCCGGACACGTTTGATCTTTGCCCTCATCGGCGGAATTCTATTCGGGCTGGGTTCACAACTTGGAAGAGGCTGCACCAGTGGTTCTGCCCTGAGCGGAATGGCCGTTTTATCTCTTGGAGGATTTATCTCCATGGCAGCCATTTTTGGAACTGCCTTTGTGTTGGCATATTTTTTTAGAAAATTATGGATTTAAACCAATAAAACTTATATAATATGGGACCTTTAGCGATAAATGAAATCATTTCTGAAAACACTAATTTTTTACTGGCCTTTTTTATTGGGATAGGCTTCGGATTTGTTTTGGAACAGGGAGGATTTTCCTCAAGCAGGAAACTCGCAGGCGTTTTTTACGGATACGACACGGTAGTATTGAAAGTATTTTTTACAGGGGCTATCACTGCCATGCTCGGATTGCTGTTTTTCAGTTTATTTGGCTGGATTGATATGGATCTGGTATATGTAAATGAAACGTTTTTGTGGTCAGCGATCGTCGGCGGTGTCATTATGGGCGCAGGCTTCATTATGGGTGGCTATTGTCCGGGAACCAGTTTTTGCGGTGCAGCCATCGGAAAAATCGATGCGATGATCTTTATTATTGGTTTATTCATTGGGGTATTCTTTTTTGGTGAAGCATATGACTTGTTCGAACCATTATTCCACGCAAAGAATATGGGAAGCCCCAGGATCTCCGAATTCTTTGGCATCTCTGAAGGCATACTCGTTCTGATCGTTATTGTAGCTGCGATCTTAATGTTCTGGATCGGCGAATGGGCTGAGAAAAAATTCCCGAGAGAAGAATATTGATAGCAACCAGGTAGAATGATCCTTGACCCGATCACTGGCTGATCATAAGTCTCCTGATTTTGCATTGAATTTATTTTGAAGCAATTATAAAACATTAAATACATGAAAAACTTTACATTTTCACCGAGGCAACTGATATCACTTGGTTTGATCATCCTTGGTGTGATCATTGCAGCAGTACCGAAAAACACGACCATCCCATTTAAACTGACTGCTGAGCAGATACTGGAAGAACTCAAAAGTGGCACCCAGTATGTTGCACCAGATGTAGTGGCTCAAATGATCGTAGAAAAAGATCCTACCCTGCAACTGATCGATGTCAGGCCTCAGGCAGAATTTGAGAAATATCACATTCCCGGCGCTGTCAATGTACCATTGGACAATATCCTTTCAGAGGAATTTACGGACCTGCTCGACCAGGATGTAATGACCAACGTGTTGTATGCCAATGGCAGTACCCGAGCCAATGAAGCCTGGATGCTTCTTCGTCAAATGGGATTTGAAAACAACTATGTACTATCTGGCGGACTCAATTATTGGTTTGAAGCCATACTCAATCCCCAGGCGCCTCCATCAACCAGCGCAGATGATGAACTTGCCAAATACGATTTCCGCAAAGGCGCCAGCCAGGCCCTTGGTGGCGGCGGTATGGTGCTAAGCACTTCAACATCGAAAGCCGGAAAATCCGGCGCTCCAAAACCTAAAGCCGGCGGCAAAAAGAAAGCGGTGAAAGGTGGTTGTTCATAATTGAATCCAAAATTATATTTCCACAACCTCAGCTGATGATCAATGGTTTCTGTTGACATAGCTGAGGTTGTTTTTTTTAAATATCCCTTCGTATTTATTTCACCGCCTGAACCCCGATCAAAGGCAGCACTTTTAGGGTTGGACCATTCTTCAGTTGAAGAAAAATAGTCTGATTTTCCTCGTTCTTTCTGTTTTTCATGAAATTTTTTGAAAAAAAATGAACCTTTTAGACGTCCATCCGACTTAGATTTAACAACAACTTGTTTGAATGGATACAATTTTTGCCAGGAAGGAAATCTTTTTTCTCCCCGCAAAAGTTAAATCCTTCAAATATGAACACAGAATAATGAGTGCAAAACATTTCATTTAAAGGATGGAAAGCAAAATTAGCAGATTGGTCAATGAGTGGCTGGTATTGAGTTTTCAGGCCGGAAATAAAGCTGCACTCAACTTGCTGGTAAAGAGGTGGCATAAAATTTTGATTAAAAATATCCAATCAAAAACCCAGAATCTTGAAGTCGCCAAAGATATTGCGCAGGACTGTTGGGTAGTGGTCATTCATTCCATTCACAGACTTCAGAATCCAGCTGATTTCGGCGCATGGCTTATGAAAATTGCATCCAATAAATCAATCGACTGGATTCGGAAGAAAGGTTTGGAACAAAAATTCATTGATGCTTCATTGAACAATAAGGAATCACTGAACGACCATCCTGATTATCAACTGGCAATGATCAGGAGCATACAGATTGCTTTCGAAAAACTTCCTTTAAAAGACCGCCGCATTCTATTTATGCACTATTCGATGGATCTACCTGTGGTGGAGATAGCACAACGGTTAAATCTAAAAGAAGGAACCGTCAAATCCAGGCTTTTCACTGCCAGAAATCATTTAAAAACAAAATTCAACCATCATGAATAACGACAATTTTGACAAATTAGCCAAACAAGCCCTCAGCGAAGAAGAATATAACATGCTGACGCAAATTGAAGAACAAGATCTTTATTCAAAATTAAACAGACTGATCAACCGAAAATCCAATTGGATCATAGTGTATATATTTATTGTTACATTGATCATTTTCATAGCATTTATATTTTTTAGCATCAATCTGTTCGGATCCAATGACGTAAAAGAGATGATCATCGGACTTTACCTTACCGGGTTCAGTCTTATCATGATCCTCGGCATCAAAATGTATGTTTGGATGCAGTTGAACCAGAAAGCTTTGCTCAGAGAGCTCAAAAAAATCGAACTGGAATTACATATTTTATCTGAACATGTTAAAAAATAGATAATCAGAGCTGATTTTGTATATTTATCGCTTGTTTGACCGGGTATTAAAATGATTTAAAACAAACTCCGGAATATGCTGAATACAATTCAGGTCAAGAATTTCAGGAATCATCTTCCGGAGCTGTTTTGACAATTAAAAATAATAAAAATATTAAATAAAAAATACAACATGAGAAATCTAAAAATCATGAGAGTACCACTCATAAAATGGTTTTTACCTGTGATATTGACAATGGTATGTATCGCACCTGCTTTTAACCAAACTGCAACAGAAGTGATCAAAAAAGCAGACGACAAAATGAAAGGCTCCAGCAGTTACGCCCAGATGAAAATGAAAATCAATCGAAAAGACTGGTCCAGAGAAATCGTTATGAAAGCCTGGAGTCGCGGAGAAGACGAATCCATTATCCTGATCACCTCACCTAAAAGAGATCAGGGGACTGCTTTTCTGAAAATTGGCAGGGAAATGTGGAACTGGCAACCAACCATAGAACGTGTCATCAAAATGCCTCCCTCAATGATGATGCAATCCTGGATGGGTTCTGATTTCACCAACGACGATCTGGTAAAACAGTCTTCCATTGTAACAGATTACACCCACAAGTTTGTCGGGGAAGAAACCATAGAAGGTCGCGCATGCTATATCATCGAATTGAAACCTAAACCTAATGCGCCTGTGGTCTGGGGAAAACTCAAGGTTTGGATCAGCAAAAAGGACTATCTTCAACTAAAAGGTGAATTTTATGATGAAGACAATTACAAGGTCAGCACCATGTACGGATTGAAGGTTAAAGAAATGGGTAAAAGATTGATACCCAGTTTAATGAAAATCGTTCCTGAGGATGAGCCCCACAACAGTACAGAAATCGAGTACCTGAGCCTTGAATTTGACAAAACTTTCGTAAAGAATTTTTTTACGGTTCAAAATATGAAGAAACTTAAATAAGTCACTGATTGGCAGATTGTTTAATACAAGTACTTCAGGTAAAGGTTTAACATAATTGGAAAATTATCCATGAATTATTTATCATGATATTCAAACTTGCTCTCAGAAATATCGGAAGGAATAAGTGGCGCACGATGATCACAGCAGCTTCGATTTTTTTTGCTGTCTTGTTTTCTTCCTTTATGATTTCGTTTCAGAAAGGCGTTTGGGACAGAATGATCGAAAACTTTCTTAGCAGTTATTTCGGCTATATTCAGGTTCAGGGCAAATCCTACTGGGAAGAGCAAAGTCTGGATTATGCTTTTACTCCAGATGAACAATTGAAGGCATTGCCAAAAGAGTTAAAGGGAATTGAAGGAATGATCCCCAGACTGGAATCATTTGCTATGGCTTCATATGAAAACATGATCTCTGGTACGATGGTTGTTGGCATAGAACCCAAAGAAGAAAGCAAGTTCTCAGGGCTGGAAAAGAAACTGGTGAAAGGGCAATATCTTCAACCAGGAGATCAGGGTCTGTTGATGGCTGAAGGACTTGCTTCTTATCTGGGAATTGATGTCGCTGACACCCTGGTATTGATCGGTCAGGGATATCATGGCACCAATGCTGCCGGCAAATACCCTGTAATAGGAATACTGAGTTTTCCTTCGCCAGATCTGAATAAAAAAATGATCTATATTACACTCAATGAAGCACAGACTTTTTATGGCGCTGAGCAATTGCTGACCTCAATGGTCATACAACTCCGTAACAATGATGATTTCAGGCTGATCAAAAAACAGCTGGAAACTAAATTGGATACAAGTCGCTTTGAAATACTTCAATGGGATGAGATGTTGCCTGAACTGGTAGATGCCAAAAAAAGTGATTCTGCGGGCAATTACATTTTCATACTAGTGCTTTATATGATCATCAGTTTTGGAATTTTCGGGACGATCATGATGATGACCAAGGAAAGAGAATTTGAATTTGGCATTCTTACCGGCATTGGAATGAGCAGAAAAAAACTTGCCATCGTCACCTGGCTGGAGATTGTGTTCATGGGTTTAATTGGCGCCATCGCCGGCATAGTTGGTTGTATTCCGCTGGTATACTATTTCAGTAAACATCCGCTGAATCTTGCTGATTACATGAAAGAAATGGGAGAAATATACGCCAAATGGGGTTTTGACCCTTTGTTGCCGACTGCTTTTGAACCTGGCATTTTTTTGAATCAGGCGCTTATAGTTTTTGTGTTGACCACTATTTTAGCGGGTTACGCTGTATATAAAATCTTTCGGATCAAGCCGATTGAAGCCATGCGAAAATAATTTATAACAATCTAATCTTGTATTTATGCAAATGATGATACTCCTGGCCTGGAGAAATATCTGGCGAAATAAACGCCGAACAGCCATTACCATTTCGTCCATTTTTTTCGCTGTATTGTTTTCCATTTTTATGCTAGCACTTCAAAATGGCAGTTGGGGACGGATGATTGACAATGCATTGAGCAGCTATTTTGGCTATGGTCAGATTCACAAAAAAGGTTATTACGATGATCCAGGCATCAACACGCTGATGGAATATACGTCGGATTGGAAAGGAAAATCTAAAAATATTGAACACCTGAAAGACTTTGTCCCAAGACTCGAATCCTTCGCAATGGCTTCGTATGGAAATCAGACTAAAGGGGTGATGATCAATGGTATAGATCCTAAAAAAGAAAATGCTTTAACCAAACTATCAGGTAAGATCACTGAAGGAAAATATCTTGAACTCAATGATACTGCTGTGATGATCGCGGAAGGATTAGCCAGTCAACTAAAAATCGGTGTTGGCGATACCATCGTTTTTATCAGCCAGGGGTATCATGGTGTCAACTCAGCAGGTAAATATACAGTAAAAGGATTGCTCCATTTCGGGCCACCTGATTTGAACAAAATGATGGTATACATGCCACTTCCCGAAGCTCAGCAGTTTTTTGGCTGTGAAAACCTGATCAGCACATTGATCATTGATATTGATGACAGATCAAATTTGCCTGGGATAATCAAAAAATTAAAATCTCAAGTGGAACCCGACCTTCATGAAGTCATAGAATGGGAACAACTGGTTCCAAATCTCCTGGCAGCAAAACAGGCCAAACTTAATGGTGTGTATATTTTTATGCTCATACTATATACTATTATTTCATTTGGCATTTTTGGAACCATCCTGATGATGATCAAAGAGCGATCTTATGAATTCGGGATCCTTATCGGTATTGGCATGAAAAGGAAGCTTTTATCAATGGTTGTAATGCTTGAAATTATTTTACTGGGTATGGCTGGTGTTTTTGCCGGTGTTATCGCTGCAATTCCTCTGGTCAACTATTTTAGAGTCAACCCCATCGATATGAGTCATATGGAAAAAGGCCTGGACAATATGTTTGATCAGTACGGTTTCGAACCTGTTTTGCCAACTGCTTTTGACATTTCTACCTTCGTGAGTCAGGCGATCATCGTTTTTGTGATATGCTTGTTACTTGCAACATTCGCCGTTTGGAAAATCTACCATGTAAAACCGGTAGAATCTATGAAAAATTAATATGAAAAATAAACCATTGACTTAATATCCAACATTATGATACTTAAATTAGCATGGAGAAATATTTGGAGAAATCCTGCCAGATCATTTGTAGTGATCGGTGCGATCATCATCGGAGTCTGGTCTGTGATCTTCCTGATGGGTGTAATGCATGGCATGATCAACAGCTATGTGGATAATGCAATAAAGCGAGAGACATCCCATATTCAAATCCATCATCCCGAATACATGAAGGATAAGGAGAGCAAATTTTATATGGAAAATGCAGAAAAATTGATACAGGACATTGAAAAAATTCCAGGTGTCAAAGCCGCTACCATCCGCTCCCAAACCAACGTGATGATTGGTTCAAGCCACGGAACCCGGGGGATCCGGATCAACGGTATTGTTCCTGGTCGTGAAGATAAGCTGACAGGCCTGAACGAATTACTGGTAGAAGGCAAATACCTGGAGGAAGGCAGACCAAATCAGATCCTGCTGAGTTCCAGGCTGGCGTCCAAACTCAAAGTAAAACTTAGGTCAAAACTTATCCTTACTTTTCAAACCCTGGATGGTGAGATCGTTTCCGGCGCTTTCAGGATAAAGGGTCTTTTTGACACTAAAAATGCCATGTTCGATGACAATATTGCATTTGTGGACATACATTCATTGAATGAATTATTGGGTCAACAGGATATAGGTCACGAAGCAATGATATATATCGGCAGCGTGGAACAAATGGATTCTACCGTAATGAGCTTAAAAAAAGCATTCCCAGACCTGCTTGTACAAAATTACAGGGAAATTTCTCCTGAATTGGGGCTTTTTGAAACCCAAATCGGTATGGCAGGAAGAATTTATATGGTCATTTTTATGTTGGCGCTCATATTCGGCATCATAAACACCATGCTGATGGCTGTTTTGGAAAGAGTCCGTGAATTGGGTATGTTGATGGCAGTGGGTATGAACAAATTGAAAATATTTCTGATGATCGTACTCGAGACACTATTGCTGGGAGTGGTAGGCGCACCCATCGGCATCGGATTTGGTTACCTTTTGACAAGCTATTACAGCACGAGAGGTATCAACCTGGTAATTTTTTCCAAAGAAGGTATGGAACAGTTCGGGATGACAAATTTCATCTATCCGAGCGTCAACCCGGAAGACTATCTGTTCCTGGCCATGTCAGTGTTCATTACGGCCCTGCTTGCCAGTCTTTATCCTGCATACAAAGCCATCAAACTTAAACCTGTAGAGGCTATCAGAAAAATGTGATCAACGATAAATTTGAAAAATAATATAAAAACATAAAGAAATGACAGTTATAGAAACAAAAGGGATCACCAAAGTTTATAATCCCAAAAAAGTACCGGTACATGCTTTAAGAGGTGTTGATCTTACCATCCGGAAAGGAGAATTCACCGCCATCGTCGGCCCTTCAGGATCTGGTAAAACTACGCTGCTGAACATTATCGGAGGTCTTGATCAGGCCAGTTCAGGGGTCGTTATTGTGGATGGCGTTGACATTACCCGGATATCTGACAATAAACTGATTGATTTCAGGAAGGAAAAAATCGGATTTGTTTTTCAGGCATACAATCTGATCCCTGTCCTTACAGCAGCCGAAAATGTAGAATTTATCATGCTTCTTCAAGGCATTTCCAAAGATAAACGCCAAAAACGCGTGGTTGAGCTCCTGAAAAGCGTTGGTATTGAAGATCAGGCTGACAAGCGACCATCCAAATTGTCCGGAGGACAGCAACAAAGGGTGGCTGTTGCCCGTGCACTGGCATCCAAACCATCATTCGTTCTGGCAGATGAACCGACAGCCAACCTGGATTCCAAATCCACTGCTCAGTTGTTGGATATTATGGCTAAACTCAATCAGGAGGAAGGTATGACGTTCATTTTTTCAACACATGATCAGCGGGTGATTGACAGGGCAAGACGGGTTGTCACGCTCGAGGACGGAATGATCATTTCGGATGTCACCAGGTAATGACGAAGCGAAATAAGCTTTCCGGCACAGATCAGATATCTTAAATATTTTGGGATGAACGTAAATTCTTTTAAACCGAACCCCGGTAATGAACAAATCGTTTTCAAAACTTTCCGGCTTTGGTTCCTGGCAATGTTGTTTTTTACTGGCAGTATTCAGATGTACAGTCAGGAAGCCGAAAAGCCTTGGGAAGTATCCGGGTACATCAAAAACATGCAAAGTGTAATTCACTTTCCTGCATCCGGCTTATTTCCTGACGGAGGAAGTTATTTTGACAATCTGATCCACAACAGAATCAATTTCGGTTATCAATTTTCTGAGCAATGGATGATCAAAGCAGATCTGAGGAACCGGATATTCTGGGGAGATCAGAACAGAGCGTTGCAGGATGCTTATATCTCTGAACTGAACAAAGCAAATGATTTTTTGAAGCTTTCAGCAGGCGCTTCATCAGGATCAGGTTTGGCTGCACATACCATGATCGACAGATTATTCCTGGATTTTACCCGGCATAACTGGCAAATCAGGCTTGGCAGGCAAAGGATCAACTGGGGCATCAACACTTTCTGGAATCCGAATGATATTTTCAATGCATTTTCATTCATCGACTTTGACTATGAAGAAAAACCTGGCAGCGATGCATTGAGCATCAAATATAACTGGGGAATCGCCTCTGGAGTTGAACTGGCCATCAAAGCAACAGATAGCCTGAAGCACATGATCGGAGGATTGATGTACAAAGGAAACATCAATAATTATGATTATCAAGTACTTACCGGAGTCATGGAAAATCATTTGACGCTCGGTGGCGGTTGGGCAGGCAATCTGTGGGATGCAGGGTTTAAGGGTGAATTCAGCTGGTTTAAAAGCCTTGACCCGGACATAACGGATGGATTTGCTGCTACCGTTGGTTTGGATTATATTTTCAAAAACGGACTCTACAGCGGCTTGGGATTTCTGTACAATTCCGGAGGGAATAATGAACAAAGTTTATCGGGGATTTTCAATTTTGAACTTTCCGCTAAAAATCTATATCCATACACTACAGCGTTATTTACACAGGTTTCTTATGGTTTCACACCGTTACTGAACGGAGGAATAGCCATCATTTACAGTCCGGTTCCATCAAATCCGGTTTTCATCAGTCCTAATATTTCTTATTCATTGGCTGATGAGCTGGATTTTGCCTTATTCGGCCAAATTATTTTTGAACAGACAGAAACGTTCAAAAGTCCGGTCCAGGCGTTGTTTTTAAGGTTGAAGTACAGTTATTGAATGAGGTTGTTTATTGACTAAGAAATGCTCCTACGGTTGACAGGATCTTTGATCAATTCATTCACTTCCTGTTCAAAAGTTATTTTCTCCCTTATAAAACCCTGCTCTGTGATCAATCCTTTCCTTTCCGGGTTTAATCTATTTATTAAGTCCTCTTTCTTTTTGCGATTCCATTTTTTCAACTCCTTTTCCCTCTGTATGGCCAAATCGAAATATTCGAATTCCTCATAATAGATACAATGCTCAAGATTGTACTTATCAGTAAAAGAGTTTTTCAGCATATGATTTTTGTGTTCATGTATCCTGCGACAAAGATCATTTGTGACACCAATGTATAATGTAGTCCTGTTTTTGTTCGTCATGATGTAGACAAATCCTGGTTTACTCATAATTTTTTTCTTGCAAATTTATTTTTCTTTCTAAAATATCCGGCTTAATCTTTCCTTATTGTACTCAATTGTAAATCACGGTATCAAGAAAAGATTCCTCTCCCTTACTCTAATAACATTACTGCCCTTTATGTAAAGGATTCCTACTGCTGACTCGAGTGACATTACCGCTCTTGATGTAATGGATTCCTCCCTGCGGTCGGAATGACAATTCCTGTTTAAGTGAGGGAGCAGGCGGCGTCGCCGCCTGCTCCCCTCTTACCCCAGGCATGACGTGTCATTCCGACCGAAGGGAGGAATCTTTTCACCAATACCCATCATTGTGTCATCCCTGACACTTCGATCAGGACAAGTCCGACCTCAGGGAGGGATCTTATCACCCCATCATACCACAGTCTGTCTCATGCTTGCTTTAGAAGAAAGGATTCCTCCCTTCGGTCGGAATGACTGCCTCTCTTTTTTGAGAGAGGGGGTTGGGGACAGGCGGCTGCGCCGCCTGTCCCCAACCTATTAATACCCAGCGCACCGTCATTCAAACCGGAGGGAGGAATCTTTACACAAATACCCAGCATTCCATCATTCCTGATGCTCGTATACCTGATCAGGACTTGTCCGACCGCAAGAAGGGATCTTTTTTAAAGTTTCCCCTCACTAATAAGATTCCTCCATTCAGTCGGAATGACGGGCATCATTTTTGGAGGGGAGGGGGAACAAGGCGGCATCGCCGCCTTATTCCCTCTATTAAAACCCGGAGCCTCGTCATCCCTGATGCTCCTTTTAGTCGATCAGGACATGCCCGACCAACGGGAGTGATATTTCCACCAATACATGCTTTCTGTAATTCGCCCTTAATCAAAAGATTCCTCCCTCCGGTCGGACAAGTCCTGATCGAAGCGTCAGGAATGACTAACCCTTTTTTAAAAAAAAGAGAAGGGTGGAATCAGGCGGCGACGCCGCCTGATTCCCTTTTACCCCCGGCACGACGCGTCATCCCGACCGCAGGGAGGGATCTTGTCACCTTTTCCGCAATCGTCATCGCTGATGCTCATTTTAATCGATCAGGACAAGTCCGACCGTAGGGAGGAATCCATTCATTAAAACCCGGCAAGCCGTCATTCCTGATGCGCCTTTCAGTCGTTCAGGACAGGCCCTGATGCTCCTTTCACTAGATCAGGACAAGCCCGAAAAACGGGAGGGATCTTTTTTCGAATGCCTTGTATCTTTTACTTATATTATCGATGTATTGTCGGCCATTTTATTTTATCGGGTATGTTGTGTTTCGTCAAAGAGTGGGAAAATGAGGATAGGAAAAGAGAAAAGACGGGATTTTTTAAGGCATAAAACAGCTTATCGTTCCTTCATAATACCATTTTGCTATAATGGTGATTTCAGACCGCTTCTATGTGGGCTGATGTAGCCAGAAAATTGTTCAAAACCACTTAGAACTTGTTCCATGCCACGATGATGTTGTACCGAGCCAGGATGATGTTGTTCCGATGCAAGATGATGTTGTTCCGAACCAACCTAATGTTGTTCCGAACCAACCTAATGTTGTTCCGATGCAAGTTGATGTTGTTCCGAACCAACCTAATGTTGTTCCGATGCGAGTTGATGTTGTTCCGGGCCAACTTAATGTTGTTCCGATGCGAGTTGAACTTGTTCCGGGGAGAATTCATACTGTTCCGGGTCAGACTGAACCGGTCATTTGTTAAAAAGATCCTGTGATCACACAAAAGCATCCTGGCCCAATAAAAAAGGAATGTTTGCAATAAAATAGCTAAATCAGGTTCAGCCTAAAGTTCGTTAATCCGGTACAAGCTGTAACCGAATTGGGCAAAAGGTAACTTTACCATGTGCAATAACCTTTAGAGTTATCCCTTGTCGTGGTAATGCTAAACTCAGGATCACTTACATTCAGGGAGGTAATATCCGGGATATGCCATATAATTACAGGACATTCCGCCCGGATATCAAATAATGGTGAAATTGAACAAAAAAATACTGTGCTTTTTTTTGGAAGTTAGCCATGTTTTGCTATTTTCGTATCGTTATAACTGGTTTACACCCTTTCCAACTTATAATACATCGGAAAAATCGGTTTGAACCAGCATTTATTAATTTAAAATCAGTTACAATGACTATGAATAGAGAAGGCTCATACAGAGCCAAATTCGGAAGGGCAAAAGAATTGCTCACCCACATTTCAGGATTTGAAGCTTATCAACCGTTCAGACCCGAAGAGCAGATCCCGGGTATGACGGCTTTGATCGACGGCCTATTCATTGCCAACGAAAAAGTAGCCAGGGCCACAGACAGCCTGAAGTCCCAGACGGACGACAGAAGTGAAGCGTTTTACGGAAAAAACGGTTCCTTCCTGCAACTCATCATCCAGATCAAATCCGCCGTCGAAAGTCAGTTCGGCAAAAAATCTTCAGAAGCAACCATGATCAATCGCTCAATCGCCCTGATCAGAAGCGCCAGATCCAAAAAATCCAAAAAAAAGGATGCAGAGGCACAGACTGAAACTCCGCCTGCAAGAAAAGAAAGAAACTTTGTCGCCATTCCCCAGGTGCTGAATGAGATCATCGTTTCCCTGGCCAATTACCCGGATTATGCACCGTCTCACGAAAATGTAAAAGTCGACACGCTGAAAGCATTTCATCAGAAACTTACCGGCCTGAATGAACAGGTGGCCATCAAAGATCTGGAGTTGGGCAACGCTCGGGACATCAGAAGAGTCCTTTACGAAGACCTTGCCGCGAGAGTCCAGCGCATAAAAATCTATGTCAAAGGACAATACGGCCTCAAATCCCGCGAATACATGACGATCAAAGGCATGAGATTTTAGGTTGACTAATTTGATTTACATCAGCCCGTACCGCTTAGGTGCGGGCTTTTTTTGTACCCAAATAACCTGGATACTTTTTAATTCAACCCCTTCAGGGTTGTATTAAGCGAGGTTCTTTTCACGGCATTTCATGGCTTTCATGGCATTTCATGCCATGTTATTGATATTCAACCACTTCGTGGTTTTTCTCTTTCATGTAAACCCTGAAAGGGTTAAATATCAATAACTTTAGGTGAAACCTAAAGTAATGGTGGTGATCTCATACAACCCTGAAAGGGTTGAATATCAATAACTTTAGGTGAAACCTAAAGTAATGGTGCTGATCTATAATACAACCCTGAAAGGGTTGAATATCTCGTGAATCGCTTTAAAATTGTACATGATTGAGGCGCTCAATATCCAAAACTAACCAACATGTTGATAATTTCAGATGTTGAGCCACATAACGTTGTGTTGACTTTGCTCAATTCACAAAACGGACACCGTGTCCAGGTATTTTTGCACATTCTTTTCCACCCTGTCAAGGATATTTTCAGAGAAAACCCTGTCAAAATTTTCACCCGTGATGAGTTCGTACAGATGGATGTATCTGTCTGTGATCTGTTGGACCATCTCTCCAGAAAGATCCGGAACTCTTTGCCCTTCCTTGCCCTGAAATCCCTCAGCGATGAGCCATTCCCGAACAAATTCCTTGGACAACTGCTTTTGTTTTTCTCCCCTGTCCTGCCTTTCCTGGTATCCGTCCAGGTAGAAATACCTTGAACTGTCGGGTGTATGCACTTCATCGATGAGCATGATCTGATCACCGGATTTGCCAAACTCGTATTTGGTGTCCACCAGGATCAAGCCCCTTTCACGTGCTTTTTGTGTCCCGAAGGCAAACAGGTCCAGGCTGTATTTTTCCAATAACCGGTAATCCGACTCAGGTAAAATGCCTTTTGACAGGATCTCTTCTCTGGAAATGTCTTCGTCGTGACCTTCGTCAGCTTTCAGCGCAGGTGTGATGATCGGATAAGGGAACGGATCATTTTCTTTCATACCGTCCGGCATCCGTACACCACAGATCATTCTTTCTCCCGTTTGATAAACACGCCAGGCATGACCCGTCAGATAGCCCCGGACAACCATTTCCAGTCGGATCGGAATACATGAAATGCCCACTGAAACATTGGGGTCAGGTGATGTTTCAAACCAGTTCGGCGCAATATGTTTTGTTTGTCTTAGAAAAAAAGCTGAGATCTGGTTTAAAACCTGTCCTTTGAACGGAATGGTTTGAGGAAGAACATGATCAAATGCAGAGATCCTGTCAGAAGCGATCAAAATGATTTTATCAATTGCCCAATAAACATCCCTGACTTTTCCTTTGTAAAAACCGGTCTGATTTTTAAAATGAAAACCAGTATAGTCAAGATTGGACTTCATGAGATAAGTTTTTAAATATTGCTAATGACATTTCTGTCCCAAAGTATTTCCTTCAATTCTTTCAGAGCAGCATACTCATTCGGCATCACTTTCTTAAACGCTTCCTTAATGGCAAAAAAACTACCTTTCTCCAGTTCAGGAAATGTTTCCTTCACCTTTGCCTTGATGAGTTTCATATCGTGTTTGATCAAGCCTCTGATGGACGGCACGTCTTTCAGGTCACCTTCGATGGCATAGGTATGAACGATTCTACCTGAAGCATCCGTGATATCATCCAGTTCGATATAATGGTATCCTGCTTCGCTCAGCGCCATTCCCAATTTCAATTTCAATTCACTTTTTGGAAGTTTCCAAACATTGGGATCATTTTCCAGTTCATTCTTGATCAAAAGGATCTCCAATCCTTTTTCATGACACCTGTAAAAAACTATTCTCACCTGGTCCAGTACACTCATATTCAATATATTTCGTCCTGTAGTTAAAATCCAACTACAATTAACAGCGCAAAATTAAATTAGTTCTGCTTACCAATGAAAGTATATGGAGTTTTTTATATATTTTTTTGTGCATTATGTGATCTCAGAAACAGGAAGAAAATGGTTTTAACCCTGAAAAGGGATTATTGAAGAGTCAACCGTGCAAGGTTTCTATCTGTAATCATCGAAATATTTCGAAGATTGTCTGTTGACCATTTTTCGCAATCTGCGGATGGCTCTTTCCTTTATCTGGCGAACCCTTTCCCTGGTCAGACCGAACAATTCTCCGATTTCTTCCAGATGCATCGGTTGTTTTCCTTCCAATCCAAAATAAGCTTTGAGCACTTCAGTTTCTCTCGGTGAAAGAAAATTGAGGCCGGCGCAAATATCTTTCAGCAAGGACTCTGCCATCACTTTATCATCCGGCTGTTCTTCATTTTCTCTGACAAACAGATCCAGATAGGAAGTATCCCCGTCATCACTCGAGACCGGTGCGTCAAATTCTACATAATTCGTGCTTGTTGTCAGCGCATCCATGATCACATTTTCTTCAATATCAAGCAATTCAGAAAGTTCCTCCACCGACGGTTCTCTTTCAAATTCCTGGATGAAAGCCTGTTGGGCTTTAGTCACTTTATTGTAAATGGTTACTTTATTGACCGGCAGACGAACGATTCTGCTGTATTCGACTATGGCCTGGAGTATGGACTGCCTGATCCACCAAACGGCATAGGAAATGAATTTAAAGCCTTTGGTTTCATCATATCTTCTTGCAGCTTTGAGCAAACCGACATTGCCTTCGTTGATCAGATCGCTCAATGACAGCCCCTGATTCTGGTATTGTTTAGCAACGGAAACCACGAACCGGAGATTGGCGCTTGTGAGTCTTTCAAGCGCCTGAGTATCTCCATCCTTGATCTTTTTGGCCAGCACGATTTCCTCATCTGGACCAAGCAAATCAATTCTGCCGATATCATTCAAATACTTATCCAGGGAAATGCTTTCCCGCTTGGTTATTTTGTTCGATATCTTTAGTTGTCTCATTGAAAGGTTTGTAATGCTAAAATTTCCAACAATGATCGGTCAAAAAAAATTCAATACCCGCACAATTTAAAATCGATCAAGTTTACTTTTCTGCCGTAAATTTATTCAGTATTCATCATATTTCTTTGATTTTCATCAAATTTTATTTGCCCAAGGCGCAATAAATACATATCTGCGAGGGAAATCGCCGTGACAGCTTCCAATACCGGAGGCACCCTGAGTCCGATGCATGTATCATGGCGGCCTGTGATTTGCATGGATTCCATTTGTCCGGTACCAAAATGATAACTCTTCTGTGCCTTTGAAATGCTTGATGCCGGCTTTACTGCCACACGAAAAACCAGCTCATTGCCATTGGAAATACCGCCATTGATACCTCCTGCCTGATTGGTAGCTGTTTTGCCATATGCATTGATAATTGCATCATTCATCTCACTTCCTGTCAATTTTGCTGCTTCAAAGCCAACACCAAATTCGATTCCTTTTACTGCAGGAATACTAAAAACCAGGTGTGCCAGATGTGATTCAAAACTGTCAAAAAAGGGCTCTCCAAGGCCTGCAGGTAGATTATTTGCCTTGCATTCGATCAATGCCCCGATGGAATCACCATTGATCTTTGCCTGTTCAATCGCCTTTTCAATATCCTTTTGCCCTCCTGCTTCCAACATCGTAGCTGATATGGTGACCGGATCCATGATTTTTTTTGCTACAACGCCGGCTGCCACCAGACCCAAAGTCAGTCTCCCGGAGAAATGCCCGCCTCCTCTATGATCACTATGACCAAAATATTTTACACCTGAAGTAAAATCCGCGTGTCCGGGTCTTGGAAAATCTTTCACTGAACTATAATCGCCTGATCGGGCATCTTTGTTTTTGAACCAAATAATAATAGGAGCTCCTGTGGTTTTGCCTTCAGTTATGCCTGTTAAAATTTCCGGCAAATCTCCTTCTACCCTGGGCGTTGTTCCAGGTTTGCCTGACTTTCTTCGCAAAAGATCCATGCCCATATCTTCTTCACTAAAAGGTATGCCGGGCGGACATCCGTCAATGGAAACAGAAACACCTTTTCCATGCGATTCTCCATAAATACCCACTCTGAAAATTCTACCGAAACTGTTCATGCCGAATTCAATTATTTTTATAAATACCCAACTTTCTGACGAATTTCCCCGTCTGTGAGTGTAAATTTAATACTATTATGGGAATCAAATATTTTTTAACCATAATTACCGGCCTGGCGTTGGTAACCGGACTTTTTTCCTGTCACAAGGAAGAAATAGATGATTCAAATGATCCCTTGATCGGAACCTGGGTATACGATTCTTACCAGATCGATTCCGATCTTGAAATCTATAAATCAGAAAAAGAGCTGGATCCGGATAAACCAGGCATGATCTTCGAACCCGGAGGAAAATTTACCATAAGGAATATCTATGGATGGTGCGCCACACCACCTGTCACATACGAAAATTATAACGGCACCTGGGAAAACATCAGCGATTCTACCACACTCATCCGCTATGAATGGTGGGGAACTGCAGCCGGACAAGATAAACTGGAAAAAACTTTCAACATCATCAGGGCTGATGACCAGGAACTCTGGATCCGATACATTTTCTGAGTATCAAAAAAATTTTTGGTTCACCTAAGGATTTTTTTCAAAAAATGATTCTGGTAAAGCTTTAACTAAAACAATCCAAACAATTCAGCATCAATCTTTTCTATTACTTCTGCCAAATGGGATGGCTGTTTGACAAAGTCTTTGTTGGAGATATTGATTATAAGCAGTTTTCCAAGGTTGTAAGATTGGATCCATTCGTTATATTTCTCATTGAGATGACTGAGGTATTCCAGGTTGATGGATCCTTCATAGTCCCTGCCTCTGGCCTGAATGTGTTCTACCAGTGTAGCGATATCTGATTTAAGGTAAACCAGGAGATCCGGCGGTGAAATGTACGATGACATGATCTCAAACAAGGACTGATAATTATTGAAATCCCTTTTGCTCATAAAACCCATTTCAAACAGGTTGGGAGCAAAAATTTTGGCATCTTCATAGATCGTTCTGTCCTGAATGACCGTTTTTTCACCTCTTTGTATGGCAGCCACCTGTTGAAAACGACTATTGAGGAAATAGATCTGTAAATTGAAAGACCACCTGCTCATATTTCCATAAAAATCACTGAGATATGGATTGTCAGAAGTATCTTCGAACATTGCCTCCCACTTGTAATGTCTGGCGAGCAAATTCGAAAGTGTGGTTTTCCCCGCACCAATATTTCCCGCTATGGCTATATGTTTTGGTTTTTCTTTAATAATACATCAATTTACCCGGTGTGTACCGCATTAAAGGAAATGAATGGATCAAAATATGCATGAAGGTGGTATAAAAACAATCGGCTAAACCACGATCATGTAATCTGACGCTAAGATAATTTTTTGAAATAAAAAGTGGGGAGAATATGTGAAAAAAACATATATTTATTTTTTTGATCGGGTTGTTCCTGCTTGATCTTAATAAATCAGATGGTTAGCTGTTTAGTCTGTCAGCTTTCACGATTTGAGAGAATAAATCTGGCAAAAGTTCCCAATACTGCCATAGAAATATAAAATCTGACCTCAGGATTATTTCCCGGGCTAATGAACTGAAAAACTAAAGGACTCCAGGACTAAATGACTAATAAATATATGATTTTCAGTCACCAATATGTTTAACTGATTTTCCGATATTAAAACATCATGTTGTAATACCTGCTGATTTGTTTTTGGAATTCAGCCATGCTGATGTTACGGGCAACTCTGATGTATTCTTTTCTGTCAAAAAAAACGAGGATGCCCGGGACTGTAAAAATCCCATTTTGTCCTGCAATATCGGGATAGTTGACGGTATCCGCATATCCGATTTTTAACAATGGAAAATGCACCTCACACATTTCCACAATTTTGGGCTTCAAGACTTTACAAACATTGCATTGCTCATGGGAAAAATAGATGAGACAAGCTTCTGACTGTTGGACGAAAGATGAAAAATGTTCAAAACCTGTTAATTGCTCCATAGTTCAGTTTTGTGGTCCAAACCTGATGACTAAAATTTCAATCCTGATTTGGTATGTTTATCCTCAGGACAATCTTTACATTTTTGCTTGCCCTTTTTATACCTTTTGCAACATGGTGTATCCGATCCGGATTTTGGCTGTCCGATACTTCCCGAAATAACCGTAACCGGCTTTAAACCTGTCAGAAATACAAATTTTTCCTTTTCCATCATATTAAATTAAAAATCATAAAACACTCATTTTGTAAAAAAGTTGATTTATATGAATTAAAACTTAATTTTTCAGATCACATTCACCCGGCAATTTATTTGAATAAATAAAATGACATTGTTCGTCATGCAAATGTAGAATTTTTCTACCAGACTATCTGATTGAGCTACGAATGGAATAACAAATATTGTCAAAATTGCGTCTTAATTTAAAATAAATGTAGTTATTCAGGTGGTTAGATAATTAGTCTGTTAGCATATTAGTCTCTTGGAAAAGATCGTGTACTTTGATCAAAAGATACTACATTTGTTTTGGAATCATAGGGTTTAAACCTTAGGATAAATCATTAGCTGATAGACTTAAAGCTAAAAGACTAATAAGCTAAATAATTACAAATAAATTTAATATGAATTTCCAATTGATGCACGGTAAACAAATTTCGCTTTTCTTTGAATAAAAAATCAGCTTCGGAAGGTTTGGTCAGGCAACCAGATAAAAGAGTTTTAACAATCGTAAAGAAGTTTAAATAATTAGAACGGAACGAATGACAACGAAATACATTTACTTTATTTTATTGTTTTGCTTCCACTTTCATGTGAATGGTCAGCAAAATAACCTTAAGCAATTCCATGCGATTAAGGTAGTTGATGTGGTGCCAGCTATTGACGGAAAACTGGATGATCCTGTCTGGAAAGCCGGTGAATGGGGAACTGATTTTGTTCAATATGAACCCTTTAATGGCAGACAGCCCAGTTACCCGACTTATTTCAAAATTCTTTTCGATGACAACAATCTGTATGTAGCCATGCGTGCCATTGACCCCTACCCTGACAGCATCATCACCCGTTTGACCCGGCGGGACAATGACGAAGGGGACGTGATGATCATTGCTTTTGACAGTTATTATGACAAACGAACCGCTTTCTGTTTTGGAGTGAGTGCCGGTGGCGTAAAAACAGATTTTATTTTGACCAATGACGGAGATAACAATAACAGCAACTGGGATCCAAACTGGTGGGTGAAGGTGGCAAAAAACCAGGAAGGATGGGATGCTGAAATGCGGATACCTCTAAGTCAGCTTCGTTTTAAAAAAGGGGGATCAAAAGTTTGGGGTTTGCAATTGCTGAGAAAGATCTATAGGAACCAGGAAACTCATTTCTGGTACCACGTTCCGAAGGATGCACCCGGATTTGTTAGACATTCCGGTCAACTTCTTGGACTGGAAGGTCTTGAACCGAGGAAAATCCTGGATGTGACCCCTTATACGGTCGGTTCTGTATCAACTTATCCGGCTGAAACTTCCAATCCATTTGCTGAAGGAACGGATTATCACGCCAAAGCGGGATTGGATGCCAAAATAGGTCTGACCAACAATTTTACGATGGATTTGTCGATTTTGCCTGACTTTGGCCAAGTGGAAGCAGACCCTTCCGAAGTCAATTTAAGTGCCTATGAAACCTATTTTGAGGAAAAAAGACCTTTTTTTATTGAAGGAAACAATATATCCAGTTTCAATCTTGGATTGGGTGATGGCGGATTGGGTAATGATAACTTGTTCTACTCCAGACGTATTGGAAGACATCCAAGAGGACAATTTTCCAATCCTGAAAATGCTTATGTTGATTATCCCGATTTTACACGCATCCTGGGTTCGGTGAAAATTACCGGCAAAACAGAAGACGGCTTATCAATGGCATTGATCGAAACTGTGACAGCAGAAGAAAAAGCCCAACTCGACCAATCTGGTCAAAGGACTTCTGAAACCGTTGAACCACAAACCAATTTTTTTGTTGGACGGATCCAAAAAGAGATGAATGAAGGAAATACCATCTTTGGAGGTATGTTCACAAGTGTCAACAGAAAACTGACTGATCAGTTGTCTGACCAGATGGTTAAGGGTGCATATTCAGGAGGCATTGATTTCACACAGTATTTTAAAAACAAAGCCTGGCAATTGAACATCAATACTGCATTCAGCCACCTGGAAGGAAGCTCCGGTTCGATCGCCCGGGCTCAGTATTCCTCTGCCAGGTACTTCCAAAGACCAGATGCGACACATGTAAAAGTTGATACAAGCCGGACTACATTCACGGGGCATGGAGGGAAGATTCAGTTAGGCAGATACAACAGTGGCCACTGGAGTTTTTTAGGCGCTATCTTATGGAAATCTCCTGAATTTGAGATCAATGATATCGGGTATATGCGCGAGGGAGATCAGATTATGTCAGTTCTATGGGCTGGATACAGGCAATGGGAACCCAAACGATTTTACAAAAATTATCAAATAAACCTCAACTCATATAATGGTTGGAATTTTGAAAATTTATTGAAATTCGTAGGCATGAGTTTTGACATTCATGCTCAATTTAAAAATTCCTGGGAAGGAAACACCGGTTTTGAATTGTTACCATATATCAATTCGACTGATTTGTTGCGCGGAGGGCCAGCCATGCTATTGCCTGCAAATGCTTCCTGTTGGGCCAGGATTTATACAGATGGTACAAAAAAACTGGTTGCAGGGATGAACAATATAATCAGTTACAGTTTTGCCAACAACTATTTCAGTTACAGCATTACTCCTTCTGTCAAGTACACACCTTTCAACAATCTGAACCTGACTTTTTCACCCTCATGGTCTATCACCAACAACGCTATGCAGTATGTTTCAGAATCAATATTCGAGGAAAAATCCCGATACATCATGGCAAAAATTGAACAGGAAGTGATCAACTTTTCTTTCAGGATCAATTACACCATTTCGCCCGATCTGACCGTCCAATATTGGGGTCAGCCATTTATTGCAACTGGTCATTATTCTGATTTCAAATTCATAAAGAACCCTACTGCTGACCATTTTGAGGATAGAATTCATGTTTTTGAAACAGATCAGATAAAACAGGAAGATGACTTTTGGATGATCGATGAAAACCGGGATGGAATTACAGATTACAACATAGGTTCTCCGAATTTTCACGTAAGGGAATTTCTATCCAACCTCGTTGTCCGCTGGGAATTTAATCCCGGTTCTGCAATATACCTTGTCTGGAGTCAGCATCGCACAGGTTTTCTCCCTGATAAAAGCATTCAGGTATTTCAGGATATGAATGAATTGTTCAGTGAAAAAGGAACCAATACATTTCTGGTTAAATTCAGTTACAGATTTGGCATGAAATAATCTGTTCCTTCTCATACGGCTTAAATATTTTGTTCAGCTTATTATAGGTAGACCTCAGCGCGACATTTGATCCAAACAATAATAATTCATTCATTTTCAGTCATTCATTCTCAATATAATGATCAACTTCCCACCCAAAAAATCTTGACAAATCATTGAATATGGTTTAGATTTGTAGGATACTCGATGATTTTATAATTCAAAACCAATTGTCATGAAAAACATTTTTTCACTCATTTTAATAAGCTTTACCGGTTTTATCAGCTATGGTCAGATTTTTTTTGGTGAACAACAATTGATCTCCACAGCCGGTATTTCCAGACCAGAAACCATATTCTCTACGGATCTGGATGGTGATGGAGACATGGATATCCTGACAAGCAATTATGGGGACAAATCAGTGTCCTGGTTTGAAAATCTGGATGGAAAGGGCAACTTTTCACCTCCGGTATTTCTCGACCCGGATGTACCTCAGCCTGCTGGTGCCATTGCAAATGATCTGGATGGAGATGGCGACCCTGACATCATTTATGCCTCATGGGAACGCGATGAAATTTTCTGGAAAAAAAATCTCGGATCAGGTATATTCGGCAATCCACAAATCATAGATGATTATGCTTCAGGAGTCTGGAAGCTTTATAGTTCAGATATAGACGGTGATGGTGACGCTGATCTGATAATACCTCTGCGCGAAGGGCATGGGCTGGTCTGGTATGAAAACATGGATGGATCCGGAAATTTTTCTGAAAAGAAATGGATTGATTCCAATATGCAGAACGCCCGGGAAGCCTATCCTGCTGATGTTGATGGCGATAGCTTTATCGATATTTTAACCCTTGACTGGTCTGCCGGAACTGCGATCTGGTATCGTAATGAAGACGGAAAAGGAAATTTTTCAGACAGAAAAATTATCACTGAACAGTTGACTTATCCTGAAAAGCTGATTTGTTTTGATTTAGATGGAAATGGCTACCCAGACATATTGACAGGCAGTTATCCGGATCTGTTGCTTATAAAAAATACTGGCAACCTGGGATTGTTTGAAGATCCTTTGAAAGTTTCTGAAAGTGACGACATCGGAGATTTTTATGTCACCGATTTCAACAATGATACACATCCAGATATTTTGGTAACTCATTCTTATTTAAATAAATTGGGTTGGTTTCAAAATGACGGACAAGGTGGTTTCTACGATTTACACGAAATTGCCGGAAATTTTGAAGGTTACACAAAAGTGAATGGTGCAGATTTTGATAGGGACGGCGATATGGACCTTCTTGGCTCAATCTCCTTTACAAGCTCACTTACCATCCATTTCAATCTGGATGGAGCCGGCACCACAGGTACTGAAGAAATAGTGACCAGACCTGAAATAAGCGGACCCAGTGACCTGTTTTTGCATGATTCTAACGGAAATGGTCAGCAAGATATTTTTGTTGCCGCCAAATCTGATAATGCCGTTTTTGTATATGAACAGGCACAACGAAATGCAGGCTTTGGCACCGCAAAAAAAATTGCCGAAATCATCACTCCTTCCTCCATTTTTTTGAAAGATCTGGATGGTGACGATATAGCAGATCTGCTTGCATGCTCCGAAGAAAGCGGACAAGTGATTTGGTGGAAAAACAACGGTCAAAACAGTTTTGGGCCCGCCGTACAAATTGTGAATTTCGGCCCTGGCACCAGTTGTGTTTACAGTGCTGATCTGGATGATGACGGGGATCAAGATGTTTTGGTTGCCAATCAATGGTCTGATAAAGTAGTATGGTTCGAAAATAACGGAAATGCCGGTTTTAGCACAGAAAAACCTGTAGGAGAAGGACTGAATGGCGCTACCGATATTTTTGTGGAGGATCTTTTCGGAGATGGTTTGCCGGATATTTTGGTCGCCTCAAAATATTCACGTGTATCCTATTTCCAAAACATTGGAAACAAAACTTTTTCTCCCGAGATCGTTATTGAGAACATGATGAACGGAGTGGAAAAAGTATGGGCTCTTGATATGGATGGAGATGGAGATAACGACATTCTGACACACAATTACGATAAACTTATTTGGTATGAGAGAGCAAATTCATCAGGTGTCCGGAGCATGCGTCATGTCATCAATGAAAATGACTATCTGTATAACATTGGTTTTGTATTCCCGGCAGATGTAAATGGTGATGGCTTAATGGATGTTTTCACAAGTTGGGGTCAATCTGGGAACATCAGCTGGTTTCAACAAGAACCAGAGACAAAACAATTTTCAAAACAAGGTATCGCACCCCACATCATCAATGGCCCTGTCGTGCTCAATGCAACGGATGTGGATGGCGATGGACAAAACGACCTGATCAGTGCATCTTATCTTGACAACAAAATAGCGTGGTTTAAAAATGAAATGGTACCGGAATTCTCAGCTCAGCCAAACGATGCAGCAATTTGCCAAAGCGGTCAGGCTACCTTCATGTCTTCCATGCAGGATGCTTCAGCATTTAAATGGCAAATGACTCCTGATCTTTCGCGAAGTTTTGTGGATATTACTGAAGGTGAGTATTTTTCCGGAGTCAACACTCCGACACTCATTGTAAACATCCCTGATCCATCCTTTGATCAGGCAAAATTCCGCTGTCTGGCACGATATAAAGGTCTCGAATTTCCATCCACTGAAGCTTTGCTCGAAGTGGATCGATTGATCGTAGCAAATGCTGGAGAGGATCAACAGATCTGCAACGATTACATTTATGTTAATGGAAATTGGCCTCAGGAAGGTTCAGGACATTGGAGTGTAATACAGGGCGGAGCCAATTTTATTGACCCTACAGCACCATTTACACGGGTTGAACAATTACAATCCGGTGACAACAAACTTGTCTGGGAAATTGTGAATGGATTATGCTCGAGTTCAGATCAGCTAATCATTACAGTTTTGGACAGTTCCAGGATCGAAAGCCATACGCAAGCCGTAGAAGCAATTATGGGTACGACAGCCACCCTATTGGTTGAAGCTACGGGAAAAGATTTGCAGTATGAATGGTATAAAGATGGAATAGCATTGGAAGATGACGAACGAATTCAGGGTGCAAAGTCAGCTCAGCTGACAATTTCGGAAATTTCAAATAATGATCAGGGCTATTATCAATGCTGGGTGAATGGATTTTGCAATACAGTTTTTACGGCAGTAATACCTGTGAGTGTGATCACTTCAACAGGCGAACCAGATAACTCGTCCATAAAGGTTTTTCCAAATCCAGTTTTAAACCAATTGCACATCAATACCGGACAAGACATCAACCAAGCAAACATTTTTAACGCAACGGGAGAAAAACTGATTGCTGTTTCCACAAAAGATACCATCAAAGCACTGGATCTGACCGGCTTTCAGACAGGCATGTATCTGGTGGGTTTTTTATCAAAGGATCAATGGCATTATTTCCGTATTTTAAAATTATAAGTTCATTATCGGTACTATCAGAATTCAGGAAACTCCAATCGCATAAATGCTGATATGAAAAAATCATTTCATTTCAGCATTCATGTAATTATTTTACTTTTACAAATTGAAACCGGAATTTCAGGAAATTCTTCATGTACAGGCAGCCGTTTCCTGATTCTTCTGTGGATTTTTTTATTTTTGTCATATCGAAACTGACTTCAATGCAAACAATTTCCTCATTTGAATGATTATGGACATTACCCGAAAGAATAAATTACTCAACAGAAAAAAAACAGATCCGTCTCACTATACTTACACGGGTTTTGCGGAAGCAGTTACTCCTGATATCCAATTATTCAGATACAGCCATTCCGAATTCCAAGAGTATAAATCCTTACCGGTCAATAAAATTGGAAAATTTACAGATGAAAACAGTGTGTATTGGTTGAACATTGATGGACTGAAC
The DNA here is from genome assembly GCA_002344345.1 of Saprospiraceae bacterium UBA2365. Taxonomy (GTDB): domain Bacteria; phylum Bacteroidota; class Bacteroidia; order Chitinophagales; family Saprospiraceae; genus UBA2365. The sequence goes on from DDTL01000151.1 coordinate 44,093, forward strand.
GATCCGGCATTAATCGCCGGCATTTGTCATCAATTCGGTATCCACAGCCTCATTATCCAGGACATCCTGGATGTCAATCAACGAGCAAAATTCCAGGAATTTGATCACTTATCCTATCTGACGATCAAATCTGTTGCCCCTTTTGAAAAAGAGATCAATACAGAGCATATCAGCTTTATTTTAGGCGAAAACTTTCTGATTTCTTTTCAGGAAAAGAAGGGGGATTATTTTGAGCATTTGAGGTTCAGACTGAGAGAGCATAAAGGAATTATCAGAGAAAGAAGTTCTGATTATTTGTTATATGCACTCTTGGAGGCAATCCTTGACAATTACTTTAAAACCCTCGATCAAATCGATTCTGAAGCAGAAAAATTCAACTTACTGGATCAAAACAAGGAACCTTCCCCAAACCTCTTGATGACGATTGAAAAGCACAAGAAAATGGTACATTTCATCAATAAATCCATTCTGCCATTAAAGGAATTCAGTTTGATCATTGAAAGGAAAGAAAATAAATACATCAAACCAGAGCATATAAAATACTTTGTGGAAATCAAAGACTTGTGTCTGACATTGATCGATAGCTGCGAAATCATTCAATCATCCCTGGATAGCAGTACCAACCTGTTTTTCTCGATCCAGGGATACCGAATGAACAGGATCATGAAAATGCTTACCATCGTGGCAACTATATTCATTCCCCTCACATTCATAACCGGTATTTATGGGATGAATTTCAAAAATATGCCCGAACTAAACTGGCAATACGGATATTTTGCGTTATTGGGCATTTTGTTCTTGATACTTTTGATTATGATCTCTTACTTAAGAAGGAAGAAGTGGCTTTAAGAAACCAGTTCCAAATCCATCAAGAAGTCAAAAATTCAGGCTTTTATTGAAAGTATTTTATCAAAAACCGGCACTCATTGTATTGCAATATATAAATCTAGTATTCAATTGATTAAAAGTATTGAATTCAGGTAATTATTTAGATGGTTGGTTCATAATACTGACTTAGACTTTACCCGGATGATAAGAAATCCCTTTTGCATCTTTATCTGCGCTTTCCCTATTCATATGACAAATAGCTTCCAATTTATCCAAAATCCGATCAGTTGCTTAAAACTCATCCAAAAAGATCTTTTCTTTTGTCTTTAGTCCCATCACACTGATCATCGCATGAAATATGCGAAAATTGTTTTATTGGACGGGTGAAGTTCTGTTGTAATCATCCTGCAGTCGGACAATATCATCTTCATCCGAAGGATGTTCAGGATCAGCGTGCAACCAAAGTTCGGCGACGATCCCCCAATTTTCCAGACCAATCAACCGATGCCTTTGTCCGGTTCTGAGCGTAATGGTGTCACTTGTATTATAGGTCTTTGATGGCATTTCTTCATCATTTTCGCTCGTTGCAATACCAACTGGCCCGCTGACTACCCGCCACAATTCCGACCGGCGAAAATGATATTGCCAGGAGAGCTTTTTACCAGGGGCGACCATTAATATTTTGGGACTGATTTTCAATCCATCGATTAAATTATCCATGGCCACACCAGGAAAATAGGCTTTAATAAATTCCAAAGTTTGAACTTCCCTGATGACAAAAAAACCACCCCAGGGACGTTCAAAGTCCATTTGATCAAAATCAAATCCCTGTTTCCTGAGCTTTTCTTCTGTTTCTATAAAGATCTTATGCATTGAATGATGGATTAGTTTAGGCTTTTATTAAGGTTTGAAAATTAAACCAGGCATCCTGAAAAAAATTGAACATTCCTATTCACTGAATTATCTACATTCTTTGGAATTGTTTAGCTATTTAGCTGTTAGTTTTATAGTCTGTGAGCTTATGAAGTATAAAGGGATTTCAAACTGCATTTTATACAGAAATTTAGTACCTTTTACGCATAGTTGTCTCAATACCAACAGATTAACAGACTAAATAGCTAATCACTTATAAAATTTCCTTTATTATTATTTGGTATATTATTAACCTAATAAACCTTAATTTTGAACCTGATAACAATTTTATGACAGTTTTTGTTAAAAAACTTCCAAAAATAAACAAAATCCCCGATATTCTCACTGATCAGCACCAGCAATCATTGGTCCATATCAAGTTGGAGTATTTTTGGCATGATGGTTTATCAGCCAATAGCATTTTATCCAGTGATGGATGATGCTTCGTTAAAAACTACAATTAATGCAACCAAATGATGAAAAAGCACTTCAAAAATATGGTTAATTCGTAAACGGTTTCAGAACGGATTTTTCGTTTTCCTGTATCTTGTGTTTAGATATAGCAGATGTGCAAAAAAAAAGAAGATGACCGATTAAATCCAGCCATCTTCTTACAAATTAATAAGTTATAAAACCTGATTAAATCTCCGGATCTGCAGGAGTATTTGTATTATTATCCCTTTCAGAGTTCGGGAAAGGATAAAAGTTCCTGTTTCTTTCTGCTCCGGTGTCGTTCGGACCCGGTCTTCCGAATCTTCTGCTATCTTCCAGTTTTAATCCTGAGTTGTACAATTCAATGCACCTGTTTCTGTAAATCTCAGCCAGAATTGCTGAGGCAGTATTTTCACCGCTATAAGCCGGCAAATTGGCATTAACACCAAAAACATCATTGGTCTTGGTCAAAACTTTGTTCAGTTCAGTAACTGCACCAGTTAAATCATTTTTCCTGGCCAATGCTTCTGCTTTGGTCAAAATAACTTCACCCGGGAGGTAAACGGGTATTTTTGCGCTATTAGCTGTAAAAAATCCTTTACCTTCATTAACGGTGGTGGTGAATGTTTTTGACTTTAAATAGAACAGTACCCTTGCGTCGGTTTCTGCTGGGACCAAACTCCCAGTCAGCCCAAGGTTGAAATCAACCGGTTCACAAACATTCACATTGCTATAGGAAACATCAAATATCGGATTTCTTGAAACATCGTCATATACCCATTCACTTTTCTTGGTCAGGTCAACTTTATCAGCATTTTCGATGGCTTTATCATAATTCCCCACCATGATGTATGTCCTGGCAAGTAATGCAGCAAATGTGTTTTTAAAGTCTATACCAGATTGGAAAGCAGTTGAAAATACCGGATTTCCATTCGCTGCTGCCAATCCTGCTTCAAAGTTTTTGATTGCCTCTGCCAGCACTTCAGTTCTGGGAACAAATGCAGCATTTTTTTCAGTTGTAACAGGAGCGCTTTCCCAATAGGTACCTAATTGTAGCAAGGCCAATCCTTTATATAAATGGGCGTAACAAAGTACCGCATTCTTAGTACCCGGATCTCCCAGAATGCCTGTGTTGTTGAGGATCAGATCAGCATTGGCTCTGACAATATGAGATTGTTCCCATAATCTCGTTACCACTGCATTATTCCCAAGTACATTGCCTTTTCCTGCCTGAAGATTTGCCTCATCTGTATTTCCCTGATTTAACACAAGAATTTCATTGGTAGTCAGACCATTAGCCGTAATAAACGAGTAGACAGGTGAAGTCCTGCTTACGGTATATCTGTATTGCAAGCCATTGCACAATGATATCAATCCTGCAGTTGAACTCACAACCGACTCATTGGATGCCTGGCTTGGGTTCAGGTATTCATCTCTGTAACACGAAGTCAGGAACAAAGAAGATATCATGAACAGCGTAAATATTTTAAATATATTTTTCATCATTCTTTTACTTTAATTTGTGATAAAAAATGCTTAGAAGCTTCCTTTTAAACTAAACTGGAAAGATCTTGGTATTGGAATATTTCCAAAGTCAATACCTCTAAGCCTGTCTGATACTCCACCTGCATTGGTTTCAGGATCGTAACCATCATACGTGTCAAATGAATACAGGTTTCTGCCAGTAATGGTAAGTGTAATATCTTCCATCCCTTTGATGAGGTTGTCTGGCAATTTGTACCCCAGGGATACTTCCCTGATCTTGGTAAAAGTACCATCTTCCACTCTCCACTCTTCAATAGGATAGATAGAATGAATATATCCCCTGGGCAGTTCACCCTTTAGTTCTTTCTCGGAATAATCTCCAATACCAACTCCCTGACGGGTTCTTTTGTCAGCATTGAAAACATCTGCTCCGTACACTCCATCCAAAAGGAATCCGAAAGACAGTTTTTTCCATCTGAAATCTGAACCCAGTGACAAGGTAAAATCAGGATTCGGATCACCGATCACCTTTCTCAAAGCAACGCCCGTTGGCATACCATTAGCGTCTCTTTTTGGAGTATATAATACACCACCTAAAACATATGAACCTTCAGGAATTTCATCTCCTGCCTTATAATTCACTGCAGTCCCTTTTTCTGTTTGTTCCAGACCCCATTGATTTTTAATGGTGTTGCCATCCGCGTCTGTTGCGAAATAAGTACCATAGAAAACACTGGCGGCTTCTCCTTCGATCAGGAATGCCGGAGCACCTGTAACTGTTGAAAGTGCTACGGTTGGTGAGCCCAATTTCGTGACCACATTCTTATTTTGACCGTATACTCCATACAAATTCCATTCAAAATTAGATGATTTAATTACATCATAATTCAAAGAAAGCTCTATACCCTTATTTTCCATTTCACCGACGTTTTCCAATCGGCTTGTGCCTCCTTCAGAAGGCGCCAGTTGTTTACTGACCAGCAGATCAAAAACTTTTTGGTTATAGTAGGTAAAACCTAACCCAAGTCTGTTTTTCAGGAAACCCAGATCTGCTCCGAATTCAATTTCCCTGGTTCTTTCAGGTGCAATGTTTTCAAAAGCCAATTGAGTATTGGGAACCAAAGTATTTTTGCCGATATAAGTAACACTGGAGATCAGATTAAACCTGTCGTATGGACCAATGGCCGTTACGCCACCTGCCTCACCGAATGAAGCTCTGAGTTTTGCTGTATTCCAGAACTTGTTCAGATTACCGTTTTTCCAGAATCCCAGCTCAGAGACCAACCATGACAGGGAAGCCTTTGTATAAAGCTGATTCCGCTGTGATGCAGAGAAAATGGATGAATTGTCTACCCTGGCAGCACCTGTTAAAAAGATTTGGTTTTTGAATCCGAATGTTTGTTGACCAAAATAACCATCAATCCAGTACCTTGAAAGGCCATAGCCGGTCAAAGGGGTTGGTGAACCTGCTATGCTCTCAAATCCGGGAGCAATATTTTCACCTCTGGATGCCTGGTAATCTACCCTTGAATTCTGATAATTATATCCAACAACGGTATTGGATGACAAATTACCAAAATTCTTATTATAACTCAGATTGATATCCGTGTTGTATTGAAATGACGTGTTGCTCGCCACTGATGCATAACCTGAAGCTAAAAATGTCGGTGCAACTCCTGAATATGGATACTGTGGAATATACTGTGTTCCAACCTGCGTAAAGGCATCAAGCCCTGTGATAATATCCAGTTGTAATCCTTCAATCGGATAAATGCTTAATTTAACATTAGAGATGGTCCTGTTCACATTTTGATTGAAATCAAATGTTTCGATTACAGACAACGGATTAACCCTCGTTGGTTCTACAGCCTTTAAATTGCCGTTAGCATCCCTTTCAGTAATATCCCAGATGTTATTGGTAATGTTAACAGAATTGACCGGGCTCCAGAAGACATTCCCATTTGGTAATTCCTTTCCATAAGACCTGACAGTATTGATACCGAAACCTAAAGTTGCCCATTTGGTCAATTGCTGATCCAGATTCAATCTTAAGGCAATCCTGGAAAAATCTGTATTTTTAACGATACCCCCGTTTTTCATAAATGAAGCGCCGGCAAAATACTTCGTTTTATCATTCCCGCCAGTGATGTTTATAAAATTATCACTGCCGATTCCGTTATGAAAAACATGATCCTGATAATCGTAACGGGTTACATCCACCAAATTGGTTGCCAAATTTGCTTTTGCTCCGTCTCTGATGATTTCCTGTACAGTCACATTTGGATTTGCGGCTTGTTGTGCTGCTGAAATCCCTGTTATATTACCCAATCTGAGGGTTTCGAAACCAAATTGTTTACCATAGGTGGAAATATAAACTTTTTTGCGCAACTGATTGACCACTAAACTGGCACCGGCAGAAATTTTGGGTTTACCCGATACACCCCGTTTGGTCGTGATCAGTACGACTCCATTGGCTGCTCTGGAACCATACACGGCTGCAGCTGCTGCACCATTGATCACATTAATAGTTTCGATATCATTCGGATTAATGTCAGCCAACCTTGGCGTACCGATGTTTGCTTCTCCGGCAGGTGTTCCTGTCTGAGTAACTGCCGTTGCGCTGTTGCTGACGATAACTCCGTCAATGACGTATAAGGGATCAGAACTACCTGAAATACTGTTAACACCTCTCAGATTAATGTTGATTCCTCCTGCCGGATCACCGGATGTTTGAGTTATTCTTGCTCCCGGCACTCTACCCTGCAAGGTAGCAAGTGCATTGGCAGTTCCGGAATTGCTGAGTTGATCTGCTTTAATGGAAGTAATAGAATTTCCCAGTTGTCTCCTCTTTGCATTGATAGTCGAACCAGTGACTACCACTTCATCAAGAGCCAGCGCCTCTTCCATCATGATAACATCAATTGATTTGTTGAATTTTCCTGCAGATAAAGTTACATCACTTTCGTATTTTACATATCCGACGTATGTAAAAACCAGATTATATTCTCCTGCAGGCAATGAGCCGGTAAGGTCATAATTACCGTCAATATCAGTAATCGTTCCAATATTTGCACCTTGAAACACTACATTCACTCCGGTCAGGGATGTACCATTTACATCTTTGACTGTGCCTTTAATTGAAAAATTTGATTGTGCAATGGCAAATAACCCCGTGAAGGTAAAAATTACCCATAAAAACATAGTTTTACCCCGAATAAATTTTGTTCGCATAAAAGTTGGTTTTGGTTAATTAATTATGAAAATTTTTGTTTAGCTAAGATAATTAAATTAACATTAGAAAAAAATCGAATGCAACTTAATTACATCACTTTCAAAAAATAATTAAAGTATATTGTTAGCAGAATGAAATTCAAAACGATCAACGTTTATCCAAAAAACTGATTATCAATCATTAAAAAATAATATTTCAAAATTGAATTGAAAAACAGGATCAATGCACATTTATATAGAATATTTTTAATGCGGTGAATTATGATCACTATTCAACCCAAGGAATATTGAATTACTTTAAAAAGGTCTGTCAATTTCGACAACTCATTTTTGGGTGAAACCAAGACCTTCGAATGGTGACGTCTAATGTCACCATCATGACAATTTTTTTGCAAAAAAAAATTCGTCATGACCTCCGACACCCTGACTGAGAATAAAAATAAAAAAAAAGAGCTGTCTGAATAGACAACTCTTTTTTGTGGAGCCAGGGGGATTCGAACGGTGACGCCAAAGGTCACCATCATNNNNGACTGAGAATAAAAATAAAAAAAAGAGCTGTCTGCATAGACAACTCTTTTTTGTGGAGCCAGGGGGATTCGAATGGTGACGTCAAAGGTCACCATCATGACAATTTTTTTGCAAAAAAAATTCGTCATGACCTCCGACACCCTGACTGAGAATAAAAATAAAAAAAAAGAACTGTCTGCATAGACAAATCTTTTTTGTGGAGCCAGGGGGATTCGAACGGTGACGCCAAAGGTCACCATCATGACAATTTTTTTTGCAAAAAAAATTCGTCATGACCTCCGACACCCTGACTGAGAATAAAAATAAAAAAAAAGAGCTGTCTGCATAGACAACTCTTTTTTGTGGAGCCAGGGGGATTTGAATGGTGACGCCAAAGGTCACCA
>DDTL01000010.1 GCA_002344345.1 Saprospiraceae bacterium UBA2365
CAATCGCCTTAATGAAACTTGATTTTTTGGTCCTTTTTTATCAAGAAAAAAGGACGAAATCCTAAAATACTATGCCTGAACACTTCAATTTTATATCTGAACACTTAAAGTGAAATAATTAAGTTGTTTTTTTGCCTATACTGAACGACATAGCGCCAAAAATTTCAGAACAAAGGATCGGCCTCAATAACGGAAAAACATTCAAAGTAAATAGTCTTTTCAGTAAAACTCCAAATACTGCATTATGATCGTTTTTGAAACAGTCATTTTCAATGAGTAAACTCGTCGCTTTCAAAAACTTCGTAAATATTTTCCTTGTCGCTTTTTTATCAAAGGCAAAAAAACATAGGTTTTCTTCGTGACACTATATCGTAAATAGAGCTTATAAGATTACATTTGTCAGGTAAAAAAAATAGCGCTATGTCTCCGATACTGATGTTTTCTTTTGTGTTTGGTTATTTCGCCTTATTGTTGACGGTTGCCTGGTATACTTCCAGAAATTCAAACAACGAGTCGTTTTTTATAGGCAACCGAAGCAGCAATTGGATGCTGGTTGCATTCGGCATGATCGGCACATCATTGAGCGGGGTAACATTTGTAAGTGTTCCGGGTGGAGTCGGTAGCAGCAATTTTTTCTATTTTCAGGTTGTGCTGGGATATTTATTAGGTTACATTGTGATCGCATTTGTTTTGCTTCCGTTGTATTATCGCATGAACCTGACCAGCATCTACACGTATCTTGAAAAAAGGTTTGGTGTCAATGCGCATAAAGCAGGCTCTTTTTTCTTTATACTTTCCCGTACGGTAGGCGCAACGGCCAGACTGTATCTGGTGATCAGCGTATTGCAGACATTCATTTTCAATAAACTGGGAATTCCGTTCGAAGCAACAGCCCTTGTAATACTATTACTCATCTTATTGTACACGTTTGAAGGTGGTGTAAAAACGATTATTTATACAGATACTTTACAAACCGCCGGAATGCTGCTTGGATTGATCATTTGTATCATTGTTATCACCAGGGCCATTGGAACAGATTTTAGCGGAGCATTTTCTTTGATGATGGACAAAGGTTATACCCAGGTATTCAACTGGGATGTAAAAGCCGGTTCTTTTGCCTTAAAGCATATTCTCGGAGGTATGTTTATTGCCATTGCCATGACAGGACTTGATCAGGAAATGATGCAGAAGAACATCAGTGTCAAAACACTGAAAGGTTCACAGAAGAACATGATGACATTTACATTCGTGCTGATGATCGTGAATTTTTTGTTTCTCATTTTGGGAGGCGTTCTATATCTGTATGCAGCTGAAAAAGGTATCCAGGTCGCTCCCGATGATTTGTTCCCCACCATAGCTCTCAGCGAAGCTTTTGCAGGATCCATCGGGATCATTTTCATCATTGCCCTGATTTCTGCTTTATTTCCGAGTGTTGACGGGGCGATCACTTCATTAACTTCCAGCTTTAGTATTGATATTTTGAACATTCACCAAAAGGAAGGCACTGAAAAAGAAAAGAAACGCTTGCGTTTGAAGGTGCATTTCACCTTTGCGCTGGTTTTTTTCATTATGGTTTTAATTTTTAAGTGGATCAATGACAAGCTCATTATTGATTTCATACTCAAGTTTGCCGGAGTGACCTACGGGCCATTATTGGGTTTATTCGCGTTTGGCATTTTGACCAAACGCCGTCTGAACGATAGGAGGATATGGTATGTGGCCATCATAGCGCCTGTTCTTTCTCTTGCATTGGACATGTTGAGCAATCCGGCTTGGTACGAAGCAAAATTGCATACATCACTGGGCTTACAAAACCTTTCAGAAAAGATTTTTTCTGGTTATATCATCGGCAATGAACTGATCCTGATCAACGGGATCATAACTTTTACCGGCTTATGGCTGATTTCGGCAAAACGGCAACAAGTGAATGTTGAGCACACATAGGTGAATGTTTGGTTTTTTGTTTAAATTGTTTTTTTTATTTAGTTATGATATCTGGAGACTAATGGTTTGATGTTGTTCCCGGAATTAAAGGATTTGAAATGATTTTTTGGTAGATTGAAGATGTATTTTAGCTTTAGTGTCTTAGAAAATTGAATTTGTGTATTATTTGGCAGAACTTAAACGAATTTTGATCTTGAATTAAATCATTTCCTCTTTCGTTCTGGCTCGTCCAGTTAGTTTAGGAAGCTATTTTTTAAAGCTGTTTTACCTGTTAAAAAAATGAAAACCATCATGAAGAAATTTTTATTTTTAGTTTTCATCACTGCTGTATGCTACCTTAATACAATAGGACAGACAACTTATAGCAAGGTATATAACATCATTAATGGGAATGAGTACGGTTCATTAATTAAAATGTTTGGCGGAACTCAATTTATTTTGGGTGATGGAATATGTGATCCGTTAACGCCGAATTTGGTTCCATGTGGGTTTTTTCTAATGATAAATGAAACTGAAAACCAATATAAAACAGTTGTTTTTGGTGATAATAGGTTATCTTTTGCATCTCATAATGCTTTTGCTATGTCCAATGACACATTCTATATTTTTGCAGCTGATTTTCGGACTATTGATAATGATTTTGTAGTATATAAAACCAATCTGGCAGGTGACAGTCTTGGCGTATTGATCTATCATCCGGAATTCCAAAGCATATACCCTGAAAGTATTATGGTCAAAGATGACTATATTTTCCTGTATGGCAGCGTGAAAAAAAATCAAAACAAAACCAATATCATCGTCATCAAAATGGATAAGAAAGGCAATTTCATTAAAAGTACCCAGTTTGCCGAAGTGCTTTCAGAAAAATCTAATTTTCCGAAACCCATGATCGAAACAGCTGACGGATACCTGGCCATTATGAGTCAGTATAACGACAGTGACAATAAATATCCATCCGTGATCAAATTTGATACAGATCTGAACCTTGTCTGGCATTTGCCTTTACCAAAAACCAATAAAATTTTCCAGAGAAGTGACTTCCCATACATGACCCCAACAAATGACGGAGGCATGGTGATCAGTTATCAGATGTCGCTGGCTGATTCGATCAGGTATCATCCGGAGAAATGGGATCAGTTTACCACCTGGGCACAGGTCATTTTAAAAATTGACCAAAATGCCAATATGCTTTGGCAGGATACGATGTTTACCACTACCTTTCCGGGACAATACTTCAGCAGTCCCTGGCGGGGAGTTAAACACCTTTCTACTTTAGAAAACGGAGATGTTTTATGTATAGGGGATTGGAATTGTTTTGAATGTGATCCGGAGAACATGGGCTGGCTGGCAAGGTATAGTTCAGACGGGCAACTCAAGTGGGAACACATCTATAATGATCTGACCTGGGGACAGGGTGGATACGGCTCATATTTTCTGAGCGTTGATGAAGCTGAAAACGGTGATCTGGTCTGCACCGGCGATATAGAAGGAAGTGGAGGCGAATGGAACAATTCACACTACACCTGGGTATTGAGGTTAGACAGTCTGGGCTGTTTTACCCCGGGATGTGATACGGATTCATTCAGCGAGGTGTTTACGGTTCAAAGCGAAGAAGTCAGGATCAATCTTTCTTCCGATCTTTTAGTGTATCCAAATCCGTCAGATGATTTCCTCCATTTGGTTTTGCCTGAAGACATGGATGCTGATCAGTTGCTCGTGTTAAATTCTACGGGGCAAGTGGTGATGAAAATGGATGGCAGTTATGAAAAAATTGAAGTCAGTCATCTGCCAGCGGGACTTTATGTGATCATCGTGACAGATACAGGGAAGAAGCTTACGGCCAGAACCAGGTTTATTAAAACGGATCGTTAGATGCAAGTTTTGTTCTTGTCTATCTGCAAAAGTTTTTTATTTATAGAGGTTTAATTACTTTGAAAATCACTTTCAGGACATTGCGCTAAAGGTAGATTTAAAGACAGCATGATCTCCGGTATCAGTTCCATCCCATACCGATACCCGGTTTCATACATGACTTCGATGTTTTGTTTGCTGATCATGTTGAAGGTACCGATTTCCAGAGGTTCGATCACCCAATCACATAATTCCAGTTCCCTTTCAGCTTTTGAGTATATTGCCAGTGTGAGCGCGCGGTCGAGCACCTGATGCAGATGTTTGATCTGGCGGGCAGATTTTTCGGGTGCCGGAAGGGCGATCATGACGCCCAGGATTTTTTCAGCTATGTTACGAACCGGGCTTACCGGGAGTATGCTCATGATGCCACCATCGGAAAGCAATTGGCCATCCATTTCGATCGGGGTGAAAATGCCCGGAATACAACAGGAAGCCATGACAGGTCTTAACAGCTCGCCGCTATGATGTTCTATCAACCTCCCGGAGATGAGGTCGGTTGAATAAATTTTTAATGGTATAGAGAGCGATTCAAAACTGTTTTCCGGGAAAAATGGTGCGAGATCGTCCAGATATTTTTCAGCGTTGAACAAACCTGGTTTGGCCAGTTTAAAACTCGGATGTGAAAAAAGGGAAGTTTCTTTAAAGAAAGTGTAAGTGGTTTCAGCGCTGTGTCCAGCGGCAAAAAAAGCGCCGATCAATGCGCCTGCACTGCATCCCGCAATGATATCAGGCCGGATACCGGCTTCCTGCAAAGCTTTCATAACACCAATATGCGTGGCGCCGCGAGTGCCTCCGCCAGATAACACCAAACCGAAGGGAACTTTGGACATGGACATGAGTTTATTTACAAATATGAATTCAGTCTAAAAAGTTATAAAGTTGAAAGTTCATAAAGTTATATTGCTGATTTTGTGAGGTTTATGATAATTTTACATTTGTAGTTAAAGTATCCAATATCAATTATTTACAATTTTAACTTTACAAACTTTGTACTTTTTAAACTCGACTCAAATATCGGTCATAATTGACAAAGAGTCAAGTGAAATGTATGTTATCAATAAAAAATCCGGGGTAAGGGTAAGGTTGAAATTTTTAAGCCGGGTAATGGAAATGCCCTGAAAAAACAAAAACGCTGATGGTCGGTCAGCGTTTTTGTTTAATTTAATCCCATGAACAATTTGAAGTCTTAGAAAACCAAAATAAAGGACGAACTCAACAATTTATATTTAATAACTCAATTCCTCTTTTGCAATCCGTTAATAGTAAGTTGCAAAAGAATTTTTACAACTTACCATTAACAAATTATAATCCCATGAACATATCCATTAAAATTTAACCAATTTCTTTAAACCGGTGTTTTAATTATGTTTGATGATACAAGAATACTACGACATTCAACGGTAGCCAAGTACAAAAAAAGGGCATTGTTATATATAAATAAATATAATATGAAAATGATGAACTGCAAACAACTGTAAAACAGTGTTATAGAATGTGATTATAATATTTTTATCTTGAAATTGTCAGAAAAAACATTTTTTTTCATTTATTTTTTTTCAAAAAAAATTGATTTTTTTATGATTATTTCCCAAATATTTTTAAAAAATCACAAAAAACTCACCGAAAACTTAAATTGGTCACTCAATTTTTGCTGAATTACTGAATCACTTTCTGAGAGAAAATCGATGCCTCCAAACCAACTTTTGTATTCAATTCCCATCCGTATGGTCCGAAGGGTCCTTGATCTGAAATCAAAATCATTTTCCAGCGACATCATTCTGAATAGTTCATCGCCCTGAATAGTGATCGATCGGAAACTTTGGTCTTCAATTTGCAAATCCATTTTCAGGAAATAATAGCCATCCGATTCATTGAGATACATACCATCGGACGTTTTGGTGTATAAAGCATGACCTGACGAGATTTTATCCATCACGCTGTGGTTGATCTCTTCACTGATCCCAAAATTGATATTCATTCCTTTATAAAGATCAGCATTTTTGAAAGTACCGAGAGGTATGGTTTTGGCTGGCCCGAATTTTATTTTGGCAACAGCATATTTTGCATCATAATAAGAAAGCAGGTTGCCTGTTCTTTTGCCGACTGAGATGACTTCCTCTATGGTGGATTCGTTGTCATGACTTCCATTGATCAGCTTTATGTCGGACACATAAAAAGTGAGCGACCTGATCCTTACATCAGGTACATCTTCCAAAACAAGAAATGTACCTGTGTCGGCCGGATTACCTTCAAAAAAATGGCTCACTGTCAATTTGAGCTCCGGATATTTGCAACAATCGTCGCAGGGTTGGTCTGCTTTCACATCATAATTGGCAGCCCTCACATCCATGCAACCTTCCGGATGCTCATAGCAAGCCGACAGACTACATGCCAACGTCAGGCCTAAAATGCTGACCCATTGTATTTTAGACTTTGAGATCATGTTCCTTGACGAGTTTTCTGAGTGCATTTTTTACCTGGACTGAAAAATCTTTTTCGAGGATCCAATGGTAATACTGCTTTTCCATTTTGATCACATCCACAACTTTTTGGTTGATGTATTTGCCAAAATTAAACACCATTTCACCCTTATCATTGTACTTGAGCCGTTGAGTCACATCAATCTGAGTCAGGTCATTGGTAAATTGATGGATGCGTTCCATGTCATTCTGTATCGGTTTTTCCACTATCAGGCCGTTTTCATCTTCGAAATCCTGATTTTCATATTTTTTCAACTGCCCTTTCAGAACTTCTACTGTGGCACGTACATCTGCCAACGCATCGTGAGCATTGCTCAGATCCTCATCGCAATAAAATCTGTAAGCGGCTTTCAGCGTACGTGGTTCCATTTTGTAAAAGATCCTTTGGACGTCTATCAGCAACCTGTTGTCTATATTGAAGTCGAATCCGGCCCGGTGAAATTCTTCCATCAGCATCGGCAGGTCGAACCTGTTGGAATTATAACCTGCCATGTCAGCATCTCCGATGAAGTTATACAGTTGTTTTGCAACCTGGATGAATGTGGGTTTGTTGGCTACGTCTGCCGGAGTGATCTTGTGAATTTTCATAGATTCTTCCGAAATCGGGATACCGGGATTGATGAGCATCTGTAACTCTTCCGGTTCAGGCGTATTCTTTTTGTATTTTATCAAAGCTATCTGAATGATCCTGTCTTTCAATACATTGAGCCCGGTTGTTTCCACATCGAAAAAAACGAGATCTTTTTTAATTTTAAAGTCCATTTTATTTGAATTATTAGCTGTTGTTAATCAGCTGGTTGAATATACTTTTCGAAGTCGTTGTGATACGTGATTGACAATTTTTCCCCGTCTGCATAGATCAGACAGGCAGACAATTGTGGATTGTTTTTAAAATATTCGGCTGATCTCTCCAAACCGCTGACCATGCAGGCGGTTGCCCATGCATCTGCGGTAGCGCAATCAGGTGCGATGATGGTTGCGCTGAGCAGTTTTGAACTCTCGGGAAAACCTGTAACCGGATTGATCGTATGGGCATATCTTGCACCGTTCACTTCATAAAAATTGCGGTAATTGCCTGATGTAGCGATGGCATTGTTCCCGAGTGCAAGATAAACAATAGACTCTGTGACGCCGGCATCCACTTCAGGTACATTGATGCCAATGGACCATTTTTTTCCTTTTGGGTTTTTACCTTTCATCACCATTTCCCCGCCTATGTCAACCAAATAATGACGGATGCCTTTTTGTTCCAAGAGTTTTGCAACGAGATCGACTCCATAACCTTTAGCCACCGAACTGAAATCGAGTTGCACACCGGGTGTTGACTTAGTGATCTTCCATGTTTTACCTTTTTTTTCAATATGAAGTTTATCCATTCCGACCGTATTGAGCAGTGCTTTGATTTTTGCAGAATCTACTTTATTGACCGGTTTTTTTTCGGTATAGCCAAATCCCCAATAATTGACCAGAGGCATAACGGTCACATCATACAGGCCCTTGGTTTGATCATAAACTTCCCTGGCAATCCTTAAATTGTCAGTAAATACACCTTCTTCAAAATCCATTCCACTGGCTGATTGATTGAATGCAGAAATTTTGGATTCAGGTATATAGGTGCTTACTTCCATGTTGAAATCCTGTAACAATTGCTCTATTTCCTGCTTAAAATCAGTTGTATCGCTGTAACTTACCCGGTAATAAGTGCCCATTGTTTCACCTTCTACGGTGGTGTATTCATTTTTTTCCTGTTCCCTGACAGGCGATTGTCCACAAGAAAGTAGTACAAAAAGGATATGAAAAAACAATAATGGTTTCATTTTTAAATATTAATGACTTTAGGATTATTTTAATTTATAAAATATTGCTGACTTTTACTGAATTCAAAGCAATCTTGCAGAAATTTTTGAATTTACAACAATATTGCCTTCAATTTCATTAAAATATTTCAATCTTTCAGCGACCTGTTCTTCAGAAAAATAATTCAGCGCCATTTTTACAAATACGTCACCGTGTTTGGCTTCGTTGGTCCACAATTCCTTATAAAATGTTTTCAATGGACCAGGTTCAAGTGCTTCTTCCACCAGCCTGAATCGTTCACCGCCGCGGGTTTCCATGACTGACGCGATCATTAATCTGTCAAGGAAACGCTCATCAGGTGTTGATCTGGATAGTTTTACCAACTCTGCGGCATAATCGAATTCAGCAATTTTGTGAGGCAATAGAAGGTTTCTTTCAGCCATCAATTGATATACATCCCTGAAATGTTCAAGTTCTTCGATGCCGATATCGATCAATTCGGGTATGATCTCTGTCCTGTCCGGATATTTGGCCACAAAACTCATCGCCATGGCATAGGCTTTCCGTTCGCATTCAGCATGGCTGATCAGGAAAGAATTGAAATCTTTCATCACTGCCTCGACCCATGCAGAAGAGGTTGGAACCGCTACATCCATTCTTAATTTCATATATGTGTTTTATGTTTATTTTTTGTAATTGTTTAGCTCAATAGTCTTTTAGTCTTAAGTCTATTAGCTAATGATTTATACAAAAGGTTAAAACCTCTGATTCCAGGACAAATTTCGTGTCTTTTGCTCAAAGTACACGCTCAATTCAAAGAGACTAACAGGCTAACAGACTAATTGGCTAACCACCTAAATAACTACTATTTTTTTAGCTATACTGAATCTTTGATGAAATACTCTGATGATTCCCTTAATGTTATTTTTGACGTTGCCATTACATGTCACTATTTCTGATTCATAACTTACATGGTTACTTTTTGAAAAAGACAGTATGTACTTTGTATCAGATATATCTGAGTTTTAACAATAATAATCATGTTGATTTTTAATGCCTGCTTTTGCATTTCTTTCAATGATTAAATGATTTCAGAAAAACTGAAAAAAAGTATCCATTCCAAGAAAAAGTGCATCAAATCCATAGAATCAGGCTCTGATATAATAGAAAATTTGCCCAAAAATACCATTTTTTAAATATCCGGAGGCATTTTACAGGCCTGTCAAACCAAAATATATCTTATTTAACCGGTGCATTGTTCTGGGAAACAGGAGAATTGGCTTGTTGGGTTGAGAGATTGGAGCAATGATTGAAAACTCAGGATTGGGAATTTCATTGGATTTATAGAATAATTTATCCTGGAAGTTAATGGTGGATCTACAGAATTAAACGAGTGTCAGTCAACATAAATCAGGTCTAAATGAATAAGTGTATTAAAGCGGGAAAAGCCTTAGGTCAGTAAGCCTGAAAACCTGATTATACCTCACCTGTCCAGGCAAGGTCCCCTGTGTAAGTAAACGCTCAAATTCAGTTTCCTGGTTTTCCACCTGCAAAATGTTAGTGGGCTTGTGAGAGAAAAAATATGTAACCCAAAGCCACGAGAATCACTGTAATAATAATAGCAATAATAAAAAATTGTCTTTTTTCTTTTTCTCTCCGCCTGGCCTGGGCTAATTTCTTTTTGGATATTGACATAATTCAATTTCTTTTATTTGGTTAATAACTAGCGCCTCTTCTTTGTGTATAAATCATTAATTATGAATACTCAACAAAAAAACAGGGGCAACCATCTTATTTCAGTTCAGAAAGGTAAACATTTTTTTTGTAAGGTAAAAAAAAAGCCGGAAAAAATTCCGGCTTTGGTGGTACCCCCCAGAATCGAACTGGGGACACACGGATTTTCAGTCCGTTGCTCTACCAACTGAGCTAGGGTACCGTGCGTTAACAATTCAGGCAAATTTGTGAAGCCCTGTCGTTAAGCGAATGCAAAAGTAATGCTATATTTTATAATTCAAACAAAAATTAAGAAAAAAACTTGGTCTAAAACGCAAATTACCACAACCCTGTTGAAGGTGCAGAAAGTGCCACTTCTAATTTTAATGTCATAATTTATACATAATCAATATTTTAAAAGGTATGATTGAGGGTTAGGCTTGGGGGATTTTTTGGGTAGGAGGTTAATTGGTTAATGGTTGATTTGGTTAATGGTTGAATTGTTTATTCGTTTATGTGTCTATGTGTATATTTGTTTAGGTATTTTAATAGACTTGACATGAGCTTATAGATATAATTTCCAAATTATCCCATTTTCAAATGATCCCATTTCCTCATTTTTCCTGGCATATATATGATAGTATTCCCTTTGCGCCTTTACGCCTTTTCGAGAGATACATCCACAGATTTTCACAGATTTCACACAGATTTTCACAAAAGCCTGTGGTTTTTATCAATAATTACACACTTTCAAACCCATTTCCAAATTTCCAAATTACCCCATTTTCAAATTTTCAAATGATCCCATTTCCTCATTTTTCCTGGCATATATATGATAGTATTCCCTTTGCGCCTTTACGCCTTTTCGAGAGATACATCCACAGATTTTCGCAGATTTCACACAGATTTTCACAAAAGCCTGTTGTTATTATCAATAATTACACACTTTCAAACCCATTTCGAAATTTCCAAATTACCCCATTTCCAAATTTCCAAATTACCCCATTTTCAAATTTTCAAATGATCCCATTTCCTCATTTTTCCTGGTTTATATATTATAGTATTCCCTTTGCGCCTATACGCCTTTTCGAGCGATATATCCACAGATTTTCACAGATTTCACACAGATTTTCACAAAAGCCTGTTGTTATTATCATAATTACACACTTTCAAACCCATTTCCAAATTTCCAAATTTTCAAATTATCCAATTGCCCCTTCCCTTCCATCACACCGAACCCAAACAAGGCAAAATCATATTTTACCGGATCATCCGGGTCATACAATCTGAGATGCGCCGTAACCTCCTCCACTGCCAGCCAATCCACCTGCTTTCTCGTCAGCAATCCCAGATTTCTGCCAATGCGTTCTACATGAACATCCAATGGGATCATAAGTTGTGACGGACTGATTTTCTTCCAGAGTCCGAGGTCAACCCCATTCTGGTCATTCCTGACCATCCACCGAAGGAACATATTGAGCCGTTTGCAAGCAGATTTTCTGTCCGGGGTCGGAATGTGCTTGCGTGTCCTTTGTGGAGCGAATTCAAGTGAAAAAAACCTCTGATGGAAGGCGCTCAGACCATTTTTGACAGCATCAGGGCCTGCTCCGGCTAAAAAAGCGGTTTCAAGGGTATCATTCTGACGAAAATATTGTTGAAGGAATTCAAGAAAATATAGGGTGTCATCGTACATGAAAGTGCGATGTTTAAACGCAGTAAATGGTATGCGGTCTTTTTCCTCATGATTCATGATGAAATCGTAAGGTGCATGATCCATGAGTTGCATGAGTTTTTTGGCGCTCTGGATAATGGAGGAACGTCGACCCCAGGTGATCACCGAAGTCCAGAAGGCAGCGATCTCTATATCCTGTTTTAGTGTAAACATCCGTGGCACAGATATGGGATCTCCCTCCACAAAACCTGCCTGGTTGTACCGGCTGGTATATTTCTCCAGCAGCTCATGTATCCGTGGATCATAAGTCATTGAAAAATTATTATTTATAGAAATAATTCAGATGTTTAGATCATTAGTCCTTTAGTCTGTAGAATTTGAGATAATGCATTACAAAACATTCAATTTGCCTTAAAAATTCATGTTTTGACCCCAATCAAACCTAATAAGCTAAAAGACTAAAGACTAAAAAGCTATCAAGCTGTTCAAAATTATTTTGTAAAATTGAAATACAGACCTCCTATCCGACCGGTTCAAAATGTGCCGTAAAATGTCTGAGGAATTTCGGTTCTTTGACGATTTTAAAACCTTTTACCTTTTCCTTGTGATTCCTTAGTTCCGCAAAAACTTCCACTACATAATCGATCTGGCTTTGAGTATATACCCTGCGTGGAATAGCCATTCTGACCAGTTCCATTTTTGCCGGGATGAGGCTGCCGTCTTCTGCGGTTTTGCCAAACATCACTGATCCAATCTCGCAGGCACGGATTCCGCCGAGTTTGTATAATTCCACAGCCAGCGCCTGACCCGGAAACTGATGTACCGGTATGTGGTCATAAAATGATTTGGCATCGACATACACCGCATGTCCTCCTATCGGCCGGATGGTCGGAATGCCGAGTTCGTTCAGCTTTCTGCCCAGATAAGTGGTGCTGGTGATCCGGTAATGCAGGTAATCGTGTTCAAAAACTTCCTGTAATCCGATCGCGATGGCTTCCATATCTCTTCCGGACAAACCTCCATAGGTGGAATAACCCTCAGTAATGATCAAAACGGTGGTGCATTCCTCAAAAAGCCTTTTGTCATTCAAAGCCAGGAATCCACCCATATTGACGATAGCGTCTTTCTTGGCGCTCATCACAGCTCCGTCTGCCAGACTGAACATTTCCTGAGCGATCTGCTTGTAGGTTTTATCCTGTTGGCCTGCTTCCCTGTGTTTGATGAAATAGGCATTTTCTGCGATGCGGCAGCAATCCAAAACGAACAACAGACCAAACTCTTTGCAGATATCGGAAACTTCTTTGGTATTAGCCAGGCTAACCGGTTGGCCGCCACCGCTGTTATTGGTGACGGTGAGGATGACAGCTCCGATATTTTGAGCGCCATGTTCAGCGATCAATTGGCGGAGTTTTTCGGTATTCATATTTCCCTTGAAGGGATGTTCGCTGGAAGGGATCAAAGCCTCATCGATGGGAATATCGAAGGCCGTAGCTCCGGAATATTCGATATTGGCCCGGGTGGTATCGAAATGGGTGTTGGAAATAAAGACTTTTCCGGGACCGCCAACTTTTCCGTACAGCAGGTGTTCCGCTGCTCTTCCCTGATGGGTCGGGATCACATATTCGTATCCGGTGAGTTCCTGAACCGCGTTTTTCATTCGTATCCAGCTTCTGGCTCCGGCATAACTTTCATCGCCCCGCATCATGCCAGCCCATTGTTCAGCGCTCATGGCGCCTGTTCCGCTGTCCGTCAGCAAGTCAATGATCACTTCTTCAGCCGTGAGCAGAAAGGGATTATAATGTGCTTTCTGGATCATTTCCACCCTTTCTTCTTCGGTGGTCATATTGATTTTTTCGACCATTTTGATCCTGAATGGTTCTATGATAATTTTATGGTGCATAAACCTTTGTTAGTTGGTTAAATAATTCTCCGAAGGTATAGATTTTTTTGCTGAATATAAAATCAGTTGATATGAATATATGTTCTATTTTCTCAACAGCCCGATAAGACTGATCTGAATAAATTTTATTAAATGATCTGTAAAAAACCGTTATTTGTACATTTTTAAGGAATTAATGCATACATGAAAATAAATTGGATTTTTACAGGTATGATATGGTTGCTCAACTGCAACTTCGGTTCCGCCCAGACGGAAAGGATATTACTGGATGGCTATTTTCAGGATTGGGAACAAACCGGAACCGCTTTCTCTGATACCAAAAATGACGGGAAATTCGGCTTTGACTACAACCAACTCAAAATCTTCAATGACGATAACTACCTGTATATCAATTTTGACCTTGGTTTGGAGATCAATCTGCAGGAAACCAACGATGTGGTGTTTTACCTCGATGCGGATGATAACCCCGCAACAGGTTATGTCTTTGACGGAATAGGCGCAGAAATAATTTTCCGTTTTGGTGAAAGGAAAGGTACTTTTTACAGGAATACAAATACTTACAATGTCAAGCACAGCGATATCGGCCTCGTCACCTTACCATCGGTCAGTTCTGACAGGTTCGAACTTTGTATCCGGAAAAACGCTTCGGTTTCGGGATTTCAGTTGTTTTCGGGCAATTCCATGCGTATGATCCTGCAACAGGATGTTCCCAACGGGGATAAATTTCCGGATGGTACCGGAGGAATTACCTATACATGGCAACAAAACCAACTTGAGCCGCTTCCTGTTTATTCCATCAAAAGAGCGACAGATACGGACTTCAGGATCATGACCCAAAATGTGCTTACCGATGACCTGTTCAGCAAAACAAGCTATTTCAACCGCCTGATCAATGCCATCCAACCGGATATCATCGCCTTTCAGGAGATTTATGATCATACTGCTGCACAAACCAGGGAATTGATCCAGCAGTTTACCGGTGGAACATGGTATGCTCAAAAACAAGGCACGGATATCATCCTGGTGAGTAGGTATCCCATACTCGAATCGCATTTTATCTCAGGAAATGGCGCATTTTTGGTGCAAACGAATGAGGGAAAAATCCTGGTGGTCAATGCGCACCTTCCTTGCTGTGACAACGACTCCGGACGCCAGGATGAAGTGGATGCCATCATGGCATTTATCAGGGATGCCAAAAACGGTAACAGCAGTCTTCTACTGGACCCGAACTCGCCGATCATCATCACAGGAGATATGAACTTTGTGGGTAAAAGCCGGCAACTGCGAACTTACCTGGAAGGAGATATTCAGAATGAATTTTCCTACGGACCAGATTTCCATCCTGATTGGGACAATACCGCATTGAAAGATGCTGTGTTGTATACCACAGCTTCACCCATGGCCGTAACCTGGAGCAGTTCAGGCAGTTCCTATTTCCCCGGAAGGCTGGATTATATCATCTATACTGATGCCGTGCTCAACAGGCTTAATGGATTTGCTTTGCAAACCGCTAATCTGCCTCAGGACAGTCTCAATGCGTATTTGGTTTTGGCCAACGACAGCAACAATGCAAGCGACCATTTTGCGGTGGTGTCAGACTTTAAATTCGGGCCGGAAACTGCAGTCTCAGTACCTTCAATAACAACCTCTTTGAATGCCAGGCTGAGTCCGACAGTTTTCAATGAACAAATGAAGATCATCCTTTCATCCCGATTGCCCGGAAAAATCAATATCAACATTTTCAATATCAATGGACAAGCAGTCTGCTCAAAAGAAGCAGAAATCCAAGCTTCGGAAGATCAGCAGTTGAATTTGGATACACATGGCTGGCCATCCGGAATGTATGTGGTTCAAATTCGTCAGCATCATGAGATGATCAGTTTGAAGGCTGTGAAAGGGGAATAGATAGACCAATGATTTAACTGAAAATCATTCCCGGCAAATGGATTTTTTTTTATATTTTGGTCAGTCAATATCCTGCGGCCTGTCCGTCTTTTCTGGATTCGGAAGCGCCATACCAGACTTTGTTGACCGGATCCCATCGGATGGCCTGGTAACCACCATATCCGCCCAGATCATACTGGATCTTATGGCCTTTCTGGATCAATGAACGGATCGTTTCCCATTCAAAGCCAGTCTCCAGTGTCAGCACACCGCCATCATTCATTTTTTCGCCCGTTGGTTCGCTGGAACCCAAATGTTGCATCCTTGGGGCGTCTCCGGCTTCCTGAATATTCATCCCAAAATCGATGATATTGCAGATGATCTGCACATGGCCCTGTGGTTGCATGGCGCCACCCATCACGCCAAAACTCAGAAAGGGTACTCCGTTTTTGGTGATAAAACCCGGAATGATCGTGTTGAATGGTCTTTTATGCGGTGCATAGACATTGAAATGTCCATCTTCCAGGCTGAACATTTCGCCCCGGTCATGCAACACAAAACCGAGCTTCCCGGGTGTCATGCCGGAACCCATGCCGCGGTAATTGCTTTGGATCAGAGAAACCATATTACCTTCACTATCCGCAGTGGTCAGATAAACGGTATGACCCGTTTCCAGTTCGCCCGGTGTGTAACTTCTGGCAGCACGGTTCATATCGATCAGTTCAGTTCTTTTTTTACCATAAGCTTCGGAGATCAGCTGGTCAACAGGTATGTCATTAAAATCAGGATCAGCATAATATTTTGCCCGATCCTCAAAGGCCAGTTTTTTGGCTTCCGTGAATAAATGCATGTATTCCGGTGAGCCAAAGCCCATTTCAGAAAGGTTAAAGTTTTCCAGAATGGTGAGCATTTGCAATACGGCAATGCCCTGACCGTTGGGTGGCAATTCCCATACATCGTAACCTCGGTAATTGACCGAAACGGGTTCCACCCAATTGGAATGGTGATCCTCAAAATCCTCCATGGTCAGGAATCCGCCGTTTTCCTGCATGTAATCGACTATTTTCCGGGCAATTTCTCCCTTATAAAAAACATCCCGGCCTTGTTGGCCGATCTTTTCAAGCGTTGATGCCAGGAACGGGTTTTTAAAGATCTCTCCTTTTGCAGGAGACTGTCCGCCAGGCATAAAGATCTCTTCAAATCCGGGATATTTTTTAAGCAGAGCAGCATTTCTTTGCCAGTAATACGAGATGAGCTCGGAGACAGGGAAACCATTTCTGGCATAGCTGATTGCAGGCTCAAGTATGGCAGACATGGGCAGTTTGCCGAATTTCTGATGCATCTCAAACCAGCCATCCACGCAACCGGGAACCGAAACAGGCAAGGGGCCGAGAGTTGGGATTTTTGAATAGCCATTCTTTTGAAAATAATCCAATGTCAATGCATATGGCGAGCGACCGCTGGCATTCAATCCATACAATTTCTTCTCTTTAGCCACCCAGATCAAGGCAAACAGATCTCCTCCGATACCATTGCCGGTTGGCTCAACCAGTCCCAGCATGGCATTGGCTGCAATAGCCGCATCGACGGCATTACCACCGGATTTAAGGATATCCAGCGCAACCTGCGTGGCCAATGGCTGACTGGTAGCGGCCATTCCGTTTTGGCCA
The DNA here is from genome assembly GCA_002344345.1 of Saprospiraceae bacterium UBA2365. Lineage (GTDB taxonomy): Bacteria > Bacteroidota > Bacteroidia > Chitinophagales > Saprospiraceae > UBA2365. The sequence continues at coordinate 16,972 of DDTL01000010.1, forward strand.
AGCACTTCACTGCGGGTTGCGAAAGAATGTCCTGTGATACGGTCCTGAGATTTTCCGTGCAGCACCAAACCGGAAATGAAGAAAAGAATGATGAATTTATGCATAGGTAAATGTTTTATTTTGCCAGAAAAATGCGGTTGGAATCACCATCAAAAATATTAAATTATGCTGATTTTCATTCTTTTGCCCAATCCACCTTCGATTATTTTTTTGAGTGTTGACAATTCAATTCCGGTTTTATCATTTTCCACTCTTGAGATATAGTGTTTAGTGGTGCCACTCCTTTTCGCAAGTTCTTCCTGAGTTAAACCTAATTCAGTCCTGGATTTTTTGATCAACAGCCCTAGTTCAAGTTGTCTCGTTTCATCCAAAATACTGTTTTCATACAAGACAATCGGGTCCATATCAAAAGGATATTCAACTTTTTGACCTTTTTCATCAATTCCCTGAATTTTAATATTTTCCCAGACAAGAGTGCCTTCGATCAGCTTCACTTTTTTAAATGCTTTTTCATCATTTAAGAGAAGGAATTCAGGATCTTCCTCATCAATTTTCCATTTTTCAAATATATCCTTAAAATCAATTATCCTTGATTCTCCGGTGTTGAAGAGACAAAATACTTTAAACCCTTCAATTTTATGTATTTTCAGAATCCTTCTTATCGTTTTCATATATAAGCTTTTTATTTGTTCTTCTTCGGCCATATGGAATCTTTGATAAAAAACTTTCATGGTTGGTTGGTATAAAATTACCCTGCAAGTTTTTTATGTCGATTTCATATGTATGTTTA